>NZ_JAVDQF010000001.1:636426-954639 GCF_031454135.1 Arthrobacter russicus
CGTAGGCTTTTTTGAATGCGGTGCTGAAGGCGAACGGACTGGAAAATCCTAGATCCCTGGCGATTGTGGCTGCTGTGGTTTGTTCTGCAGTGAGCCGTTCGCTGGCAAGGGTGAGCCGCCATTGGCTGAGATACGACATCGGCGCGACCCCTACCGCAGCCTTGAATCGGGCAGCCAAAGTGGCGCGCGAGACAAAACAGCGTCGAGCCAGCTCGGCCACCGTCCAGGATGCAGCTGGCGCTTCGTGAATCAGGCTCAGCGCTTGCGCGACCAGCGGGTCCCGGTGCGCATCGGACCAATTCGGCCCGCCTTGGTGGGCAGCTTCGGACCAACGCCGCACCACGTGCAACAGCAGCAAATCCAGCAACCGGTCCAACGCGCCGGTCTTGCCTTGCTGTTGCTGGCCCAATTCGCAGTCCAGCAACATCGCCAATGATTTCAGCCGGTCATCTGCGTGGTCCGGAGACACTACGGCTAAGCGTGGCAGCACTGCGGTCACCCATGCTCCCACCGCGCCCTCGGCGTCGTAGGTACCGATAAGCATGCTGGTTTGCCCGTGTAGGCTGTTTCCCCAGGTTGAGACACCGAGCGCCATGCTGACTTCGACGCTGTCGCCGCCTACCGTAGTGCAACCCTGATCCGAGTTGATCCGCACCGACGACTCGGCATCGGGTCGGTCCAGCACCCGATAAGCATCTGGACCCCGAACAATCGCCACTGAGCCAGCGTCCAAGTGCATCAAGGCGCCGTCGGCTTCGATCCATGCTGAACCCTCGAGCAGCAACATGAGAGTCAGTGCTGCCTGGTCTTGGACGTCGAGGCCCCACGGCGGGTCCATCACTATCCTTCTTGTGAAGGCGTGCCGTGCACGGGGTCCATCCAGGTAATAGCTCCAAGGATCCATGGCCTAAGCATAAATCGAATTAGACGATAACGTATGCCCTACAGACTCTGGACCATGTTTCGTCTGAATGATCTTAGATTGACTACCTTCATGACCTCAAGAGAAAAGCCCAGAAAAGTCCTCGTCACCGGCGCGACCGGACGAACCGGCAGCCGAATTGTCGACCGGCTGGCAGCACGCGGCGTTGCATATCGCGCCGGATCCAGAATCGGCGACCCTCGTTTTGACTGGCATGATCGACTCAGCTGGCCCGCTGCATTGAACGGAATTGACGCTGTCTACCTTTGTTATGCGCCAGATTTGGCTGCCCCCGGCGCCGCTGAATTGATCGGTGAATTCACCGCCGCAGCAGCCGCCGCGGGCGTGCGACATGCAGTCCTGCTCACCGGGCGCGGCGAAGCAGGCGCGGAACGTGCAATAAAGGCAGTCCAGTCGAACATCTCAGAGTGGACAATTCTTCAAGCGTCCTGGTTTGCGCAGAATTTCAGCGAACATGTGCTGCTCGGCCCAATCCAGCGCGGCCGGTTGCTCTTGCCCGCTGGCGAGGTGCACGAACCGACCATCGATTTGGACGACTTTGCCGACGCCGCAGTGAATGTCCTCACCGAAGACGGCCATGCGGGCCGGACCTACGAGCTCACCGGACCGGAATCACTGAGCTTCGCGCAGATGGCGCAACGACTTTCTGCGGCTACCGGCCGCGAAATCAGTTACCACGCAAGCGATGTCGCCGAGTTCGTCGCAGATTTGGCGATTGCGGGCATACCGGCCGAAGATGCAGTGCCTTTGGCCGAGATGCTTAGCAGCATTTTCGACGGCCGAAATGCCGAGGTAAGTGAAGATCTCGCCGCAATCCTGGGCCGGCCGACGCGGAGCTTCGCCGAGTATGCCAACGCAGCGGCAAGCACCGGGCTCTGGCACGCCAGCGACCCGGCAGGAGTCTAAAAACAAGCCGACGACGGCGGCGACGCGCCAAGACTGGTGCGTTTCCGCCGTCGTCGGCCTTTGCGGGTTTAAACTGAAGCGCAAAGCCACATGTGTTCACTTCCCACTCATTTTGAGGAACGCAATGGACCGCAATTTTGCTGACCCCGCGCGTGAGCGCTTACTACTAGACCGCTACCGACTGGCCGAACGGATCGGCATCGGAGCCTGCGCCGCGGTCTTCCGAGCCGAAGACCTGCGGCTCAAACGCAACGTGGCGGTCAAGATCTTCTCCCCCGGACCCACCAGTTGGGAATCCGAACTGGCGATCCTGTGCCGGCTGCAGCATCCGTTCCTGGTCGGCATTCTGGATTCGGGCAGCTGGGACGACGAATTCGAAGGCACCCGCCCGTTCCTGGTGATGGAATTCATCGACGGTTGCGACCTGCGCACCCTGCTGGCGCGGCATCCTGGCGGATTCACCCCGGCCAAAACTGCCCGCCTCGGCTGGGCACTGGCCCAGGGCCTCGACGCGGTGCATTCGGACGGCGTCGTGCATCGGGACGTGAAGCCGGCGAACATCCTGATGGGCGGCTCCGGATTGCCCAAGCTCTGCGACTTCGGAGTCTCCAGGCTGCACGACGGTGCCGAAGCCACGATCCCCGGGGTGACCATCGGCACCGCGAGCTACCTCAGCCCGGAACAGGCGCTGGGCGAACCAGTCCACGCCAGTGCGGACATCTACTCCCTGGGCCTGGTGCTTCTGGAGTGCCTCACCGGGGCCAAAGTATTCCCGGGATCGGCTTTGGAGGCTTCGATCGCCCGACTGCTCCATGACCCGTCGATACCGGAGTGGATCGACACCGATTGGCGGCAACTGCTCACTGCGATGACGGCACGCGGCGCCGCCCAACGACCGACTGCCGCCGAATGCGGCGAGGCGCTCTTCGAGTTGCAGCTTCGACAGCCCGCACACGCCGCCTGATCACTCGTTGAGTGGCCGGATCTGCAGGTCAAAACCCAGTTTTGGCCTGCAGATCCGGCCACTCGGCATCCTCTATTTTGCGATAATCAAGCATGCTTGACGACCCTCGTCCCGAAATCGAGTTGAGTGTGGATTACGGCTACACTTGGCCGATGTCCACGATCTTCTGGGAGAAAGAGCCCGATTGGCCGGGGCTGCTGCCAGCGCAGCTCTACAAAGATCTCAAAGGATGGGCTCATTTCTTCAACGAGCATGCGGATCATGGAACCGGACTGTTCGGATCGGAGGAATTGCGCAGGCACTTCGATCTGGAAGGCTTCCGGCTCCGCGACGAACTAGAACAAGCAGTTGGTGACAAGTTCCGGTTCAGGTTGCGACTCTGGTTCTGAAAGACCACCGCGCCGAGCGTTGACCTATGGCGGCTTTGCCGGGTTGAATCCAACCACAAGTCAACGCTCGGCGAGCCAAAATCTCCTTGACGTGACGCGCACCACGTCCTAGGCTGATCGTATACGATTTGATATCTTATTCATCTGAACTGAGGAGCACTGCTGTGGGTTCGGGCAATCGAATGATCGACGACGTGATCGGCACAGCGGGCAAAGTCATCGCAGTGCACATCAACTACCCGTCCCGCGCGGCACAACGCGGGCGTACCCCGAAACTCCCCTCATACTTCCTCAAACCGTCGAGCTCGCTCAGCACCAGTGGCCTGGTCGAACGTCCGCAGGGCTGCGAACTGCTCGGTTTCGAAGGTGAAATCGCGCTCATCATCGGCACCGCAGCCCGCCGCGTCTCCCCCGCCGAAGCCTGGCCGCACGTGCAATGGGTAACCGCCAGCAATGACCTCGGCGTCTACGATCTGCGCTACGCGGACAAAGGCTCCAATCTCCGTTCCAAAGGCGGTGACGGCTTCACTCCGATCGGTCCGGGATTGATCGCCGCTGCCGAGGTCGACCCCGCCGGATTGCGCATCCAGACCTGGTGCAACGGCGAACTGGTGCAGGACGACGACACTGCGGATTTGCTCTTCCCGTTCAGCCAGCTGATCGCGGACTTGAGCCAGCTGATCACCCTGGAACCGGGCGATGTCATCCTCACCGGCACGCCTGCCGGCGCTTCGGTCGCGGTGCCCGGCGACGTCGTCGAAATCGAAGTTTTTGCCGGCGGCACGTCCACCGGCAAGCTGCGCACCGAGGTGACTGAAGGCACCGCTCCGTTGGCCGACTACGGTGCCCGGCCCCAGGCCGACGATTTGCAACGCGCCGAGGCCTGGGGAACGCCGGCCGCGGTGCCGGAACCCGCTCTGACCCCGGAGCTCAAGGCCAAACTGGCCCGGGTCGCCACCGCCACGCTGAGCTCGCAGTTGCGCAAACGCGGATTCAACAACGTCTCGATCGACGGCCTCTCCGCCACTCGACCGGGTGAAAAGGTCGTCGGAACCGCACGGACCTTGCGCTACATCCCGAACCGGGAAGACCTGTTCAAGGAGTTCGGCGGCGGCTACAACGCGCAGAAACGGGCCATCGACTCGCTCAACGAAGGCGAAGTGCTGGTCATGGAGGCCCGCGGCGAAAAAGGCACCGGAACCCTCGGCGACATCCTTGCCTTGCGGGCCATGCACAATGGTGCGGCGGCGATCATTTCCGACGGCGGTGTGCGTGACTACACCGCGGTCGCCGAGCTGGAGCTGCCGGTCTTCGCAGCCAATCCGCATCCGGCGGTGCTGGGCCGCAAACACGTGCCGTGGGCGGTCGATGAGACCGTCGGCTGCGGCGGCGCCGCAGTGCAGCCCGGTGACATCATCGTGGCCGACGACGACGGCATCCTGGTCATCCCGCCGGCTCTGGCCGCCGAATTGGCCGACGACTCCTTGCAGCAAGAACACGAGGAGAGCTTCATCGCGCAAATGGTGCGGGAAGGCCACGCAGTGGACGGGCTGTACCCGATGAACGCCGGTTGGAAAGAAAAATACGCGGTGTGGGCCCAGGAAAACCCACTGCAGCGATGAGCGTCGAAACCGGGGCAACCAGCAAGTCCGAACTCGCCTACAACTCGATCCGAAACCGCATCCTCTCCGGCGAATATGCTCCCGGGCACCGGCTGGTGCTGTCCCGGATCGCCGAGGACCTCGCGGTCAGCGTCGTCCCGGTACGCGAAGCGATCCGGCGGCTCGAAGCCGAGAAGCTGCTCACTTTCGAACGGAATGTCGGCGCCACGGTGGCCGGCATCGACCCCACGGAATACCTGTACACGATGCAGACCCTGAGCATCGTGGAAAGTGCCGCGACGGCACTCTCCCTGCCCGCGCTCGGCGCGGTGGACCTGGCCGAGGCGCAACGGATCAACGCGGCGATGAAGGACTGCCTGGCGCAATTCGATCCGGTGCGCTTCACCTCGCTCAACCACGACTTCCACGAAGTGCTGTACCGGTCCTGCCCCAACCCGCACCTTCTGGATCTGGTGCACCGCGGCTGGAACCGGCTCAACGCACTGCGCACCTCGACCTTCAACTTCATCCCCGGGCGCGCCGCACAGTCGGTCGCCGAACACGAAGAGCTGCTTCGGCTCATTGAATCGCGCGCAGCCCCGGACGTGGTCGAGGCCGCCGCCCGGGCACACCGCTCCGCCACCCTCGACGCCTATCTCAGCCAACAAAAATCCGCATAGGGAGAACCATGAAATTCCGTTCCGATCCGGCGACACATTTACGCGGATCCTTTGCCGCGATGTTCACCCCGTTCCGCGACTCAGGTGCGGTGGACCACGATTCGCTGTGCCGTATGGTCGAGTGGCAGATCACCTCGGGCTCGCACGGCGTCACCATCGGCGGTTCCACCGGGGAACCCGGTGCGCAGTCCGTCGAAGAACGCGCCGAAGCGATCCGCACCGTGGCCGCCGCCGTCGGCGACCGGGTGCCGTTCCTGGCTGGAACCGGCACCGCGCAGCTGCCGGAGACCCTCGAGTTGACCCAAGCCGCATTCGACGCCGGCGTCGACGCCTCGATGATCATCACGCCGTACTACGCCCGGCCCACGCAGGAAGCCCTCTACCAGTGGTACGCCACGATCGCCCGGGAATTCCCGAGCATGCCGTTCATCATCTACAACGTGCCCTCGCGCACCGCCGTCGACATCGCCCCGGAAACCGTCGGCCGCTTGTTCCGCGATTTCGAGAACATTGTGGGCATCAAGGAAACCACCAAGGACTTCGAGCACTTTTCCCGGGTGCTCCACGTGGCGGGCAAGGATCTGCTGGTCTGGAGCGGGCTGGAGTTGCTCTGCCTGCCGCTCATGGCGCTCGGCGGCGTCGGATTCATCTCCGCACTGGCCAACATCGCGCCCAAAGCCTCCGCGGACATGTACAACGCCTGGATCGCGGGCGATCTGGAGACCGCGCAGCGCATCCACTACGGCGTGCATCCGTTGGTCGACCTGCTCTTCGCGGAAACCAATCCGGCGCCGGCCAAATGGCTCATGGCGCAGCGCGGTTTGATCTCCTCAGACTACGTGCGCCCGCCGCTGATCCACCCGACCGAGGGCGGATTGGTGAAGATCAATGCCTTGCTCGACGCCGGCAAGGACTACCTGACGCCAGTCGACGCTACTGAGGTGACCGCATGAGCCAGCACTACATCCCGGAGAATCTGCCGGCCAAAATCCAGCACTACATCAACGGCGAGTTCGTCGATTCGATCAACGGCGCCACGTTCGAGGTGCTCGACCCGGTGTCCAACACCACGTACACCACAGCTGCGGCCGGGCAGAAGGAAGACATCGACGCCGCAGTCGCCGCAGCGCGTGAAGCATTCGTCAACGGCCCCTGGCCTCGGATGAAAGCCCGGGAACGCGCCCGGGTGTTGAACCGGATCGCCGACGCCGTGGAGGCTCAGGAGGACCGGCTCGCCGAGCTGGAAACCTTCGACACCGGCCTGCCGATCAAGCAGGCCCGTGGTCAGGCGCAGCGCGCGGCGGAGAACTTCCGGTTCTTCGCAGACCTGATCGTGGCCCAGTTCGACGACGCCATGAAGGTCCCCGGTCTGCAGATCAACTACGTGAACCGTAGACCGATCGGCGTCGCCGGCCTGATCACGCCGTGGAACACCCCGTTCATGCTGGAATCCTGGAAACTGGCACCCGCGCTGGCCACCGGCAACTGCGTGGTGCTCAAACCGGCCGAATTCACCCCGCTTTCGGCCTCGCTCTGGGCGACGATCTTCAAAGACGCCGGCCTGCCCGACGGTGTGTTCAATTTGGTCAACGGCCTCGGCGAAGCAGCCGGCGACGCCTTGGTGAAGCACCCGGATGTGCCGCTGATCTCCTTCACCGGCGAGACCACCACCGGGCAGACCATCTTCCGGAACGCCGCCGAGCACCTCAAGGGCCTGTCCATGGAGCTCGGCGGTAAGTCGCCCGCAGTGATCTTCGAGGATGCGGACCTGGACGCCGCGATCGATTCCACTTTGTTCGGCGTGTTCTCGCTCAACGGCGAGCGCTGCACCGCGGGATCCCGGATCCTGGTGCACCGCAGCGTGTACGACGAGTTCTGCGAGCGCTATGCGGCCCGGGCCAAGAACATCGTGGTGGGCGATCCGCACGATCCGGCCACCGAGGTCGGCGCATTGGTGCACCCGGAGCACTACGCCAAGGTGATGTCCTATGTGGAAATCGGCAAGAACGAAGGCCGGCTGCTGGCCGGTGGCGGGCGGCCGGACGATCTGCCCGCGGGTCAAGAGAACGGCAGCTACGTCTCCCCCACGGTTTTCGCCGACGTCGCACCCAGCGCGCGGATCTTCCAAGAGGAGATCTTCGGTCCGGTGGTGGCGATCACGCCTTTCGACACCGATGAAGAGGCGCTCCAGTTGGCGAACGGCGTGAAATACGGCCTGGCCGCGTACATCTGGACCCGGGACCTGACCCGGGCGCACAACTTCGCGCAGCGTACCGAAGCCGGCATGGTCTGGCTCAACTCGCACAATGTCCGAGACCTGCGGACCCCGTTCGGCGGGGTTAAAGCTTCCGGCCTCGGCCACGAGGGCGGCTACCGTTCAATCGATTTCTACACCGACCAGCAAGCCGTGCACATCACGCTCGGCGCCGTGCACACGCCGAAATTTGGAGCCAGCAAATGAGCACCCCCGTCGACCGCGCCCAGGAGTTCCAAGCTGAGGCCCCGAACATCGTCCGCTGCGCCTACCTCGACCTGGTCGTCACCGATCTGGCCGCGTCGAGGGCGTTTTACGTCGATGTGCTGGGCCTGCACGTCACCGAGGAAGACGATGAGGTGATCTACCTCCGTTCCTTCGAGGAATTCATCCACCACAACCTGGTCCTGCGCAAAGGACCGGTGGCGGCTGCCGCCGCTTTCGCCTACCGGGTGCGTACCCCGGAAGACGTGGACAAGGCCGAGGCCTGGTACGCCGAGCGCGGCTGCCGCACGGAACGCCGTCGTACCGGCTTCACCAAGGGCATCGGCGACTCGGTCCGGGTGGAAGACCCGCTGGGCTTCCCGTACGAATTCTTCTACGACACCGAGCACGTCGAGCGGCTCACCCAGCGCTACGACTTGTACAACGCGGGTGAACTGGTCCGGTTGGACCACTTCAACCAAGTCACGCCGGACGTGCCGAAAGGCCGGGCCTACCTCGAGGACTTGGGTTTCAAGGTCTCCGAAGACATCAAGGATTCCGACGGCGTCACCTACGCCGCCTGGATGTACCGCAAGCAGACCGTGCACGATACCGCGTTGACCGGCGGCGACGGACCGCGGCTGCACCATATCGCCTTCTCCACCCACGAGAAGCACAACATCATCCAGATCTGCGACAAAATGGGCGCGCTGCGGATCTCCGACCGGATCGAACGCGGTCCCGGGCGGCACGGCGTCTCCAACGCGTTCTACCTCTACATCCTGGACCCCGACGGGCACCGGGTGGAGATCTACACGCAGGATTACTACACCGGCGACCCGGACAACCCGACGGTCACCTGGGATGTGCACGACAACCAGCGCCGGGACTGGTGGGGCAACCCCGTGGTGCCGAGCTGGTACACCGAGGCCTCGCCCGTGCTGGACCTCGATGGCAATCCGCAGCCGATCACGGCTCGGGAAGACAAGTCGGAGCTGGCCGTGACGGTGGGGGCCGACGGTTTCTCCTACACCCGGGAGCCCGGCGAAGAAAAAGGCTTCAAACTCGGCAAGCAACTTTAGCCAGGGGCCCATCGCGGTGCCCACCACACCGCAGCCCTCCATCCGGCCTTCGTGCCAACCAATGTTAGAGCCACGGACGAAGGAGTTCGGATGAGCAATACCGCAATCGCTCGCAAGAAGATGTCCGGCGAAGACCGCAAGGTCCTTGCCGGGACGCTGGTCGGCACCACCATCGAGTGGTACGACTTCTTCATCTATGCCCAGGCCGCAGGTCTGGTTTTCGCCCAGCTGTACTTCGCCCCGCTCGGGCCGGCCAACTCGCCGGTGGCCCAGTTGTTCGCTTGGGCCTCGGTGGGCATCTCGTTCCTGTTCCGCCCGCTCGGCGCGATCGTGGCCGGGCATCTGGGCGATCGGATCGGCCGCAAGGCGATGCTCGTGCTCACCTTGATCATGATGGGCACGGCCACTGCCCTGATCGGGGTGTTGCCGACCTTCGTGCAGATCGGGATCTGGGCTCCGCTGCTGTTGACTTTGTTGCGGATTCTGCAGGGCTTCTCCGCGGGCGGCGAGTGGGGCGGTGCCGCATTGATGGCGGTGGAACACGCACCGACGGCCCGGCGCGGGCGGTGGGGCGCGTACCCGCAAATCGGGGTTCCGGTGGGTCTGATTCTGGCCTCGTCGGTGATCTTCGTGCTCAATGCGGTCCTGGGCGCCGAACAGTACCTGGCCTGGGGCTGGCGGATTCCGTTCCTGGTCTCTGTGCTGCTGATCGTGGTGGGCTACGTGATCCGCCGGACCGTGGCGGAGAGCCCGGTGTTCAAAGAGCTCGCCGAGCGCAAACGCGAGTCCTCGGCCCCGCTGGTGCAGTTGTTCCGGAAGAACACCAAAGAAGTCATCCTCACCGCTCTGATCTTCATCGGCAACAATGCGGTGGGCTACCTGCTGATCGCTTTCTTCTCTTCCTACGCCACCAAGACCCTGAAGATGCCCACCGGCACGGTGTTGCCGATCGTCATGGTCGGCGCGCTCAGCTGGTTGGTGTTCTCGCTCTACGGCGGGGCGCTCTCGGACCGGATCGGCCGGGTGCGCACGTTCCAGATCGGCTACCTCGCATTGATCGTCTGGATGCTGCCGATGTTCTTGCTCATCGACAGCACGAATATCTGGTTGTTCCTGATCGCGGTGGTGGTGATGGGCTTCGGCTTGGGGCTGTCCTACGGGCCGATGTCCGCGCTGTACGCCGAGATGTTCCCGGTGCAGGTGCGCTATTCCGGAGTCTCCATCGGTTACGCCTTGGGCGCGATCCTCGGCGGCGCCTTCGCTCCGCTGCTCTCGCAATGGCTCCTGGACAACACCAAGTGGTCCGGCAGCATCGCGGTCTACATGATCGTGCTCTGCCTGATTTCGCTGGTCGGCTTGTCCTTCGTGAAAGAGCCCCGCGGGGTGGGCCTGCGGGTTGCCGACGCGGCGCTGAAGGCCTGACGCCGGCGGTCCGGGCGATCGCTCGGGTTCAGCGACGCTCGAAGACCTGCTCCCCGGCGAACCAGGTCTGCGCCACCTGCAGATCCGGCAATGCCTCGACCGGCAGTTCGTAGGGACTCGATGCCAGCACCACGAAATCCGCGGACCGGCCAGGCGACAGGGCCCCGGTGACGTCGTCCAGGCCACAGATCCGGGCGGCGTCGCCGGTGACCGCGGCCAGCGCCTCATGCAGGCTGATCGCTTGTTCCGGCCAGAGTGAACCCGGTGTCCGGCGCTGCGGATCCTGCCGGGTGACCAGCCCGTAAACCGCCTGGAAGACATTCGGTTCGAACTCCGATTGCCAATCCGATCCGACGCCGAGCAGCGCTCCGGAATCGAGCAGATCCCGGTTCGGGTGCAGTCTGCTGCCGCGGGGCTCGCCCAGCACCTGGGCGATCACCCCGGTCAGCGGTCCGGGGTACCAAAGCCCCGGCGAGATGTCCGCGGCCACGCCGAGTTCGGCCAAGCGCGGTAGATCTGCCGGATCGATGAACTGCCCGTGCGCCAATTGGTAGCGCACGGTGTGCAGTCCGGCCGCCCGGACATCCGCGACCGCATCGAGGAAGGTCCGGACCGCGGCGTCGCCGGTGCAGTGCACTTTGGCCCCGATGCCCCGCTCGGCAGTGCTGCGCAGCCAGCGCCGGAGCTCGGCGCCGTCCATGGCCGGTTCGCCCTGCCCGCCGTCCGGGAGCACCGGGGATTTCGGATAGGGCTGCAAGAAGCAGGCCGTGCCGGCCGGCGGCACCCCGTCCAAGAAGATCTTCACGAAGTCCGGCCGATGGCGCGCACTGCGGGTCTGCTCCCGTGCTCCGATGATCCCCTCGCCCAACGGCGATACACCGAACAATGGATCATTCGCCAGCATCGAAGTCACCACCCAGGCTTTCAGCCGACCCTGCCGGTCCAGGCTGGCGAGTGCCTCCATCTGCTGCAGCGAGCTCGCACCGTCTTGGAAAGCCGTGATCCCATGGCTGTGCAACTGCCCGACGGCGTGCGCGCTGAATCGCTCGAGGTCCGCCAGGCCGAACGGCTGGTCCTGCGCGATCGCCAGATCGGCGAGCACCGCTGCGCGTTCCAACAGCACTCCGGATGGTTCGCCGTCTCCGGCGTGCAGGATCTTCCCGCCCTCCGGATCCGCGCTGCCGGCATCGATGCCCAACCGGCGCAGTGCGGCTGGGCTGACCCAGCGGTTGTGGATGCTGTCGTCCCGGAGCATCACCTTCCGCCCCGGCGCGGCGGCGTCCAGCCGGCGTCGGGCCTCGGCGGTGTTCAGTCCGGACAGGTCATTGCTGGACCAGCTCCCGCCGACGATCCAGTCGGCCTCGGGCCGCTTGACCGCGAATTCCCGCACCGCTTCGAGCAGCACGTCCAATGGCCTGTCCGAAGCCACCCGGACCTCGGACAGCGCGGCCTGGCCGGCCAACGAGTGGTGGTTGTGCACGTCGACGAAACCGGGCAGCACGGCTTGCCCGGCCAGATCCAGACGGACCGTCCGATTCCCGACGAACTGTTCTGCGGCCCGGCCCAAGGCCAGCACCTTGCCGGCGCCGACCGCCATCGTGGTTTCCGGCGGCGAGCCGTCGGCGCGCACGTCGATCCGGGCGCTGGTGAGCAGCAAGTCCGCAACTGCCTCGGCCATGGTGGATCCTTCCGTCTCCCCCAGTCCAGCACTCCGGAAGCGCCCAGGCCATGCCCCTGCGGTCAGCGAACCGGGCAAATTCACGCGCGAACGCACACTTGGTGCGGGAGTTTTCGGAAAACTCCCGCACCAAGTGTGCGTTCGCGCGTATGTTGGGAGGCGGCGGGGGTCAGTCCTCGCGGGTCAGGAACTCGCGGACCCGTTCCCGGACCGGCTCGCGGTCGTAGGAGTTCACCAGCGCCCCGGCCATCCGCACCGGATCGCCGAAGAAGAAGTACTCGTAGAGCGCTTGGCGACCGGAGAACGAGGAAATCGATGCATCGTAGGCGAGCTTGAACAAACGCACCCGCTCCGGGCCGGTCAGCGTCTTGGCCTGCAGGTACAACTCGATGTCCGCCAGCGCGTCCGAGTTCACATCCGCCTCACCCGGCAGTGCCATCAAGCCGCTCGCGGAGAATTTCCGGATGATCTGCGGGAAGCGCTGCGCCACTTTGGGGTACCAGTTGCGCGCTGCGTTGAGACTGGACCACTTGGGCAGCATCACGCCGTCCTCGCTGAGCGCGGCGTCCGCTTCCGAGGCGCGCATCAGGGCTTTGCCGATCTCCACGGTCTGGATCAGTTCGGCCAGGTCCTCCTGGATGTGCTGGAACCCGTCGATGCCGATCGACGCCGCCAATTCCGAGGCCAAACCCAGGAAGAATTCGCTCTTGGCGATGGTCCGGGTAACCACCTGGTGCGTCATCAACGCGCCGGCCCCGGTTTCCGAGTAGAACCCGTTGCACAGCTCCGGGTGGCCCAACATGAAGATGCGTTCCTTCGGCACGAAGACGTTGTCGAACACCACCACGGCGTCCATTTCCTCGAAGCGCGAAGCCAGCGGCTCATCATGGACGCTCTTGCCGTTGTAGAGCGAGGTGCGGCACAGGTAGCGCACGCCTTCGGCATCGTTCGGAATCGCGAAGGCGTAGGAATACGGCGCGTCCTCCGGCGTTCCGCGCAGCACCGTCGACGGGAAGACCAGCAGCTCGTCGGCGATCGGCGCAATCGTAGCGAGCATCCGCGCGCCGTGGATGACGATGCCGTCCTCGCGCTCCTCGATGATCCGCGCGGCGAGCTGTCCGCCGAGCTGTTCCGAACCGGAAACCGAGCGGTTCACCTGCGGCGGAATCAGCGTGTGCGTGGCCAGCAGATCGTTTTCCCGGCAGTGCTCGTAGTAGGCCCGGATGTTCGCGCCGAAGTCGATCCCGGAGTCGTCGCCGGCTTTCGCGAACCACTTCTCCGCCGCGGCGAGCGCGGTGAGCGAGGAGTTCATGTAATCGCCGGTGCGGCCCAGGAAGCCGTTGGAGTACTCCGCCCAGGTGGAGATCGCCGCGCGCCGGTGCGCCAGGTCTTCCTGGGTCCGCGGGATCAGGAACGAGGCATTGACCTTGTCGCCGGTGCTCGGCGAGGTGAAGGTCAGCGCATCCTGGTACTTCGGATCGTGCTGCATGTCGAAAAGCTTCGCGTAGGTGCGCGCTACATTGGCGAAAGCGGGGTGCTCGGCGATGTTTTCGCTGACCACCTCGCCGTCGATGACCACGTGCGGACGCATTGCGTTCAGCTTGTCCAAGTACTGCTGGCCGGTACGGATACCCATGGCTTCTGCTTTCTTCGGGAGGGGATGTGAGATGTTCGACGGCGGCTTCAGAGCAAGTCTTCGACGCCCAGTTGGCTTTCTGGAATGGTGGTGAACCGGCTGTTCGCAAAGGCCAGGGCATCACCGTTGCGGTAATCGAAGTCGACCACTTCACCGAGGTAGAGCGTGTGGTCGCCGCCGTCGTATTCGGCCCAGGGTTTGCATTCGAAGAATGCCAGCACGTTCGCCAGCCGCGGTGCGACCTGCCCTTCCGCCCAGACCGGCTCGTGTGCGGGGCGTCCGGCGAAGTGCATGGCCAGCCCTTGCTGTTCGGCGCCCAGGATGTTGACCGTGAAAGGCCGATTCTTGAGTTCGTTGTGCGCCTTGGTGCTCCGGGCGATCGAAACCAGCACCAGAGGCGGGTCCATGGAGACCGAGGTGAAGGAATTCACGGTCAGCCCGTGCCGCTTGCCGGGCGCTTCGGCGATGCCGGCCCCGTCGAAAGTCACGATCGCCACGCCAGTGGCGAATCGACCGAGCGAACCCCGGAAATGATGCTCGCGGGGGCGCAGGGTACGGCGCCCGGGCTGGTCCGATGCCGGTGCGTTCACACTGTCTCCCTCGATTGCGTCCATGGATTCGAGCGTCTTTGAATGTTCTATTATCGAACATCATGTGCTAATAATGAACTATATCAATTCGTGAGCCACGCCACAAGGGAGCTTCATGGCCGCCAACGACGCAGCGCACTCGCAAACCCTCTCCCGGGGCATCCGCGCCCTGGAGATCTTGGCCGAAGCCTCCGGGGCCATGAGCATCGCCGAGCTCTCCGAAGCCCTGGGCGTGCACCGGTCGATCGCCTACCGGATCCTGCGCACGCTCGAGGACCATTCGTTGGTGATCCGCGATGCGGCCGGACGGGTGTCCCCGGGCGCCGGACTCGCGGTGCTCGCCCGGAGCGTCTCGCATGACCTGCAAAGCGCCGCGATGCCGGAGCTGAGCCGAATCGCCGAAGAATTCGGCATGACGGCCTTCATCGGGGTCTGGGACCGGGCGGACTGCGTCACCCTGGTCACGGTCGAACCACGGCATACCGGCCCGACCGTGGCGCAGCGCCCCGGAACCCGGCACCCGCTCTCCCTCGGCGCGCCCGGGATGGCGATCCAATCGGTGCTCAGTGAGGCCGAATGGCAGCTCGCAGCACCCGGGCAACCGTACCGCGCCCAGTCGCACCAGGCGGCCCGGGAGGGTTACGCGGTCAGCCACGACGAGGTGATTCCCGGGCTGAATTCGGTTGCCGCACCGATCATTCTGCCCGGCCGGCATCCGGCAGCGATCGCAGTGGTCTACATTCGGTCCGAGCTCCCGGTCGCGACGATCGGCGAGCGGCTGCGCGACGCCGCATCCGCCATCGAGAATGCCCTGCGCTGAACCGGCCCCGCGGCCCCGGGCATCGGTTCAAGCAGCCCGGCGCAGCCGCAGCGCGGTGACCAGACCGAGCACGAACAACAGGAAGGCCGCCACCACCGGAACGATGAACGCTTGGTGGTAGCCCTGGTTCTGCGCGAGCGAACCGGCGATCGAGGCACCGATCGCGGTGCCCGCAACGATCCCGCTGGCCAACGCGGTCATCACGGTGCCCAGCCAGCGTCGTGGCGCCACGATGCCGCCGATCGTGAAAATCGTGACCATGGTCGGACCCACTGGAATGCCGAGCAGGAACAACACCACGAGCATCGGCCAAATGCCCTGCGGCAGCAACAACAGCCAGGCCATTGCCGCCATCAGGGCCGCTGCGGCGACCCAACGCCAGCGGGGCACTAAACTACGCGGCCAATATGCGACCGACAAAGCTGCCGCGGCCGAGCTCAGACCCATCACGGCGTACAGCAAGCCGGCCAGTTCGGCACCGCCAGCGTCCGCAGCGACCTCGCCGGCGAAGGCGCTGAGCGACGTCTGGGTGGCGCCGAAGAACGTGCCCATGCAGACCATGCCCAACACCGGCACGGCCACGGTGAGCCAAAGCCAACGGTCAGTCGGGGCTTCGGCCAGTCCCGGCGTCTGCTTTCCGCCGCGCAGCACCGGCACCGCATCCACCGTGCGGTGCAGCGCGAACAAGACCACCAGGGTCAGGGTCAGGCTCGCGGCGAGCGCCAAGGGCAGCCAAGGTGCGATGAACGAAGCCAGCAGGCCCACGAGCGCCGGACCCAGCACGAAAGTCAACTCGTCTGCGGTGCTCTCGTAGGACAGTGCAGTGTCCAGCACGGCATCACGCCGCTCCGCGGGCGCACGCCGGACCAAGGCCATCCAACGCACCCGTGCCAACGGGCCGACTTGCGGGGAGGTTGCGCCGACCAGCCAAGCCGAAAGCAGCACCCAGAGCATGGCCTGGGGGGTGAAGCCCTCCGGACTGCCCGCGGTCGAATAGCTCAGGAACAGCACCAGCGCCACCGCTGCGGCATTCGCCAAGGCCGCCGTGATCAGCACCGGCTTCTGCCCGAGCCGATCGGCCAGAAAACCCAGCAGCGGTGCGCCCATGGCCGAGCCAATGCCGACTGCACCGGCGCCGAAGCCGCCGATGGCATACGACTGGCTCACTGCGGTGAGCAAGGTCAGTACCCCGACGGTGAGCATCGCCAGCGGCAAACGGGCGAAAAGGCCCAAGGGAAGGAATCCGCCGCCGGAGAGACCGATCAGCTGGGAAAAGCGACCGCCCGCGGGGGTCGTCGAAAGAGCAGGTTCTGCAGTCATTGAAATCCGTATGCCAAAAAGACGTGCATCGTCCCTCCGCCCGATGCACCCGACCCGGATACCCGACTATTCTAGCCGATCTGAGGTCTGCGCCCGCAGCGTGGAACCCTGCCGCCCCTTCACCACGTGCAATTGCTGCGGAATCCGGAGCTTGAGCTCGGCAACATGGCTGACCAGGCCCACGGTGCGTCCGCTGTCCCGCAGCCCCTCGATCGAGGCCATCACCATTTCCAAGGACTCCTCGTCCAAGCTTCCGAAACCTTCGTCGACGAACAACGTGTCGATGCGCATGCCCCCGGACTCGCGTTGCACCACATCTGCCAGGCCAAGCGCCAAGGCCAGGGACGCCATGAACGATTCCCCGCCGGAAAGCGTGCTGGTGTCCCGGCTTTGCCCGGTCCAGCCGTCGACCACCTCCAGGCCAAGACCGGACTTCTTGTTGCCGCCGGCCAAAGCGTCGGTGTGCGCGAGCAGATACCGACCGTCGCTCATCACCTGGAGCCGTTCCGAAGCAGCCTCCGCGACCTGCTCCAGGCGGGCGGCGAGCACATAGGCGCTCAGCGGCATTTTGAACTCGTTTTGGCCGAGTCCGCGCGCGGTCTCGGCCAGCCCGGTGAGCAGTTCGGCCCGGGCCCGTTCCGGTGCGGTTTGCTGCTCCAATTCGGCATGCCGGGCAGCTGCCCGTTGGACTGCGGCCAGGCTCCGACCGCAGAGCTGGTGCTGCAAGCCGGCTCGTTCTGCCTGCGTAGTGGCCGTTTGGACGGCACTGCGCAGTTCCTGCAGCGCCTCCGGCCCGAGCGCGGAAACGCCGTTCGCGCGCTCGGTTGCCGCCTGCCGGACCGGCTCGGCATCGAGCCGCTGGCGCACCCGGATGGCGGCGTCCTGGAAGGCGGCATTCGCCGCAGCTGCTTCGGCCAAGACTCCGTCCTGCTGCAGCGCGGCGGCGATCTCCGAGACGGAGCCAAACGGACTGCCGGCGAGTTTCCGGGCCATCGCCGATTCGGCCGCAGCGAGCTCCGCGGCCGCGGTTTCCGCCGATCGCCGGGTGCCGAGCGCCGCGCTCAACAAGGATTCGTCCTGTGCCAACTCGGCCAGCCGGCTGGCCAGCGACTGATGGCCGGCCAGCCAGGCGGCGACCTTGCTCTGGCGTTCTCCGATGGCACGCTGCAGCGAGGCACAGGCCGCCCGCTGCTCCTGGACCTGCGCTCTGGCTTCAGCGGCCGCGGCCAAGGCCGCTTCGAGCCGGGGTTCCAAGCTGGCAAGTTCCGCGCCGTACTGCAGCAACTGCTGCTGCGCCGATTCCGATTCCTGCGCCTGCGCCGCGGACCGCGCCACCGCGGCGGCCAGCTGGTCCGCATCGCGGTCACCGCCCAAGGCGGCGAAAGCAGCCAGTTCGGCGGCCGCCTGATTGACCGAATCCCGGATCACCGCGACGTCCGATTCGCGCCGCTCGTGGTCTTCGCGCGCCCGTTCCTCCTCCGCCACCAGCTGCAGACTCGTGCCTTTCAAGTCGGACGGCGCCGGGTGCTCGGTTGCCCCGCAAACCGGACACGGATCGCCCTCGGCCAGTCCAGCGGCCAACTCCCCTGCCGCCCGTTCGAGGCGCGCCTGCATCAGCCCCAGCCAACCGGCTTTCGATGCCAGTTGGGCAGACTCCGCGGCACGCAGCTCGAGGTCCAGGGCCCGGAGCCGGATTTCGGTGCCGCGGAATCCTTCGCCGGCGTCCGCCTCGGCTTTCGCCCGTTGCGCCGCCGAATTCCGCGACTCGAGCAAGCCGGCGTCGGCCGAAACCGAGCTCCGCTGCTCGATCAGCGCGTCCCGTTCTGCCAGCAACGAGTCGCCGAGCTCTTCGGCCGCGGACAAGCGCTTCCCGGCTGCCTCCGCTTCGGCCGCGGCTTGCTCCGCTTCACGCTGTTGGCGCAGCAATTGGGCTTCTTCCGGCAGCAGGGACCGGACCACCGCGATACTCGCGGCGAGCGCTTTGGCCGCCGCCTCCAAGCTGCTGGCGGTCGGGCCTTGCCCAGCCGGGGCATCCGCGCCGGGAATCCACGAGCCTCGGTCCTCGAGTTTCCGTTGCGCGGCCGCCTGATCCTGCCGGGCCAGCTCGTCGGCCGCCTCGGCCGCCTGCAGCCGGTCCAGATCGGGGCTGAGATCCTGCGCGGCCCGGTGCTGTTCGAGTACGCGGACCCTGGCCAGCTGATCGGCCTCGCCCGCCTGCACGAGTTCCGCCGCGACTTCGGCGGCCGCCAATTCGGCATGCCTGGCCGCCAGATTTTCGGCAGCGCCGAGTTCCGCCGCAGCCCGGGCCGCGGCTTCCGCCGCCTGTTGGGCCGAGGCCGAAAGCTCGGCCTGCCGTTCGGCCAGAACCCCGAGCAGATGTTCGAAGTCGGCTGGCCCGGCGTCCGGGTTCGGCGTCGGACCGTCCTGCGCCGCCTCCGGCGACGCCGGGAGGAATTCTTCGGCCTGCAAGCGCGCCGCGTGCAGGATTTCGGCGAGTTGTTGCTGCGCCGACTGCACGCCGTCCTGCGCCGAACTCGCGGATTCGAGCAATTTCTGTTCCAGCGAGCGGAATCGTCCGGTGCCGAACAGCTGCTGGAGCAGGACCTGGCGTTCTTTGATGTCCGCCCGCAGGAAGGCCGCGAATTCGCCTTGCGCGAGCATCACCACCTTGGTGAACTGCTCCCGGTTCATGCCCAGCAGCGCCTGGATCTGGTGTGCTGCCTCGTCGTTCCGGCTCGACAACGCGACCCATTCGCCATCGAGCTTTTCCGAAAGCAGCGCCTGGGCGTTTTCGCGCACCGTCGACGAGCCACGCTTGGCCGGGCGCAGCCAGGCCGGGCTGCGGAGGATCCGGAACTGCCGGCCGGGAATGCTGAACTCGAGCAGGACTTCCGGTACCAGGTCTGCCGGGGCATGGTCGCTGCGCAACCGCTGACCGCTTTGCCGGACCCCGGGGACGCTGGCAAAGAGCGCAAAACAGATGGCATCCAAAACACTGCTCTTGCCGGCTCCGGTCGCCCCTTCGAGCAAAAACAGCCCCTGCTCGCCCAATCGGTCGAAATCGACCACCTGACGTTGCACGAAAGGACCGAATGCCTGGATTTCCAGCCGGTGGATTCTCATGCCGAGCCTTCTGCGGCACGGACCTCGTCGACGGCGGCAGCAAGCATCGACGCTTCCGTCGCGTTGATCGGGGCTGACCTGACGTGTTCGAAAAAGCTGGCGCTGATCTCCAGATCGCTTTGCGCCTCGGCGATTCGCCGCGCATAGCTCTGCCGCACCGGCCTGGCCCCGAGAGGCGGTTCGTGCTCCAGCACCAAGGTCAGCGGGAACCGCTCGCGGAGCTTTTCCATCGCCTGCACCGGCCTGCGTTCATCGGTCAGCGTGACCTGGCAATAAGCGTCCGCCGAATCCGCGAAACGGGGCTCCGCGAGCAACTCCGCGAGCGTGCCCCGCAGCACAGACAGGGCCCGCTCGGCCGGCCAGCTGATCGGTTTCACCGACTCCAACCCGGTGGCGGAAAGCTCCACCAGCCACCCGCCCTTGGCCTGATCTGCTTCCGCAAAGGAATAGGCCAGCGGCGAGCCGCTGTAACGCACCGATTCGGACAATCGCTGTCTACCGTGCAAATGGCCCAACGCGACGTAATCGAAGCCCTCGAAAAGGTCCAACGGCACCGCTCCGATCCCGCCGGAACGCATCCCGCTGAGCTCCCGTTCGCTACTTGAACCGATCCCGCCGCTGGCGAAAGTGTGTGCCATGAGCACTGTCCGGGTTCCCGGCCGGGCGGCGGCATCGGCATGCACCCGGCGCAGCGCCGCAGCGGTGACCGACTCGTGGTCCGGAGCCTCGACGTCGAGCTCCGCCGCCACCATCCGCGGTTCCAAATAGGGCACCGCGTAGACCGCGATCTTGCCGCCGTCGAAAAGCACCGGCCGGTCCAGGTCCGCGACGGCGGCCCGGATGTGCACGCCGCCATGGCCCAGGATTTCGCTCGCGAAGCCCAACCGGCTCGCCGAGTCGTGGTTCCCGCTGCTGATCACGACCTCGACGCCGGCCGCCCGCAACCGGGCCAGCGTGGCACTGAAAAGCCGGACCACGTCGACCGGAGGCAGCGCCCGGTCATAGACGTCCCCGGAGATCAGCAAGACGTCGACCTGTTCGTGCTCCACCGTCGCCAGCAGCTGGTCGATGAACCGTTGCTGGGCGGCCAGCAGCCCGACGCCGTGGAAGGACCGGCCCAAATGCCAATCGGAGGTGTGCAGGAAACGCATAGCGCAAGCCTATGGGGTGCCACCGACAGCCGAAAAAACAGCCGGGCCCGTGAACCGGGCCCGGCTGTTGGGGACTGCTGCGGCTTCGGCTACTTCTTGTCGCCGGCCGAGCCTTTGGCCGGACCGTCGAAGAAGTCCTTGGCTTCGGGGTCGACTACGGGCTCGTCGGCGACCAAGGAGCGGGCCGGCACCGGCTTCGCCGCGGCCTTGGCCGGAGCCGGGGCATCGGCTTCTTCGGTATCGGCCTCTTCGTCGGCATCCGCCAATTCCACCGAGTCGACTTCGGCAGCCGCCGGCTTCTTGCCGCTATCGCCTTCCGGAACCACAAAACCGCGGTAGATCAAGCCGGCCAACGCGGCACCGACCAGCGGTGCCACCCAGAAGACCCAGAGCTGTCCGAGCGCATTGCCGCTGGAAAAGAACACCACGGAGATCGAACGGGCCGGGTTCAGTCCGGCATTCGTCAGCGGCAGCATGGCCAGAATCAAGACTGCGTAGGTGAAGCCGATCGCGATCGGGGCCACCGCCTTGTTCACCGAGGGGCGCCAGGCGGCAAGCACTACCGCGACCAGGACCGCACCGCCCACCAGCTCGATCAAGAGCGCGCTGTACAGCGGAAGCTGGTTCGGCGAGCTGGTTTCAAAACCGTTGGCCAGCGCCTGGAAAACCGTGCCGATCCCGCCGCCGGTGCTGGATTGCGTGCGGAATACCGGCAGCGAATTGAAGATCACGAAGAGCACGAGCCCGGCGAACAAGGCTCCGAGCACCTGCACCACGACGTAGTACAGCGCGTGCAGCCACTTGACCCGTCCGGCGATCGCCGAAGCGAGCGAGACGGCCGGGTTGAAGTGGCCGCCGGAGACCTTGCCGAACAGGATCGTGACCGCGACCAGGGACAGACCGAAGCCCAAGGCCACCGAAAGCGAGTTCCCGGTCTGCTGCACGGCCGACAACGTCGTTCCGATGCCGCCGAAGATCAGGATGAACGTGCCCAGGAATTCCGCTCCCAGGCGGGCGACGAGCGAGTGCTCGCGGGGTGTGCTTTCGAGCTCGGTTTCTTCTGAAGCGGTGGCCACAGCCATATCATTCCTTTGTTCGGGAGGCGGTCGGGGAATACCTGGAGAATACTGTACCGGCTCTGCTCTGTGTGCTGCCTGTGCCCACGCCGTCGAATGCCGGTACATTGGTCCGCATGCAGATCAGCTTCGCGTCCAGGGTCCACGGCTGCCTGATGGGCGGCGCACTGGGCGATGCCTTCGGGTACCTCGTCGAATTCGACGACACCGCAACCATCAAACGGAGGTTCGGCCCTGCCGGATTGCTCGATCTGTTTCAGGCCGCCGGCCCGGTGGAGTTTTCCGATGACACCCAATTGACCCTGTACACCGTCGATGGTTTGGCCGAGGCCTTGGAGTGGGCGCAACAAGGCGTACCCGCGGATCCCACCGCCTGTCTGTGGTTGGCCTATCTGCGCTGGCTGCGCAGCCAGGGCGAATCACCAGTGCTGGATTCCGCCCCGGTGCCACCACTGCGCTGGATCGACAGCCAAGCGGTACTGCAGCAGCAGCGCCATCCGGGCAAAGCCTGCCTGAACTCTTTGAAGACCGGCGAAATGGGCACGCTCTTCCGACCGATCGATCCCGAAGCCAAAGGCTGCGGCTCCGTGATGCGCTCGGCGCCGTTCGGGCTGATCGGCCATCTGGAGCCGGCCACGGTGGCCAAGATGAGCATGAACGGCGCCGCGTTGACCCACGGGCACCCGGTGGCGATCCAGGCTTCGGCCGGATTCAGCTGGCTGATCCACCAACTGGCCGTGGCGCAGCTTCCATTGGACGCCGCCGTGGCCTCGATGCTCGGCTACCTGCGCGAGCTGCCGGCCGAACCCGATCTGCTGGACCGGATCGAAACCGCGGTCGCTCTGGGTTCCGCGGAACGGCACAGCCCCGATCGGCAGCTCCGCGGCGATGAACTCTGCGCCGCGGTCGGCGCGGGCTGGGTCGCCGACGAAGCCTTGGCGGTCGCCGTCTACGCGGTTTTGGCCAGCTCGGATCCGGCTGCCGGGCCGAGCGAGCACTTCCGTGCCGCGATCCGGATCGCGGCAAACCACCCCGGCGACTCCGATTCCACCGCCTCGATCGCCGGAAACATCCTGGGCGCGTATTACGGGATGGCCGGCCTGCCGGAAGATTGGCTCCGCGTGGCGGAGGCGCCGGAATTGATCCAGGCGATGGCCGACCTGCTGCTGCGCTCCAGCGGCCTCGAGCCGGCCGCGGACGGTGCCCGGGACTGAACCGGCTGCGCCAGGCTCAGCCCGCCGAGCGAGCCGGCCAAGCCAACCGGCCATGTCAAACCGGCCAAGTCAACCGGCCGGCGTGCCTTCACGACGCGCGGCAGTGCCGAAACCGACGTTGTTGCAGGCTTCGCAGACCGAGGCCGGAATCACTCCGCGGCGCTGCAAAAAGCCGAAAATCACACAGCCCAGGCAGAAGCCCAGGAACGATTCGAGCGACGCCGCGACGACCAGCAGCAGCAGCAAAGTCCAGGCGAGCAAGGGCGCACCGGCGAAGTAGGACACCGCTGCGGCGATCGAGATCACCGCGCCCATGCCCTGGGCAAAACGTTTCGGCGGCCCGGCTACCAGTTTCGGCGCACCCAACCGGGGCGCCAAGACCTTCACCGAGAGCAGCGCGAACGGCGAAACCCGTGGCCCGAAAAGCACCCGGAGCACGAAGCCGACGGCCAACAGCGCCAAGCCCCAGCCCCAACCGGTGATCAAGACGATCAGCGCGAATACCACGACCATGCCTGCGGTGAACCTGGCGGCATATTCGTTGACCGGGTTGGGGAATCCGAAAATCCGGTTCAGCAACGGCCGGCGTACCGAGACCAGCGGCTTGCCCTCCGGATCGCCGACCGTGCTGGCGACCCGCTGCGGTTCGAAAAGCTGTGCCATTTCCTCAGGGTAGGACTGGCTGCCGTGCCTACCCAAGGATTGTGTCGAACTAAGTCCGCCCGCGGCTGTCCGGCGAGCGCGCCGGGCCACCGGTGGCATCCAGGACGGCGAGCAACCGGGCGTTGGCCACCATCCGGTAGGAGCCGTCCAGGAGCTCCGCCACTTCCTGCCAATCCACCTCGGCGGCTGCGAAATCCAGGCCGAGCCAACCCGCCGAGGCGAGATACGAGGGCAGGTAGAACCGGTCATCGGCAAGCAACGCTGCGTGTTCGGCCGGCTCGGCCAACACCAGGATCGACGCCGGCCGCGGGCGTCCGGACTGACCGTGGCCGAAGTAGCCGAAAACCTTGCCCGACTCCCCCGCACGGAAGGTCGGCCGACCATGCGACTCCCGCTCCACGGCCTCGGGGAAGGCCAGCGCGACCTCGCGCACCCGGGCCAATACCGGATCGTCGTCGTCGTACATCCTCGGATGCGCCATCTGCCGAGTTTATCCGGCAGGTATAGGCTGACGGAATGGCAGAGCACGGTGCGGTGGTAGTCACCGGAGGCAGCAACGGGATCGGATATTTCATCTCGGAGCAACTGGCCCAAGCCGGCCGGCCGGTGATCATTGCCGCGCGAAATGCCGAGCGGGCGCAACTGGCGATGAACGCGATCCGGGAGCGGGTCCCCGGGGCGGAACTGGGCTTCCAGGAGCTCGACCTGGGCTCCCTGGCTTCAGTGCGCAGGGCTGCCGACGCACTGGCCGGGAACGGACCGCTGGCGGCGGTCGTGGCCAATGCGGGCGTGGTGCACGATCACGGGCCGGCCAGCACCAGCGACGGCTTCGAGCTGTTTTTCGGCACCAACCACTTGGCGCACTTCGGGCTTTTGGCCCGCTTGTTCCCGGCCTTGCGTGCCACTCCGGGCGCCCGGATGGTGCATTTGGGCAGCCTTTCGCATCTTTGGGCCAAGCCGGTCACCGGGCTGCCCGGCGAGCGCAGCTGGTTCAGCAACTACCAGAATTCGAAATTGGCCGTGATGCAATTCGGTTTCGAGCTCGACCGGAGGCTGCGCGCGCACGGCATCGAGGCACGCTCCGTGGTAGCCCATCCGGGGAATGCCCCAAGCGCTTTCACACCGGAGCGGCCCGGTCTGCACTTGCGCGAGCCGATCCATCCCCTGCTCAAGGCCGTGGTCGGGAATTTCTCCCAGGGCAAGGACGCCGGGGCCTGGCCCGCGGTGCATGCGGCGATCGGCGAAGACGTCCAGGGCGGTGCCTTGTGGGGCCCGGGCCGGTTGTTCCAGTTGCTCGGCCGGCCTGCCCCGGCGAAAGCCTCAGCCCAGGCGTACGACGGCGGCCAGGCCACCAGGTTGTGGCAGCTCTCAGCTGAGCTGACCGGGGTGGATTTCGACTTCTAGCCGATCATCTGCATGAATTCGCCTTCCGAAAGCACTTCGATCTGCTGGCCCTTGCCATGCAGTTCGAGCACCCGCTTGGCCTTCGCAGTCAGTCTGGAGCCGGCGGTCTGACCGCGGCGCAGATCGGCTGCGATGAATCCGTCGCCCACCACCAGGACCGTGGTCTTCCGGGTCACGCTGGACGCCGGCCGGGCCCCTGCCTGGGCGGCCTTCGCTTTCGCGCTGCCGCGCGAAATCTGCAGGTTCCCGGTGAACACCACGGTTTGGCCGAACAGCGGATGATTCGCGTCCGCGTCCGGATTCGGCTCGGGGTTGTCGCCTTCCTCCGGCCAGCCCAGCCAGTTCCCCGGCTCCAGCGCGCCGGGCAGCGGCAGGCCCTCGGCTTCGAAGGCGTCCAATACCGGCAGGGCGAGCCCGAGCCCCCGGTACAGGTCCTGGATCGTCGCGGCCCCGTGCCGGCCGGCGATGTCGATCATGATCCCGGCGCAGGCCCGGGCGTCTTCGATCGCGTCGTGGTGGTTGATCAGCGGCACGCCGGCCGCTTCGGCGACGAACGGCAAGGAATACGAGGGCAGCGAATAGCTGCGTCTGGCGAGCATCACGGTGCAGGCGTAATCGTAACGCGGGCCGGATTTCGCGGAAGCCTGCTGGGCCGCCCGCATCACACCGGTATCGAAAGCCGCATTGTGCGCCACCAGGATGTCATCGCCCAGGAAACCGGCGATTTCGTCGAACACCGTCTCGAACCGAGGCTGGCTGGCCACTTGGTCCGGAGTCACTCCGTGGATCGCGATGTTCCTCGGGTCGAAGTGATCATGCCCGGCCGGCGGACGCATCAGCCAGAAAGCCTCTTCGATGATCCGCCCGTCGCGCACCCTACTCAGGCCCACGGCGCAAGGCGATCCCCTGAAGCCGTTGGCGGTTTCAAAGTCGATCGCAGTGAAATCCAAACTCACCTTCCAAGGTTAGCTCCGGGTTCCGACGATTTCGGCTCCGGCACGCCCCGGCCGGGTCCGCCGGCCGGGTCCGCCGACCGGGTCCGCCGACCGGGCCGGCTTTGCATTCCGGCCGTTTTCGGTAGGCTCTTGCTGTGAGCACACGAGCCAACTGGTATCTGTTCGACTACGGAATGGTCATATCCGAAGCGCCGACCGAGCAGGATTGGGCGGCGCTCTCCGAAGCTGCCGGCTTGCCTTTGACCAATCCGGACGGGCCTTACTGGCAATACCGGGTCGACTACGACGCCGGGCGGATCGGCGTCGCCGAGTACTGGCAGCGCGTCGTGGGCCGGGAAATCTCGGACGGCCTCCGCGAGGAATTGCATGCGCTCGACCTGCGCGCCTGGTCGAATCTGAATTCGGACACCCTCGATGTGTTGGAGGCGATTGATTCCAGCGGCGTCAAAATGGCCCTGCTGTCGAACATGCCCACCGAGATGGCCGACTTTTTCCAGCATTCGAGTGTTTGGGCGAAATACTTTTCCCGGCTGTTCTTCAGCGGCCACCTCGGCCTGGTGAAACCCGAACCGGAAATCTACCAGCATGTGCTGCAGGAACTCGGTGCCAGCGGCGACCAGGTGGTTTTCATCGACGACCGGCAGGAGAATCTGGACGCGGCGGCCAAGCTCGGCATCCGCACGGTACTGCACCACCCCGGCGTCGAACTCGCCTCGGAACTGGGCCTCTGAGCCGGTTCCGAGGCGAGCCGGAGGATTACGGCGTGGTCCGGCGGAGCAGTAGGTAAGACCCCCCAGCCAAGAGCACGCAAACCGCCAGGATCCAGGCCGCCAAGCTCAAATTGCTCTGCCCGCCGAACCAGCCGAAGAATTCGAGCCACTTCTGCTGCCAGGTCAGCAAACCGATCAGGCCGACCAGGATCAGGCCCAGACCGACGCTCGAGACCACCAGTCCGGTGGCCTGCCAGCGTTTGTAGACCGTGGCGCCGAGGAACCCCATCAGGTACAGCAGCATCATGACCGCGAAGAGGAAAAGCACCACGGCATACCATGGTCCGTCGGAGATCCAGGGCAGATTGAACATGTGGCCGTTCATCCCCCAGCCGTTGCTGGCCACTTCGACCAGGCCGGCGATCCAGAAGAGGAACGCCATGGCCAGGGCGACGCCGCCGAAGAGCAACATCGAACCGAGGTAGAACGCCCGGCGGCTGATGCTCAGACCTTGCGAGAACGGAAAGGTCAAAGTCAACGCCTGGATGCCCAGCCCGAAGAAATACCAGATCGGCGCCTGGCCGGCGCCGGAGAATTTGTAGCTCTCGCTGTTCGGGATCATGGCCCAGATAGCCGCGCTGAGTGCGAAGGCCGCCACCAGGATCACGGCCGGCAGGCCCAGGAAGGTCCATTTGTTGAGCATCTGCATTCGGACCACGTTGATGACTTTGCTCATCGGAGCCCCTCCCTGGCTGATTCGGGTTCGGCACTGGAACCGGGTGCGGCGAAGTCTGCAGCCGCTGAATTGATGGTCTTCCGCACGATCAGCTGTTGCAGCGAGACCGGTGCCAGTTCGAGGCCGAGTTCTGCGGCTTCCTGGCGTTCGGCCGGGCTCAATTGCCCATTCACGGTCACCGAGGCCAGTGCGGCGAAGCTCTCCCGGTGCAGAATCTCGCGACCGGTGATGAAGTGCTCGATCCGGGCGGCCGGGCCGACCACCGTGACCGCGCTGCCGCGGATCGCTTCGGCGTCGTTGTCCATGATGATTTTGCCTTTGTCGATCACGATCACGTGCTCGAGCAAGTTGGCCACCTCGTCGATCAGGTGCGAAGAGAGCACGATCGTCCGAGGGTATTCGGCGTAATCTTCGACCAAGCGGTCGTAGAACAGCTGCCGGGCCACCGCGTCCAGGCCCAGATAGGGTTCGTCGAAGAAGGTCAGCTCAGCGCGTGACGCCAAACCGATGATCACGCCCACCGCGGAAAGCTGCCCGCGGGAGAGCTTCTTGATCTTGCGCTTCATCGGCAGCTGGAAATCTTCGATCAACCGCTCGGCCAGCTCCTGGTCCCAATGCTCGAAGAAGATCTTGGCCGCGGCAAACGCATTCCGCGCATCGAAATCGTCCGGATACTTCTGGGATTCCCGGATGAAACAGATCCGGCTGAGGATCTTGTCGTTTTCGTAAGGATCGCCGCCGAAGACTTCGACTTCGCCGCTGCTCCGGAAACCCTGTGCGGTCAAAATCGACATCACCGTGGTCTTGCCGGCGCCATTGCGGCCGAGCAATCCGTAGATCTTGTTCGGCGCAAGGTCGAAGCCCACCCCGTCCAAGGCCTTGAAGTGCCGGTATTGTTTGGTCAGATTCCGCACCCGCACCACGGGCGGTTCGGTGCTGGGCATTCGACTCATCGGGTCACAGCTCCTTCGTTTTCGGCCGCGAGTTCACCATCGCGGGTGATCATCTCGGCGAGTTGGTCGTTGTCGATGCCCAGCTTGCGGGCTTCCAGCCGCAAGGGCTGGACGTACTGCTGAAAGAACTCCTCACGCCGGCGGGCCACTACGGCCTGGCGCGCTCCGGTTGCCACGAACATTCCGATTCCTCGTCGCTTGTACAAGATGCCTTCGTCAACCAGCAGGTTGACTCCTTTGGCCGCAGTCGCCGGGTTGATCCGGTGGAATGCGGCGAATTCATTGGTCGACGGGACCTGCGTCTCTTCGGCCAGATGCCCGTCCACGATGTCGTTTTCGATCAGTTCCGCAATCTGCAGAAAGATCGGTTTGCTGTCATCGATCACGGAGTCCCCCAAGCAGTCGCTGCCAAGCTGGTTACTTGGTTAGCCGGTTCATTACTCATGTAACTAACCTAAGAGGCACATTTGCCCTTGTCAAGCCTGCGCCGAACCGAACCGCGGCTAAGCTTGGCGGGTGAATCGGATCGTCAAGGTCAGCGCTGTCGCCATGCTCAACGCGGACAACGAATTGCTTACCGTGCGCAAACGGAATTCCCTGCGGTTCCAGCTCCCCGGCGGCAAGCCCGATCCCGGCGATTCGGCGCTGCAAACCGCGATCCGGGAAGTTCGTGAGGAGACCGGCCTAGCGATCCCGGCCGAGCAGCTGCAACGTGTGGGCAGTTGGCTCGGCGAAGCCGCGAATGACGACGCCGACCAGGTGCAGGCCGAGCTCTACCTGGCCGCCGGCCATTGGATTCCGACCGCGCAGGCCGAGATCGCCGAGTTGCGCTGGATCCCGCTCACTGCCGACGGTGCCGAACTGGCCCCGCTGCTCCGCGAGTTCCTGCTGCCGGAGCTGCGAGCTCGCAGCATTCCGACCATTCCTTCCGAGGGCTAGCCCGCGCTCTCCGGACGCGGGGCCGGCTTCAGCAACGGCCCCTCGGCCCGATCCGGACTCCCCGGCGCATTCGGCGTGGTGCGGATCTGCGCCTGCACCCGCCGCTCCAGAGCGGCCACCGCCTCGTCCGGCAGCAGCAGAAGCCCATCGAGTTCTTTGCGCGCCCGGTGGTAGGCAAGTTGGCGTTCAGCCTGGGTGGAAGCCTCATCGACCGCCATGCTGAGCAGTTTCTTGGCCGTGCCCAGGCGCTGCCGCTCCGGCTCGCTGTAGTGCGCGTCCTTGATCCGCTTGGCTTCGCGTTCGGCGACGTCGAAGGCGACCTCGAAATTCCGCAGCGCCTGGCGGTACTCGCTCAACTGCCCGTCGCTGGCAAGATCCGTCGGCACGGCTGGTCGCAGCCCGTCGGCGAGTCGCTTGGCGCGGAGGAATTCGACGGTGAGCGGTTCCCGGACATCGGACATCATCGGGAAATCGATCAGTTTGGCCACGTCCAGTTCATACGCCAGCCAACGGGAATTGACCGCATCGTGATCGGCGAAGAGGCGCAGCGCTTCTTCCTGGCGCGACTGTTCAGCGGTCTTGCCGAGTGGTGCCGCTGGCCCGTAGTCCGAACCGCCGGCCGCCACGCGCCTGGAATCCCGACCGCCGCGATCGCGCTCCAGCCGGCGGCGCGACCTGCCGAAGCCGCCGAAAGTGCTCCTGATGATCCCGCCGAAAACCGGGAGCAAAAAGATCAACCACCAGTATCCGAGGATCTTATCCATGCCAGCTCACCAGTCCATCCTGGCACTTCGGGCCGGGATGCTCAATGACGGATGTCACCAGTCGCGCCGCAATCCTCCGCAGCAGCCTGCCGATTGCCTGCCGCGCCTGACAGAATGGGCGAATGGAATTCTCGCTGACCCTGCTCGCTGCGATCCTTTTGGTCTGTGCAGTCAGCGCGCTCGGCCGGAAAATCAACGTTTCGGCGCCCCTGCTGCTCGTAGTGATCGGCTGGGCGATCTCCTACCTGCCCTTCGTGCCGAAGCTGGAACTCAATCCGGAAATCGTGCTCCTGGCCCTGTTGCCGCCGCTGTTGTACGCCGCGGCGCTGCAAACCTCGTTGATCGACTTCCGCTCCAACCGTCGTGCCATCGGATTGCTCTCGGTCGGCTATGTCATTTTCGCGACCTTCGCCGTCGGGCTGGTGGCCTGGTGGGTCTTCCCGGGGATTCCGCTGGCTTCGGCGATCGCGCTGGGTGCGGTCGTGGCACCGCCCGACGCGGTCGCGGCGACCGCGATCGCACGCCGGGTCGGCCTGCCCCGGCGGATCGTCAGCGTCCTGGAGGGGGAATCCCTGGTCAATGACGCAACCGCCTTGGTTTGCCTGCGTGCCGCGATCGCGGCCTCAGCCGGCGCCGTTTCGGTCTGGCAGATCGGCGGGCAATTCCTCTGGGCCGCCGGTGGCGGCATCGTGATCGGCCTGGTCGCGGCGACCATCCTGATCCAAATCCGCAAACGGGTGCGCAATGTGGCGATCAACACGTCGATGTCACTCGCGGCGCCATTCCTGGCCTATTTGCCGGCCGAGGAGTTCCGGCTCTTCGACGTACCGGCTTCCGGGGTGCTGGCGGTCGTGGTCTGCGGATTGCTGATGGGCGCCAAGAGCCCTGCGATGCCCGGCGGGGCTTCGCGATTGAGCCAACGCAGCAATTGGGCCACGGTGCAGTTCCTGCTGGAAAACTCGGTCTTCCTGCTGATCGGCCTGCAGGGCAAATGGATCCTCGAAGCGGTGCAGCAAGACGATTTCAACGCCGCGACCGTTTGGTGGGGCTGCTTGGCGGTTCTGGCCGCCGTCTTGCTGCTGCGCCCGGTCTGGGTGTTTCCAGCCACCTACCTGGCGCGCTTGTTCCCCGGCGTCCGGCGGGCCGAGCCGCATCCGCCATGGACCACGCCCACGGTGATCTCCTGGGCCGGCATGCGCGGAGTGGTGACCCTGGCCGCGGTGCTCTCGCTGCCCGAGGACTTGGAACATCGGCCGGTGCTGGTTTTGGCAGCGCTGGTCGTGGTGGCCGGGACCTTGGTCATCCAAGGCTTCACGCTGCCTTCCCTGGTCCGGGTGCTCGGGCTGCGCGGGCCGGACCGGCGGGAGGACCTGCTCGCCGAAGCCGCACTGATGCAGCGCGCCACCACGGCGGGCCTGGCCAAGCTCCGGGAAGTCACCATCGACGAGGACCCGCCCGAGGTGCTCGCGATGCTCAAACGCCGCACCCAGGAACGCGGCTTGGCCGCCTGGGAACGGCTCGGCCGGCCGGAAGCCGAAGGGCAGACGCCGTCGCAACGCTACGGCCAACTGCGCCGCGCGATGCTGCAGGCCGAACGCGATGAAGTGCTCGGTCTGCGCCGGACCGGCGACTATCCGCACGACGTCCTCGCCGAGGTCCTGGACCGGCTCGACGTCGAAGAGTCGATGCTGGAAAACGCCACCGAAGACAGCGTGTTCGATGATCCGAGCGAATTCCCGAGCCGCACCGATGGTTGCGAGCACTTGGCCGCTGCCGGGGATTTGCCGATTCCGGAAACGCCGGAATGCCTGGATTGCCTTCGGGAAGGCACGGTTCCGGTCCACCTGAGAATGTGCCTGAGCTGCGGCGCGGTGGGCTGTTGCGATTCCTCCGAGGGACGGCATGCCACCCGGCATTTCCACGGAACCGGACATCCGGTCATGCGCAGCGTGGAGCCCGGCGAGTCTTGGCGTTGGTGTTACTCCGACGAGTTGCTGGGCTGATTCCGGGCTCTGCGGCCGGCAGGTGTTTTGCTGAGAAGTTCGCACAGGGCTGTGCCGTAACCTTGAATGGTGACTCTTGCATCGATCAGCCACGCCGCCCTTTCGAGTACCGGCAGCATGCCGGCCTTCGTCGGCGGCCCGGTTCCCACTGCCAGCTTTTTGCCCGATTGGCTCAATCCACAGGTGTTCCTCGCCGACCCGGCGCTCGGGCCCTGGGTCGTGCTGTTGGTGTGCGCGATTGTTTTCGCGGAAACCGGCCTGCTCGTGGGGTTCTTCCTACCCGGGGATTCGATGCTCTTCACCGCCGGCCTCCTGGTGGCCACCGGAACCATTCACTTCAACATCTGGCTCTTCGTTCTGCTGATCTTCATCTGCGCCTTCGCCGGCGACCAAGTCGGTTATCTGATCGGCAGAAAGGCCGGGCCGGCGATTTTCAAGCGTCCGGATTCCCGGTTCTTCAAGCAGGAATATGTCGAAAAGGCCCACGTCTTCTTCGAAAAACACGGTGGCAAAGCGGTCGTCCTGGCGCGTTTCGTACCCGTGGTGCGGACCTTCACTCCGGTGATCGCCGGAGTGGCGCAGATGAACTACCGGCACTTCGTCAGCTTCAACATCATCGGAGCCGTGCTCTGGGGTGTGGGCTTGCCGTTGCTCGGCTGGGTGCTCGGCGACCGGGTGCCGTTCGTACGGGACAACCTCGATGTGATCTTCATCGTGATCGTGCTGATTTCGGTCTTGCCGATCGCGATCGAGGTCTTCCGTGGCTGGCGCTCGAACAAGAAAAAGCAGAATCCGAGCGAAGAAGCCGTCTGAACCGGCAGCAGCCGACCGGCCGCACCCGGCAACGGGACTAACCGAGCAGCCGTACGATCGCCGGAAGCAATTTCCGGAACGCTTCGCCGCGGTGCGAGATCGCGTTCTTCTGCTGGGCGGTGAGTTCCGCGCAGGAGACCTGCCAGCCGTCCGGTTGCAGGATCGGATCGTAGCCGAAGCCTCCGGTGCCGCGGGGCTCAGTCAACAGGCTGCCGCGCAGTTCGCCGGTCTCCAAGACTTCCAGCGGATCCGGTCCGGGCCGCACCAACGCCGCAGCGCAGACGAACTTCGCCGCCCGGTGCTCGGCACCGATGTCGCCCAATTGCGCGAGCAGCAGCGCCAAATTCGCAGCATCGTCACCGTGCCGCCCGGCCCAGCGGGCAGAAAAAATCCCCGGCGCGCCGCCGAGCACCGCCACGGCCAATCCGGAGTCGTCGGCGATCGCCGGCAATCCGGTGGCCTGGCTGACCGCGTGCGCCTTCAACAAAGCGTTTTCCGCGAAAGTCACCCCGGTTTCGACCACATCGGGTGCACCCACCGCGGCTGCGTCCACCACCTGGCGGTCCACATCGAGACCCGGCACCTGACCGCGCAGCAATTCGCGCAGTTCGCGCAATTTCCCCGCGTTGTGGGTGGCCAGCACCAACCGGGGCGCGGTCCCGGACGGCATCAGAGCAGGCCCAAGGTCTCGCGCTGGATCTGCGCCAACTGCTCAGTACCCAGAAGTGCCAAATCCAAAAGTTTGTTCAGCTCGTCGCGATCGAAAGGCGCTCCCTCGGCGGTGCCCTGGACCTCCACGAACTTGCCGCTTCCGGTGACCACGACATTCATGTCGGTTTCCGCCCGGACGTCTTCCACATAGGCCAAATCGAGCATCGGCACGGTGTCGATGATGCCCACGGAGACTGCGGCCACGGTGTCCACCAAAGGCTGCGCCGAGGCGGAGATGAGTTTGTTCTCCCGGGCGAACCGGATCGATTCGGCGAGCGCCACATAAGCCCCGGTGATCGCTGCGGTCCGGGTGCCGCCGTCGGCCTGCAGGACGTCGCAGTCCAAGACGATGGTGTTCTCGCCCAACGCTTTGGTGTCGATGATCGAGCGCAGCGAACGGCCGATCAGCCGGGAGATCTCGTGCGTCCGCCCGCCGATCTTGCCTTTGACCGACTCCCGGTCGGACCGGGTGTTCGTGGCGCGTGGGAGCATCGCGTATTCCGCAGTGACCCAACCCCGGCCCTCACCGCGCAGCCAACGGGGCACGCCTTCGGTCAACGAAGCCGTGCACAGCACCCGGGTATTGCCGAATTCGATCAACGCGGAGCCTTCGGCCTGGCTGGACCAGCCCCGGGTGATCGAAATGTCGCGGAGTTGGTCGGCGCTGCGCCCGTCGGCGCGTTGCACGGAAGAAGACAGGCTGGGGATCGATGACATGCTCACCAGCCTACCCAATCCCAGCCCGCGGAGCAGGCCCGGCGGGCCGACCAGCGCTGCGGCAACGGAATCCTCCGGAGCCCGGATCGGCGGGCCGCCAGATTGGATCGCCGGATCGCCAGGATCCTAGATCGTGTAGTGCACTCCGGCCACGGCAACCGCCACATCGCCGGTGAAAACGGCTTTGGCTTCTTCGACGACCACCACCGGATCGGTCCAGACCGGCAGATGGGTCAGCAGCAGGCGGCGGACTCCGGCCTCGACGGCGGCTTCAGCAGCCCGTTTGCCGGTCAGATGCACGCCTTTGATCGCATCGTCCCGGCCTTCCTGGAAGGCTGCTTCGCAGAGGAAGAAATGCGCGTCTTGCGCAGCTTCGACCAAGCCTGCGCAGGCGTCGGTGTCCCCCGAGTAGCTGAGCACCACGTGCCGGTCCACCCCGGTGCCGTCGAACTCGTCAACTTCGACGCGCAGTGCGTAGGCCTCCTCCATCGGATGGTCTACCGGATACGGCGTGATCGTGAAAGGGCCCAGTTTCACCGGTGCACGTTCCGCCCAAGTGATGAAATCGAATTCCTCGCTCATCCCGGGTTCCGGGTCCAGGCCATACGCGGTGGCCAGCCGTTCCGCGGTCGCGGCCGGGCCCCAGACCGGAATCCGGCCGGTCGGCCAGCCGTCGGGATTCCAGCGCACCGCCACGTGCAGGCCGCACAGGTCCATGCAGTGGTCCGGGTGCAAATGGCTCAGGAAGATTCCGTCGATATCGGCCAGGTCCATGTATTTCTGCACCGCGCCCAAGGCGCCGCTGCCCAGATCCAGGAGGATCCGCCAGAGCCGGGTGCCGTCGTGCGCGGTCAGCAGATAGCAAGATGCCGGGGACTGCGGCCCGGGAAACGAACCGCTGCAGCCGACGATGGTGAGCTTCATCCGGCACGTCCGGCCTGCGCGCCCTGCCCGGCTCGCGCGGCACGCAACATTTCCGGCGTGATCCGCGTCAAAGAACCGGTGGGATAGTGTGCCGAAACGTGCGCCGCATGTTCCACTGCGAGCACTTCCGGCCCCAGGAACCGCCGGGCCAGGGCGCCGAAGCTTTCGGCATCCCCGGTGGCCAGAAACCGGTGTTGCGGCGGCAGCTCTTCGGTCCGTTCCAGGTCGTGCTCGAGCAGGGCCCGGTATACGTCCTTCGCGGTTTCCTCGGCGCTGGAGACCAGAGTGACACCGTCGCCCATCACATAGGAAATGACTCCGGTGAGCAAGGGGTAATGGGTGCAGCCCAGCACCAAGGTGTCGACTCCGGCCGCCTTCAGCGGGGCCAGATATGCCTCCGCGGTGTTGAGCAGTTCCGGTCCTGAGGTGATCCCGGACTCGACGAAAGCCACGAACTCCGGGCAGGCCGCCGAAGTCACGTGCAAATCCGGAGCCACTGCGAAGCTGTCTTCATAGGCCCGCGAGCCCACGGTGGCCTCGGTGCCGATCACGCCGATCCGGCCGCTCCGGGTGGCCGCGACCGCACGGCGCACGGCCGGTCGGATCACTTCGACCACCGGGATCCCGTGGCGCAGCGTGTACCGCTCGCGGGCGTCCGGCAGCACCGCGGCGGTCGCCGAGTTGCAGGCGATCACCAGCAGCTTGACCCCGGAGTCCACCAACTCGTCCATCACACCGAGCGCGTTCGCCCGGACCTCGGCAATCGGCAATGGCCCGTACGGGGCGTTGGCGGTATCCCCCACATAGAAAATCGACTCGTTCGGCAGTTGGTCCAGGATCGCCCGGGCCACGGTCAACCCGCCGACCCCGGAATCGAAAATGCCCACCGGCGCTTGGCGTTGCACTACCGGCACGGAATTCATCACGGCGCGCTCCCCTCGTTGCCCGGCCGCCCATCGCCCGGCCCTCCGGCCTTGGCGGATTCCAGCATTGCGCGGACCACTCCGTTCTGCACTGCGCCCACGAAGTAGAAAAGCGTCCGCAATTCCAAGTCGCCGTCGCCGGGGTCTTCGGATTCGAGCACTTCATGCAGTTCGTCGACGTCGGCCGCGGTCTGCAGGCCCAGCCGTTCGGCGAACACCAGGCGTACATCGTTCAAGGCCCGGGCGAACAATTCGGCTTGCTTCAGATCGAGCTTGAGCTCATCGGAATCCAACATCAAACTGGCTGCCTGCAAGGCACCGATTTTGCTCTGCCGCACCGAGCGCTCGGTGAGCCGGCGCAACTCCAGGGCCGCAGTGCCGTCGCCCTCGACCCCGTCTGGGAGCAAGCGGCGCAAGGCCGGGTCCTCGGGCACCTGCACCTCGTCGTCCCAACCGATGATCGCGGCCAGCGGATCCGCTGATTCCGGCGGTTCCAGGAGCTTGATCACCGAACCGATCACGCCCTGCAGGATGTGCCGCTCGTCCGGACCGATGAATGCCGTGATTCCGGTGGTTCCGGAACTGAAACCCTCAGACATCTGATTCCTTGCGGACGGTCGCCTGCAGGCCGAAGGAATGCATCGCCATCATGTCGGTTTCCGCCTTTTCCCGGGGCCCCCGCGAAACCACGGCTTTTCCGGTGGTGTGCACCTGCAGCATCAAGCTCTCCGCGTATTGCGCCGAGTAGCCGAAATAGCTTTGGAACACGTAGCTGACGTAGTCCATGGTGTTGATCGGATCATCCCAGACCACGACTGCCCAAGGCAGGTCCTCCGATGCCTCTTCCACGGCCGAGGTTTCCTGCTCGAGCTCCCGGATCTGCTCCGTCAGCGTGCTGATACTCATATGTCCATTCTAGGCGGGCCGGATTAGAGTACTGGTGTGACCTCGCTCAACCCGTCCCAGTCCGCATCCGGCACGCCGACTGCCAGCACCGCCCTGTTCACCGACCGATACGAATTGACCATGCTGCAAGCGGCGCTGCATTCCGGCACCGCCTTCCGCTCCAGTGTCTTCGAAGTCTTCGCGCGCCGGCTGCCGGAAGGCCGTCGGTACGGCGTGGTGGGCGGCACCGGACGGCTCTTGGCCGGGCTCGCGGATTTCCGGTTCGGCGATGCGGAGCTCGGGTTCCTCGCCGAACAGCAGGTGGTCAACCAGCAGACCTTGGACTTCCTGGCCGATTTCAGCTTCACCGGCAACATCTACGGTTACGCGGAGGGCGAAGCCTATTTCCCGAATTCGCCGATCCTGGTGGTCGAAGGCAGCTTCGCCGAGGCCTGCATCCTGGAAACCTATGTGCTCTCGATCCTCAACCACGACAGTGCGATCGCCTCGGCGGCATCCCGGATGACCAGTGCTGCGGGCGACCGGCCCTGCATCGAAATGGGCTCCCGGCGCACGCACGAGGAATCCGCCGTGTCCGCAGCCCGGGCAGCAATCATCGCCGGATTCGCGAGCACCTCCAACCTCGAGGCCGGCCGGCGCTTCGGGGTTCCCACCGTGGGCACCGCAGCGCACTCCTTCACGCTGCTGCACGATTCCGAACGCGCGGCATTCCAAGCCCAAATCGCCGCGCAAGGGCCCGGGACCACCCTGCTCGTCGACACCTACGACGTGCCGGCGGCGGTGCAGACCGCAGTCGAGTTGGCCGGTCCTGAGCTCGGCGCCGTGCGGCTGGATTCCGGCGACCTCGTGGTCCAGGCCCGCCAAGTGCGCGCGCAACTCGATGCCCTGGGCAATCTCAACACCAGGATCGTGGTCACCTCCGATCTGGACGAGTTCGCGATCGCCGCGCTGGCCGCCGCTCCGGTGGACGCCTACGGCGTCGGCACCTCAGTGGCCACCGGGTCCGGCGCGCCGACCGCCGGGATGGTCTACAAGCTGGTCAGCCGCAGCGGAGACGACGGAGAGTTCGTCTCGGTCGCCAAAGCTTCGAAGAACAAGGCCAGCGTGGGCGGGCGCAAATACGCCTTGCGCCGGCGCAGCGCGGCCGGTGTGGCACAGGCCGAGGTCATCGGCATCGGGCACCGGCCCGAGGACGACGGCGACGATCGCCCGCTGATGCAGGACTTCGTCGTCGATGGGCTGCTGCAGCCCGGCTGGACCGGGCCGGAAGCGGTGCTGCGGGCCGCCCGGCGGCATCAGGAATCCACCGCGGAACTGCCGGCGTCCTGGCGCCAACTGCAGCGCGGTGAACCCGTGATCCCCACCGAATACGAAGCCCCGAAAGGTTAACCCGCCATGGTCCAGGCCTTGATCATCGTCGATGTGCAGAACGACTTCTGCGAAGGCGGCTCGCTCGCAGTCGACGGCGGCGCCGAGGTTGCCGCCGGGATCAGCGAATTGCTGGATGCCAGCGACGAGTTCGACGTCGTCGCGGCCACCCAGGACTGGCATATCGATCCGGGGGCGCATTTTTCCGAGCATCCCGACTTCCGCGAGTCCTGGCCGGTGCACTGCGTCGCCGGCTCCAAAGGCGCACAATTGCACCGCAACCTCGACACCGAATACCTCGACGGATATTTCCGCAAAGGCCAGTTCGACGCCGCCTATTCCGGCTTCGAAGGACTGCTGGCCGCCGATCTCGAAGTCCCGTTGGGCGAAGAAAAAGCCGCCGGAGCAGACGCCGGGGATTCCGACGAACCGGCCGGATTGGGCCTGGACGAGTGGTTGCAGGAGCACAACGTCGATACCGTGGCAATTGCCGGGCTGGCCACCGACTACTGCGTCCGGGCGACCGCACTCGATGCGGTGCAGGCCGGATACGACGTGCGCCTGCTGGTCGGCCTGTGCGCCGGAGTCGATGCCGAGAGTTCGCGCCAGGCGCTGGCCGAGTTGGCGGCGGCCGGCGTCGAACTGGTTGTCGACTGACCGGACCTTGGCTTGACGGCTATTTCCGGCCGATGAACCAGCCCTGCAATCGCTTGATCCGCTCCTGCAATTGCGCTTCGTTCGCCTGCGCCACGGCCGGGCCGCCGCACAGTTTCCGCAATTCGGAATGCACCACGCCATGCGGCGTACCGGTCCGGGCGGACCAGGCCGAAACATTTTTGGCCAGATCGTTCCGCAAATCCATCAACAACCGGTGGTCCGGCAGAGCCGGCGTTGCCTCCGGGGATTTCTTGCGCCGCCGGCTGACCTGCTCGGCCTGGCGTTGACGCAGCAAAATCGAGACCTGTTCCGCGTCGAGCAAGCCGGGAATGCCCAAGAAGTCCTGTTCGTCTTCACTGCCCATTTCGCCGCCGAGGCCGAATTCGCCGCCGTCGAACAACACCCGGTCGAACGAAGCCTGCGACTCCAAAGCCTCGAATTTGGCCTTTTCCAGTTCCCCGGACGCCTTCTCTTCCCGATTGGCGGCCAGCATCTCGTCGGCTTCGGCGACGAAACCGTCCGGCTCGGTTTCCGGCCGGTCCAACGCATGGTCGCGTTCGAGCTCCAGCTCGTTGGCGAGCGCCATCAGCTGCGGCACCGAAGGCAAGAACACCGATGCGGTCTCGCCGCGCTTGCGGGCCCGCACGAAGCGCCCCACGGCTTGCGCGAAAAACAGCGGCGTCGCGGTGGACGTCGCATAAACGCCTACCGCCAGCCGCGGCACGTCGACGCCTTCGGAGACCATCCGGACGGCGACCATCCAGCGTTTCGTGCCGGCGGAGAATTCATCGATCTTCCGGGAAGCGCCACCGTCGTCGGAGAGGATGATCGCGGCCGATTCGCCGGTCAACTTCTTGATCTGCCCGGCATAGGCACGGGCATCCTCATGATCCGTCGCGATCACCATCGCTCCGGCATCGGGCACGGTTCGGCGCACCTCGGAAAGCCGTTTGTCCGCAGCCGCGATCACGGCCGGAATCCATTCGCCGGCTGGATTCAATGCGGTGCGCCAGGCCTGCGCAGTAATGTCCTTGGTCACCGCAGCGCCCAAGGTGGCCGCCATTTCCTCGCCGGCGCTGGTCCGCCAACGCATCTGGCCGGAATAGGCCATGAAGATCACCGGCCGGACCACGTGGTCCTTGAGCGCGGAGCCGTAGCCGTAGGTGTAATCGGCTTTGGACCGGCGGATGCCGTCCTGGTCTTCGACGTATTCGACGAACGGGATCGGCGAGGTATCGGAGCGGAACGGAGTTCCGGTCAGCGCTAGGCGCCGCGCGGCTGGCTCGAAAGCTTCCCTGATGCCGTCACCCCAGGACAGCGCATCCCCCGCGTGGTGCACCTCGTCCATGATCACCAGGGTTTTCCCGGCCTCGGTCTTGGCCCGGTGCAGCGCCGGTTTTGAGGCCACTTGGGCGTAAGTCACCGCGACCCCGGTGAAATCGCGGCCGTGTTTGCCGTCGGCATTCTTGAAGTTGGGGTCGATCGCGATTCCGACCCGCGCGGCGGCGTCCGCCCACTGGCGTTTGAGGTGGTCCGTGGGCGTGACGATGGTGATCCGGTTGATCTGGCCGCTGTCGAGCAGATTTCGCGCCGCTGTCAGGGCGAAGGTGGTTTTCCCGGCGCCCGGCGTCGCCACGGCCAAAAAATCCCGGGCTCCGCCGTCGAAGTATTTGTGCAGGGCTTCGGACTGCCAGGCCCGCAGTTTTTGCGCGGTTCCCCAGGCTGCCCGTTCCGGGTAGGCCGGAGGCAGCCCCGAGGGCAGGATTCCGGAGGCGGGCATCAGCTCGGGGTCAGTCGAGCCCGAGCCGAAAAGGGTTTCGCTCACGTGTGGTGCTCCCAAACCGGCAGGCACGGCGGCGCTAAGGCGCCGCCGCACATCCGGAAATGCGTTTGTGTTGCTGCTACTTACTTTTTCTTATCGCCGTCGTCTTTGCCCGGGCGCAAACCATCGTAAATGGCCTTGCATTCCGGGCACACCGGGAACTTGTTCGGGTCCCGGCCCGGCGTCCACACTTTTCCGCAGAGCGCGATGACCGGCTCGCCGCTCAACGCGGATTCGAGGATTTTCTCCTTGCGCACATAGTGTGCAAACCGTTCCGCATCCCCTGGTTCGAGCTGCTCCCGCTGCTCGGTCCGCTCCAGCGTCGCGGTTGATCCGCCGGGGCCGTTCGGGCCGCTGCCGGGATCGTTTTCGAAGGGATCTGGTGGCAAGCTCATGCGTACCATCCTACCGGCTGGTGGAGACACTTTCCGAAAACCGCGGCCGCGGTTGCGGTTTTCGGAGCCGGCGATCCGGCGATCCGCCCCGGCCGGGTTCAGAGTCCCTGCCAGGACGGCTTATTGGCCCAAGTATGCCGGTAATAGTCCGCCAGGGTCAGCTCCGAGGCCGCGGCTTCGTCCACCAAAAACGTCACGTGCGGGTGCAGCTGGAGCACCGACCCCGGGCAAATTGCCGTGACCGGGCCCTCTACCGTGGCGTGCACGGCCGGCGCCTTGTTCGCTCCGGTGGCGATCAGCACCAGGTGCTTGGCATCCATGATCGTGCCCAGCCCCTGGGTGAGCACGTGATGCGGCACCTCGTCGATGGAATCGAAGAACCGGGCATTGTCCTGCCTGGTCTGTTCGGTGAGCGTCTTGAGCCTGGTCCGGGAAGCCAAGGAGGATCCCGGTTCGTTGAACCCGAGGTGGCCATCCGTGCCCAACCCCAGAATCTGCAGGTCGACTCCTCCGGCAGCTTTGATCGCTGCCTCGTACCGCTCGCCCTCCGCCGCGATGTCCGCTGCCGCGCCGTCCGGAGCATGCACCCGCGCCGGATCGATGTCCACCCGCTGGCTGAATTCCCGGCGGACCACCTCCGCATAGGACTCCGGATGGCCCGGTGCCAGACCCACGTACTCGTCGAGGGCAAAGCCCTGCGCCGCGGCGAAACTCAAGCCCCGATCACGGTGCCGTCGGGCCAGCTCATCGTAAATCGGCAGCGGCGAAGATCCCGTCGCCAACCCCAGGACCGCATCCGGTTTGGCCCGCAGCAACGCCTCGATCGCATCGGCGGCGAGCGCGCCAGCTTGTTCCTTGCCGGACAGAATGACGACTTCCATTGACCCTGCTTCCATCTTTCGATCCGAATGACCGCGAACCGGCCCCGAATCATTGTGCGCAGTGCCGTGGCAATCCGCCAAGCCCGGTCCAAAAAAATCTACCCCGGCGCGGATCCGCCGGCACCGGAAGCCCTTGCCGGCCGTCGGCCGGGCTCAGTATCGGCCGCGCACCGCCGCGCGCTGGTACTGCGGGGCCCAGGCGAGGTCCACGCCGAGGTCGTGCGCCGCCTGCTGCCACCAATGCGGGTTCCGCAGCGCCGCCCGGGCGATCAACACCGCATCCGCCTGCCCCGTGGCCAGCAGGTGTTCTGCCTGGACGGCATCGGTGATCATCCCCACCGCGGCGGTGGGCACTGCGGCGCCGCGGCGGATCTGGGCTGCAAATGCGCTCTGGTACCCGGGGCCGACCGGGATCGTGGCATCGGCGACCGCGCCGCCGCTGGAAACGTCGATCAGATCCACGCCGAGCTCTTTGGCCACCGCAGCGAGCCGCGTCACCGCCGCCACGTCCAAACCACCGGGAACCCAGTCGCTGGCCGAGACGCGCAGCAGCAACGGCATCGACTCCGGGATCGCCGCGCGCACCGCTTCCACCACGGCCAGAGTCAGGCGGAATCGCTTCTCCTCGCTGCCGCCCCAGTCGTCCTCCCGGGTATTGACCAGCGGGCTCAGGAATTCATGCAGCAGATATCCGTGTGCCGCGTGGATCTCCACGGTGTCGAAACCAGCTCGCACCGCCCGCTTGGCGGCCTGGCCGAAGCCGCGCACCACCTCCGCGATCTGCTGCGAATCCATCGCCACCGGAGTCGCGTCACCCGGGAATGCTTCATTCGTCGGAGCCTGGGTCCGCCAGCCGCCGGAGCCTTCCGGCACCGAGCCGGATGCCCCGGCGAACGGCCACCAAGTACTCGCCTTGCGGCCGGCATGCGCCAGCTGAATGCCAATTTTGCTGTCCACGGATCCGGCACCGTGCACGAAATCCACGATCCGGCGCCAAGCCTGGACCTGGGCGTCATCGTAGATTCCGGTATCCCGAGGGGTGATCTGCCCCTCCGGCAGCACCGCACTCGCTTCGGCCAGGATCAACGCCGCACCACCGGCGGCAAACTGCCCCAGATGCATCAGATGCCAATCGTTGGGCACTCCGGGAGCGACGTCCGGCTCGGCCGAATACTGGCACATCGGCGACACCCAGCCGCGATGGCTCAGTTCCAAACCACGCAAGGTCAAAGGCTCGAACAGTTTGCTCATACCTGCGGCAACCCGACCGGAAGCCGGTTCATTCCCGCTCGGGTTACCGCCGAGGCGGGCACCCGGGCCGGAACCACCGGCAGCGGTCTAAAAGAGCGCTCGCGCCAGCGCCTGCCTGGCCTTGGCCACCCGGGGATCGGAAATGCCGACGATTTCGAACAGTTCCAAAACCCGTACCCGGGCCTGCTCCCGGTCGCTTTCGGCGGAACTCCCCGGGTGCGTCGCGATGAAGCCGACCACCCGGTTCAAAGCGTCTTCGACATGCCCGCCGACCAGATCCAGATCGGCGACCGCGAGCTGCGCCGGCAAATCGTCCGGCAACTCCGCTGCTTTGCTGCGCACCGCATCGGCGGCAGCGGCGTCCAACCCCTCGGTGCGCTGCATCAGGCGGACTTGGGCCAGTCCGGCCTTCGCCTCGGCGTCTGCCGGGCTTTCCGCCAAGGCTTTGCGGTAGGCTGCCTCGGCCGCAGCCAGATCGCCGCGGTCGATCGCCTCGACCGCTTCCTGGTGCAGTGGCGGCATCGGAGCCTCGACCGGCTCCGCAGCGGCATCGCCCAAGTTCCCGGAAACCCCGTTCGCGGCCGCGACCTTGAGCAGTTCCTCGAGATAACGCTGGGTTTCCGCCTCAGCCAATTCGCCGTTGAAAAGCGGCACCGGCTGGCCTTTGACCAAGGCCACGGCGGCGGGCACGCCTTGCACGCCGAAGGCCTGGGCCAGCTGCGGGAACGCCTCGATGTCGCCCCTGGCCAACAGGATGCGCCCGGCATAAGCCGCCACCAGCCGTTCGAGCGTCGCCGCCACCGACAACGATTGCGGCGACCAGCTGGCGTACAGCGCCACGACCACCGGGACTTCGGCGGAAAGCTGCACCAGCTCCGGGAAGGTCTGCTCGGTTGCGTCCACGGCGAAACTCTTCGCCGATCCGCCGGAATTCGTCGGAGCGGCCGTCGATGCCGGCGGCTTCAAGCTGGAGAGGTCGATGGCACCGCGCAGGTTGGCACCGGATGCGCCCCCGGCCGGAACGCCGGGCTGGGAAGCTGAATCAGTCATGGCTCCAGCTTAGCCAGAGCACGCTGCCGAATGCACCGGCAGCGGCCCGGCCAAGCTCTCAGCGGAACATCCGGAACGCGATCCGGATGATCAGGGCTTGAAGCTCGCCCCGCTGAGCCCCCGCTCAGCAGCCAGCAGCGTCATCGGGGCAGCTTCGCCGCCGGCCGGGATGTAGAACACGGCCTGCTCGTCGAAGTTCAGGGTGTAGCCCTTGAGCGTGTCCTTGCCTCCGGTGAATGCCGCAGCGTTGTCGTCGATGCTCAACTTCGCGCCGTCGGTTTTCGGCGTCGCGTCCTGGCTGAACTTGAGCGAACCGAAGACCAGGGTGCCGCCGTCGGAAGTCTTGAACGCCACGACCGAACCCGCTTTCGGCTCGTGTTTGAACACCACCGTGGCATCCGGGCTGCTGGCCACCGCATCGCTTTGGAACTTGGCCACATCGTCGACATACTTGGAGGCAGCAAAGCTGTCCTTGTTCGCACCGGTGGGGTTGCTCAACAGATCGGCCAACGCGGCAAAGGCCTCGGTCGGCGACTTCTGGCCGTTGGCTTTGCTGTCCAGCGGCACGGTTTCCACGCCGGCGGCGGCCAGTTGTGGCAAGGTCTGCCCGGGCAGCAAGCGCATCGTCGCGGTCAGCTTGTAGCTGTCCCGAGGGCTGCTCTGCACCAATTGCAAGAGCTGCGGAACCTGGTTGTTCGGCCCCTGGGTCACCGCGACCACGGTCCGCGGCCATTCCCGATTGGTCGAAATGATCCGGGTGAGCAACTTGTCCTCCACCGGTTCGTTGGCTTTGTAATCCGGAACCACCGAACGGATCTTGTAGTTCCCGGTGCGCTCCTCCAAAGCGGAGCCGGTCACCCGCGGTGCCAACAGGTTCGCGTCCTTGGCGGCATCGGCATTGCCCACGGTCTTGACCACCGAGTCCAGGACCCGGGTGAATTGGCCGTCCGAAAGCACCGGCGCGGCAGCAGCCGGGTCGGTCCCCTCGGTTGCGCCGGCGCTGGCCCCACCGGAAGGACTGGCCCCACCGGAAGGACTGGGCTCACCGGAAGGGCTGGGCGGAGTCGCCGAGCCGGACGGCGAAGAGTTGTTTGCGGCGAACGCCGGCGGGGCCTGCATCTGGCTGGCCGCGACCATTCCGGCGACCAGTACGACGGCGGCGGCCGCAGCGGCCCGACGGCCGGATCCACCGTCTTTCTTCGAAGCGCCACGGCCGAAGATCAGGTACAGGACGGCGAGCAGGATCAACAGCGAGCCCACCACGATGAGCGGAACCGACCACGGCGTGGAGGTATCGTTCGGCACGGTGAGCGAAATGTCGGAAGCAGCCGCGGCTTTGCCGTCATTGGCCACCAGCAAGGACCAATCACCGGAGCCGGGGGCACTGAACTCGTAGTTGAGCTCCCGGTTGCCGGTGCGCTCGTCGGTCCACAGATCCGATCCCGCCGGGTTCGCGGTAGCGCCGTCGCCGCCGATGAAACTGGCGTTGAGCGAACCGAAGTCATCCGCGGCGGATTGGACTTTCAGGTGCGGCGTCTTACCGACCCAGGCGTCGACGTCGTCGCTGCGTCCCTGGGCCAGGAAGATCGGCCCGTCGCTGCGGACCGTCACGGTCACCGGGCCCGGACGTTGGCCGAGCGCTTGGGCGTCGATGACCGCCAAGGGGGCGGTTTGCCCGGCGGCTGCCGAAGCCACCGAGACCTCGGCCGAAATCGTGGCGGGCGGTTGCCAGATGGTGCGTTGCGCGATGCCCAGACCCAACACCAGAAGGCCAATCACCAATACCAGCAGCGGAGCCGCCCAAGAGAGTCGTCGTTGCACGTGGTCAATCCTCATCGTTCATCGCTGCAGCAGAATTGCAAGGCCCGCTGCAGCTGATTTGCGGCAGTTCCCCTGCCCGAACTTTGTCTGAATTTCCAACCGAAAATCCACTTTCCTACCTTCAAGAGTAACCGTTTTGTTATCTTTGGGCTCCCTGGAAGCTTCAGAAGTGGGCGGAATCACGGGTACCGAGGGGCCCGACTGGTAGGGTTTGGCTGAAACTAGGCGGTAGAGAATTGGCTGGAGGAAAGCAGTAGTGAGCACCGAAGCGACGCCCGAGGAGAACTCCGAGGCGTCCGGAACGCAAGCGGCGGAACCTGCTGCTCCGGCCGAGACGACCGGCTGGTGGACCCGGCTGAAGACCCGATTGACCAAACCGCTGCCCGGCTCGCAACCGAGGGTGAGGTTCGAAATGCCGCCGGAGGCCGAACCGGTTGCGGAATCCGAGACACCCCTCGACCCGCATCAGGCGGTCACCCCGATATCGTTCCAACGGCCGATCTATTTCGGTTTCATGGCGACGGTTGGCGTGGGCGCCGCCATCGGCCTGTATTTCGTCGCCGCGAACATCACCCAATTGCTGGTCTGGATGCTGACCGCGCTGTTCATCGCGCTGGGCCTGGACCCGGTGGTCCGCTGGTTCGAAAAACGCCGGATCCCGCGGCCCGCCGGCATCGTGATCGCGCTGCTGGCCTTGTTCGGGGCGATCGGCGGATTCTTCGCCACCCTGATCCCGACCATCGTGGACCAGACGACCCAATTGGTCCAGCAAGCACCGACTTGGATCCGCCAGTTCCTCGATTCCGATTTTTTCGTCTCGATCGATTCGCAATTCCAAGTCCGCGACCGGATCAATGAGGAGGTCGCGAAATTCTTCGCCAACTCACAGGCTGTGGGCGGGGTTTTCGGCGGCGTGGTCGGCGTCGGGTCGACCATTGCGAACGGTTTGTTCGGGACCTTGATCGTGCTGGTGCTGAGCCTGTATTTCCTGGCCTCGCTGCCCGCGATGAAACGTTGGGCCTACCGGCTGGCACCGCGCAGCCGACGGCCGCGGGTCGAGGCGCTCAGCGAAGAGATCACCCGTTCCGTGGGCAACTACGTGATCGGCCAGGCCTGCGTGGCACTGCTCAATGCGGCATTCGCTTTCATCGTGATGACGATCGTCGGGGTGCCGTTCAGCATCCTGTTGGCCTTCGTGGTCGCCTTGCTCGCTTTCGTGCCGCTGGTCGGCGGCCTGATCGCCGGCATCGTCGTCACCCTGGTCGCGTTGTCCGACAACTGGCAGACCGCCCTGGTCTACGCGATCTTCTATTTCGCCTACCTGCAATTCGAGGCTTACTTCGTCTCGCCCCGGATCATGCAACGCGCAGTCGCGGTTCCCGGCGCAGTCGCGGTGATCTCGGTGATCGCCGGCGGCAGTCTCCTGGGGGTGCTGGGCGCTTTGATCGCGATTCCGACCGCGGCAGCCATCATGCTGCTGATCAAGGAGATCTTCTTGGCCAGGCAGGACAAACATTGAGCCGTAGGCGTTGCGGCGCGGCTAGCCGGCCGAGGCCATCGGCCCCTGCCAGCTGGTCGGCAGCTCGGTAGGCTCGCCCAGTACCGCCGAAACGATTTCATTCAGCGCCCGCGCAGCGAATTTTTCGCCCACCCAGAGGTGCTGGGCACCGGAAACGTCGATCTGCTCGGCCTGCGGCACCCGGACGAATCGTTCCGCAGCCTCGGCCGGACGCAGGAATTTGTCCAGCTCCGGAACCAGCACGGTCAGCGGTTTGCCGTAATCGGCCCAGCGGTCCAGATCCGCGTCATCGGCGCGTTTGAGCGGCGGAGACAGCAGCACCGCGCCTTCGATCTGTTCCGAGACCGGCGGCAGCGAACCGTACTTCAACACCAGCTCGGTGCCGAAAGACCAACCGAGCAGCCAACGGTTCGGCAAGGAACGGCGCACTGCGAACTCGACCGCGGCCCGGACGTCGGCCTGCTCTCCGAGGCCTTCCTCGAAGGCCCCCTCGCTGGTGCCGCGCGGCGAGGAAGTGCCCCGGGTATTGAACCTCAGCACCGCGATGCCGGCGAGCGCCGGCAATCGGTAGGACGCTTTGCGGTAGACGTGCGAATCCATGAATCCGCCGTGCGTCGGCAGCGGGTGCAGCGTCACCAGGGTCGCCTTAATCGGTCCGTCCTCCGGCGTCGCCAGTTCACCGACCAGGCGTAGGCCGTCATCGGTGTGCAATTCGATGTTCTCCCGGCGCGCCGGCAGCACCGAACCGGCCCGGATGGCTTCCGGGGCACCTGAGTCGACGAACTGGAAGCTGGCCGGATCGAAGTCTTGGGCGGCCGGAGAGGCAAAAGTCATACTGCACATCTTAGGAGATCGGGACGGCTGGCCCGGGCTCAGCGACTGCGGTAGCTCCTCCCCCGCCAGCACGCGGTGTGCCAATGCCGGCGGCCGGCGATCGCGTCGGCTTCGCCGAAAATCCAGTCTTCGCGCCAGACCACCAAATGCGGCGAACCGGTGAGTACCTTGTTTCCGCAGCCGGGGCACAGATACTCCTTGCGGGCCTGGGCGGCGCTGATCTGCCGGACCATCCATTCGCCGTCGCCCGCGCTCTCCACCCGGGCTGCGCCGGCGAAGACCCGGTCGACGTCGAGCTCCTGGGGCTCCGGCTTCGCGCCCCGCCCGGCACCGGCGCGCTTCCGGGCAGCGCCGTGGGACCGGGGACGATTGGAGCGGGGCATCTTCCTATTCTGCCGCAGCAGCGGCAGGTCCCGGCACCCGGCGCAGTTCCGGGCTCCGGGCAGGGTAGAGTTTTGGACGTGCGTTTGGTGATAGCTCGTTGCTCAGTCGACTACGAAGGCCGGCTCAAAGCCCACCTTCCTTTGGCGACCCGTCTCCTCCTGGTCAAGGCCGATGGTTCCGTTCTGGTGCACTCGGACGGCGGATCCTACAAGCCTCTGAACTGGATGAGCCCGCCGGCCACGTTGCGCGTGCTGGACCAGGATCTGGATGACGGGCTGGTCGAACAGTGGGTCGTCCAGTCGAGCAAGACGGACGATCGGCTGATTGTCAGCCTGCACGAAAAACTGCACGAATCCAGCCACGAGCTGGGCACCGATCCGGGCTTGATCAAGGACGGCGTCGAAGCCGATCTGCAGCGATTGCTGGCCGCGCAGATCGAGACCCTGGGCGAAGGCTATTCGCTGATCCGCCGGGAGTATTTCACCGCCATCGGTCCAGTCGACATCCTGGCCCGGGACGCCCAAGGGGGCACTGTGGCGATCGAGCTGAAACGCCGTGGCGACATCGACGGAGTGGAACAGCTCACCCGGTACTTGGAATTGCTGAACCGCGATCCCCTGCTCGCTCCGGTCCGGGGGATCTTCGCGGCGCAGCAGATCAAACCGCAGGCCCGGGTGCTGGCCAATGACCGAGGTATCGACTGCGTGACCTTGGATTACGACGCGCTCCGCGGTGTGGACGACAGCACCTCCAGGCTTTTCTGAACCAGTCTCCTTCCGGCCCGCAGCCCTGACTAGAATCTAAGGCATGACCACTCCCTCGGTTCCTCGGCAACGCGTCATCTTCGGCACTCTGGTCAGCGATGGCCAACGGATTCCGGACGGCGTCTTGGCCACCGTCGGGGACCGGATCAGCTACGCCGGCCCGGCCGCCGGGTTCGTTCCGGATCCCGAGGCCGAAGAACTCCGCTTGGCCGAGGGGGCCTTGATCCTGCCGGGGCTGATCGATGTGCACAACCACGGCGCGGTGGGCGGTGACTTCCCGGGAGCCGACGAAACCGCTGCTCGGCGTGCCATCGATTTCCTGCACCGCTCGGGCACCACGACGCTGCTGGCCTCGATGGTCACCGCTTCCGAGGCCGATCTGCTCCGCGGCGTCGAGCTCTATGCCCGATTGAGCAAGGAAGGGTTACTGGCCGGAATCCACTTGGAGGGCCCGTTCCTCTCCGCGGCGCGCTGCGGGGCCCAAGACCCGGCGTATCTGCTCGAGCCGGACCTCGCGCTGGCGGAACGGCTCATCGCAGCCGGCGAGGGGAAAATCCTCACCATGACATATGCCCCGGAGCTCCCCGGTGCCGCCGCCCTGGTGGATCTGCTGACCGGGTACGGGGTGACTCCTTCACTCGGCCACACGGACGCGGATGCCGAAGTCGCTGCGGCTTCGCTGCAACAAGCCCGGGACGGACTGGATCCGGCCGGGTTCGACGGCAACAGCGGGCGGCCGACGATCACCCATCTCTTCAATGGCATGCCGCCGATGCACCATCGCTCGCCCGGGCCGGTATCCGCCTGTTTGCGAATCGCCCGGGCCGGCGCCGCAGCGGTGGAACTGATTGCGGACAATACCCATCTCGATCCGCAAACGGTATTGATGGTCTTCGAATTGGTCGGCGCGAAAAACATCATCCTGGTCTCGGATTCGATGGCGGCCACCGGCTTGGCGGACGGCAGCTACCGCCTCGGCCCTGCCCAGGTGACCGTGGCCGGCGGCGTAGCCACCTTGGATGCCACCGGTTCGATCGCCGGTGGCACCGCGACTTTGTTCCAGATCCTGCAGCGTACCGCGGCCGCCGGGGTTCCGCTCGAGGACGCGGTGTTGAGTGCCACCGCAGTGCCTGCGCGGCTGCTCGGGCTCTCCGACGAGGTCGGCGGATTGCGTCGCGGGCTGCGCGCCGATGCCCTCGTGGTCAACCCGGACGGGCAGCTCGAATCAGTGCTCCGGGCCGGAATGTGGTTGGAATCACCCCGATAATTTCCAAACCCAGAACAAAAGATTCAGATTTGCGCCAAATTTTGGCTTTCGACATTGACCGGGATGATTTCACATGAAATGCTTAGAGCAGTCTTTGTGTACGTGTTTTTCATGCTCGCAAGACAAGTTGCGAGCGTGAAGCGCCCGGACTGGCGGAAACGTCGATCAGGAATCTTCTCGCGCAGTAACTCCGGAGCTGCACATTCAGGTGCAGGTCCACAACGTTTCACACGAGGAGATATAAATGGCTCAGGGAACCGTCAAGTGGTTCAACGCCGAAAAGGGCTTCGGCTTCATCACGCCTGATGATTCGGACAGTGACGTCTTCGTTCACTACTCCGAGATTCAGACCAAGGGTTTCCGTACCCTGGATGAGAACCAGCGCGTTGATTTCGAAATCGGTCAGGGTGCCAAAGGCCCCCAGGCTACCGGCGTCACCGTTATCTAATTCGGCCTAGGCTCGAGAAAATGGCTTCCAGCTTGCTGGGGGCCATTTTTGTTGCCCAGACTGCCGTCGAGTGGCCAGCTCTGCAGGTAAAAAGCCGGTTCTAGCCTGCGGAGCTGGCCACTCGACGGGATGGAATTAGCTAGCGACGGACCAAGCCGCGCAACAGCCGGGCCGTCTGCCGCAGCGAGAGTCCGGGCAAATACGCCTTGGAGAGCGCATTGCCGATCGCCGGCAGGTCCAGGGCATCGGGATAGACCAGGTACAGCGAGCGGTACTCGGGCTTGAACCGGTGCTTGAAGTGCGCCAGGGAACGGAACCCGTACACCGGCTCGATCGCACGGCCGAGCAAATTGAGGAACCGGTCCAAGACCGGGCTTTCACCGGTCGCCGGCGTCGACTCGTCGGCCGCGTGCTTGGCCAAAGGCGAGCCGGAGAGCGAGAGCACTTCGACATCGGCCCGGAGTTCCAGGATCGCCGAGGCGATCAGGAATTCCGTCGCACCGGCAAACGCATCGGCGCGACGGCGCATCAGATCCAGCGTCCAGCTGACCACGACGCCGTCGCGGTACACCGGAAGCCAGCTGGTCGCGCCGACCAGGCGCCCGGCGTCGTCGATCGCGAGTGCGCACAGCACCTCGTCGTCCATCAGTTCTTCCAGGCCGCCCAGCGTGAAACCCATTTCCGGCATGGACTTGCGGGCCGCCCAATCCTCGGAAAGCTGCTCGAGTTGGTACCGCAACGGAACGCTCAATTCGCTGTACCGGCTCCAGAGCACCGTGACTCCGAGCTTTTTCGCCTTGTTCACCGCGGTTCTGACGTTCTGCCACTCCTTGCCGACGAATTCCAGCCCCTCGAGCCGCAATCTGGTTTCCTGAGCGACTTGCACGCGGCCGAACCCCTGGCCGACCAACCAGGCGCTTTCCGCGTCGGTCACCGAATAGAAACACGGAATCAGGCCCTGCTGGCCGCAATACTCGACGAACCCGGCGGTTGCCGCCGCTGCGGCGGGTGGCTCGCCGAACGGCCCGGCCAAAGTCAAGGCGACCCCGCCGTGCAACTGGTAGGCCACTCCGGCCTTGCCGTCTTCGCTGAACCAATAGTGGTTGTTCTGCCATAAAGCCATCCAACTCAGCGAGCCGCCGCCCCGCCGGACCAGGGCCCGGGCGCGTTCCCGCTCCTGGCGGCCTTGCACGGTCTGGCTCCCCCGGACCCAGAACAACACCAGGACCCCGGACAACAGCACGGTCCAGAACAGCGGACCGGAAAGATAGAAGAAGATCTGTTCCGCCGGCGGACTGTCCGCCAAGCTGTGCCGCAACGACGGCGAAATCGGCAAAGGCAGGAACTGCCGGCCCAGCCCGGCGAACAACATCCCGGGACCGCCGCGTTGCCACCCGTCATGCGCCAGCCAGACCGCTGCGTAACCAGCGGCCAGCACCACGAACGAACTCGCTGCCACGAGCAGGAACCGGTTGCGGGCCCGGGCGGCAGTGAGCACGGTGAACCGCCGGCGCAGCAGCAACAACAACAGCACGATGGCCAATGGGGTCAACACGATCGGAAGCAGATGCACCGCAGCGACGTTCACCAGTCCGAGGTGCCGGCGAAGCCCGGAATGCGGGATCACCGCGAAAAGCGTCAGGTAGACAGTACCCACCGCCAAGACCAGGCACTGGATGAGCACGGTCAGCCACAAAGCCAGCCGGCGGCCGCGGCGCAGCCCTTCGGCACAGACCAAGAGCAGCAATGACGGCACCACCGCCAAGGCGAAGCCGATCGAACTGCCCAGCCCGCCGCCTTGGGCAAGTTGCAAACAGCTTTGGCTGACGTCATCGCCGCAGCTCGACTGCAATTGGCCAATCGTCGGGATCGGATTCAGCACCAATTCCCGGAAAATCGCCAGCGGACCAGATGGCGCCCGGACCAAAGCCGCAGCCAACGGGCCGACCGCGAAAACCGCGACAACCACCGCCACGATGGTGCGGATCTCCCGGGTCGTGGACCGGTGGAAACTGGAAACACTGCTGACCTCGCGCAACCACCAGGCGAGCAGCAAACCGATCAGCGCACCGCAGAGCAGGAACACGGTCGCGGCATGGCCGACGTAGGCGACCAGCATCGCGGTCACCGACAAGATCGCCACCCGGAACCGCCGCCGCCACAACGGCCCGAGATAGGCGGTGGCGGCGAGTCCGGCGCTGGCGAGCATCGCCCACGGACCGGAGAGCGGAACGTCGACCATGCTGCCCAGCCAGCCGTCCCCAGTCTGCGCGGCGGCTTGCGAGAGCACGCCGAACAAGGTCAGCGCGCCCAGTTGCCCAGCGGCGCCGATCGCCAGCGTCCGCCAACTGCCGGCATGGTATTCGAGGGTCCCCAGCAACCCGGCGCTGAGCAGTACCGCGGTCAACCAGGCGACCGGGCTCGACACCGACAACACCCCGCTGAACACCGTCCACCATTGCCCGGACCGGAGGCCGGACAGCTGATAGCCGAGCGGCAGGTCCGGATGCAGCGCCGCGACCACGGCGGAGACCAGCAAGGCGAACAGGAAAACCAAGGTCAGCGGCAACCGCCCGGCAACTCTGCCGGACTTGGCCAGCCAGCCGTCGCCCGGTCCCGGCCAGCGGCGCTCCGTGCGGCTGCTCAGCGCCATGTTCCGACGCCGATGACCGGCCCGGCTTCCAACCAGGAACTCAATCCGGCATAGGCTTCGAATTTCATCGCCATCATGAAGTCTTTGCCTTCATAGCGCAGAAGCACGATGACCGAATCGGGCTGCACCAGGGGCCGTTCGGCCTCGCTCGGGTGCCGGCGGCCCAGGAGTTCGAGCGAACTGCGCCGGTAGCTGTAGCGCGGACGCGGGCTGAGCGAAAGCAGCCTGAACCATTCCAGATCCCGGTCCTGATAACGACAAACCCCCATCTGCCAGCGATCGTCGAGCTGGCAAATGGAGGCGTCTACCGTGCCCAGGGCACGGCGTAGTTGGAATCTTCGGATGCCGAATAGGCACAACGCGACGATCACCAACGTGAAAAGTGCTGCAATGATGATGAACGGAGTTCCAGGGTCGTTCATCAACGGAGTGACTATCGAGTCCCTGCGGAGGTTGCACCGGAGGTGATCTGCGCATTGTCTGCGACGATCACCACACGGTTGCTGTCGACCGAGAAGAAACCACCGTCGACGGTCACTTCGATCCGGCTGCCCTCCACCGGCACGATGGAGAGGTCTCCGGCAGCCAGGATCGCCAGGACTGGCGAGTGGCCCGGCATGATGCCGATCTCGCCGTCAGCGGTCTTGGCTTTGACCAAACTCGCCGCGCCGGACCACACGAAGTGGTCCGCCGCGACGATTTCAACCTGGAGCTCAGCCATTTACTTCGTCGATCCGGTCGACTCTTGGATCTTGGCCCACTGGCGCTCGACGTCGTCGAGCGCGCCGACGTTGAAGAACGCCTGCTCGGCAATGTGGTCGACGTCGCCGTCGCAGATCGCCTTGAAGCCTTCCACGGTGTCCTTGATCGAAACCGTGGAGCCTTCCACACCGGTGAACTGCTTGGCCGTGTAAGTGTTCTGGGAGAGGAACTGCTGAATCCGACGAGCCCGCGAAACCACGATCTTGTCTTCTTCGGAAAGCTCGTCGACACCGAGGATCGCGATGATGTCCTGGAGTTCCTTGTTCTTCTGCAGAATCTGCTTGACCCGGATCGCCACATCGTAGTGCTCTTTGCCGATGTACTGCGGATCCAGGATGCGCGAGGTCGAAGTCAGCGGATCAACCGCAGGGTACAGACCACGCGAAGCGATTTCACGGGAAAGCTCGGTGGTGGCGTCCAAGTGCGCGAAGGTCGCCGCCGGGGCCGGGTCGGTGTAGTCGTCAGCGGGCACGTAGACGGCCTGCATCGAGGTGATCGAGTGGCCCTTGGTCGAGGTGATGCGCTCCTGCAGCAGGCCCATCTCATCGGCCAAGTTGGGCTGGTAACCCACAGCGGACGGCATCCGGCCGAGCAGCGTGGAAACCTCGGAGCCGGCCTGGGTGAAGCGGAAGATGTTGTCGATGAACAACAACACGTCCTGGTTCTGCACATCGCGGAAGTACTCCGCCATGGTCAGTGCGGACAGCGCCACGCGCAGACGCGTTCCCGGCGGCTCGTCCATCTGGCCGAAGACCAGCGCGGTGTCTTTCAACACGCCCGACTCTTCCATTTCAACCCAGAGGTCGTTTCCTTCACGGGTACGCTCGCCCACTCCGGCGAACACCGAGGTGCCGCCGAAGTTCCGGGCGACGCGGGTGATCATTTCCTGGATCAGCACGGTCTTGCCGACGCCGGCACCGCCGAAGAGCCCGATCTTGCCGCCCTTGATGTACGGGGTGAGCAAGTCGATCACCTTGATGCCGGTCTCCAGCATCTCGGTGGAGCCCTCGAGCTGATCGAAGCTCGGCGGCTTGCGGTGGATCGGCCAGCGTTCGGTGTACTGGATCTCCGATTCGGCAACGTCCAGGGGCTGGCCCAAGACGTTGAAGATGTGGCCCTTGACTCCGTCGCCCACCGGCACCGAGATCGGCGCACCGGTGTCGAACACAGCGGCACCGCGCACCAGACCATCAGTTGCCTGCAGCGAGATGGCGCGGACCAGGTTGTCGCCCAAGTGCTGGGAGACCTCGAAGGTAACCGTGTGGGTTTCACCGTTCAGGGTGATTTCAGCGGTCAGGGCGTGGTAAATACCGGGGATGGCGTCAGCCGGAAACTCGACGTCGACAACCGGGCCGATGACGCGGGCAATACGGCCCGTGGCGGCAGCGGTCCTGGCTCCCTGTTCGGTTGCTGTGGCAGTCATCTCTCTCACTTCACTCAATGTAGCTGTCAGTAACTAGCTATGGACTTAATTCTATCGGTCTCAGGCACCGTGGGATCCCTGGCCGTGGTGCTGTTTCAACTCGGCTATGACGCGTTCAGCGAATCGGCGCCGGCCACGATCTCGGAGAGCTCCTGGGTGATTTCCGCCTGACGGGCCGTATTGGCCAGCCGGGTGAACTTCTTGACCAAGTCGCGGGCATTGTCGCTCGCCGATTTCATCGCGCGCTGGCGGGCGGCAAGTTCGCTGGCCGCCGCCTGGAGCATCGCATTGAAGATCCGGGCTTCGATGTAGCGCGGCAGCAGAGCGTCCAAAACCGCTTCCGGTTCCGGCTCGTACTCGTACAACGGCAGCAACTCCGAGGATTCGCTGACCTGCTCTTCGGAGACTTCCAAAGGCAGCAGGCGGATCACGGTTGGCTCTTGCACCACCATCGACTTGAAGCGCGTGTAGACCACGTGGATCTCGTCCACGCCGTCCTTCTCGAACTCTTCGGCGAAGTCTTCCAGCAGGACTTTGCTGATCTCCTGCGCGGTGGCGAAGTCCGGGGCATCGGTGGCCTCGGTCCAGGCCCGGGCGAAACTACGGTTCCGGAACTGGAAGTAGCTCTGTGCCTTGTTGCCCACCAAATAGGTCTTGACCTGCTTGCCTTCTCCTTGGAGGAGGGTGTTGAGCTGCTCCGCCTGCTTGAGCACGCTGGCCGAGTAGGAACCCGCCAGACCGCGGTTGGAGGTCATCACCAGAACCGCAGCACGGCGGATCTGTTCGGGCTCAGTGGTCAGCGGGTGGTCGATCTCCGACTGAGAAGCCACCGCGGAAACAGCGCGGGTGATCGCATTGGCATAAGGCAGCGATGCCTGTACGCGTGAGCGGGCCTTGCTGATGCGCGAGGTGGCAATCAGTTCCATCGCCTTGAAGAGCTTTCCCATCGACTGCGTCGATTTGATTCTCTGGCGGTAGACCCGAAGCTGGGCTCCCATTCTTTTCCTTTCCTAAACGTCGGCGACGGGGTGAGTGCTGCGGTTCCGGCCGGGCAAACCGGCCGGAACCGCAGCCGCACTCACTCAGCGCTTCTGTTTGACGATCTTCTCTTGATCGACGTCGGACTCGGACAAGGAGTCGAACTCCTCGTGGCCGGCGCCGACCAAACGATCGTCGCCCTCACCGAAGAAGCCCTTCTTGAACTCGACGATCGAGGCCTTGAGCGCCTCGACGGTGTCGTCTTCGAGCTTGTTCGTCTGAGCCAACGTGGTCAGGATTCCGGAACTGTGCCGCAAGTGCTCCAAGAACTCGGATTCGAACCGGTTGACGTCCTCGACCGGCACGTCGTCCAGGTAACCGTTGGTGCCGGCCCAGATCGAAACGACCTGGTCCTCGACCGGGTACGGGGTGTACTGGGGCTGCTTGAGCAGTTCCATGAGCCGGGCGCCGCGGGTCAGCTGCTGGCGGGATGCCGCATCCAAGTCGGAAGCGAACATCGCGAAAGCCTGCATATCGCGGTACTGGGCCAAGTCCAGCTTCAAGGTGCCGGAAACCTTCTTCATCGACTTCACCTGGGCGGAACCGCCGACGCGGGACACCGAGATGCCGACGTCGACCGCGGGGCGCTGGTTGGCGTTGAAGAGGTCGGACTGCAGGAAGATCTGGCCGTCGGTGATCGAGATCACGTTGGTCGGGATGAACGCGCCGACGTCGTTGGCCTTGGTCTCGATGATCGGCAGGCCGGTCATCGAACCGGCACCGAGCTCGTCGGAGAGCTTGGCGCAACGTTCCAGCAGGCGGGAGTGCAAGTAGAAGACGTCGCCGGGGTAGGCTTCACGGCCCGGCGGGCGGCGCAGCAACAACGAAACCGCGCGGTAGGCTTCGGCCTGCTTGGAGAGATCATCGAAAATGATCAGCACGTGCTTGCCGCCGTACATCCAGTGCTGGCCGATGGCCGAGCCCGCGTACGGGGCCAAGTACTTGAAGCCGGCCGGGTCGGAAGCCGGCGAGGCGACGATCGTGGTGTATTCCAGGGCGCCGTTGTCCTCAAGGGTCTGGCGCACCTCCGCGATGGTCGAAGCCTTCTGGCCGATTGCCACGTAGATGCAGCGGACCTGCTTCTTCACGTCGCCGGATTCCCAGTTGGCTTTCTGGTTCAAGATCGTGTCCACCGCGATCGCGGTTTTGCCGGTCTTGCGGTCACCGATGATCAGCTGGCGCTGGCCGCGGCCGATCGGGATCATCGCGTCGATGGCCTTCAGGCCGGTCTGCATCGGCTCGCCGACCGACTGGCGCTGGGTGACCCCGGGGGCCTGGAGTTCCAGTGCACGGGTGGTCTCGGCAGCGATCTCGCCCAAACCGTCGATCGGGGCGCCCAAGGGATCCACGACGCGGCCCAGGAAGGCGTCGCCCACCGGAACCGAGAGGATCTCGCCGGTACGGTGGACTTCCTGGCCTTCTTCGATGCCGGTGAAGTCACCCAGGATGATGACGCCGATTTCCCGGACGTCGAGGTTCTGGGCCAGGCCCAGCGTGCCGTCTTCGAACCGCAGCAACTCGTTCGCCATGACCGAGGGAAGCCCCTCGACCCGGGCGATGCCGTCGCTGGCGGTGGTAACCCGGCCAACTTCGACACGTTCTGCGTTGCCAGGCTCGTAGGACGCCGCGAACTCGTTCAACGCATTACGCACGTCGTCGGCGTTGATGGTCAATTCGGCCATCTGCAGTCCCTGCTCTCCTCAATCATGATCACCGCGAGTTGCGGCAAATCTTTGTACTTGTTTAGGTACGTTTTAATACTTTGGTCTTGCGCTTAACCGGCCAGTTGCCGGCGAAGTTCTCCGAGGCGGGTGAGCACCGAAGCATCCACCACCTCATCGCCCACTCGGACGCGCACGCCGCCGATCAGCGCCGGATCGACGCTGATGTTGACTTTGAGCTCGCGTCCGTAGAGGTTGTTCAAACCGGCGGCCAAACGGGACTCCTGGGTTTCGCTCAACGGCTGACCGACGGTCACCGTGGCGATCCAGCGTTCCTGGCGGGCAGCGGCCAGGGTGGCGAACTGTTCGACCAACTTGGCCGGACGGGCGCCGCGCGGTTCGGAAACGGCCTGGCCGATCAGAAGCTGCGCTGCTTGCCCGGCACCCGGGACCAGGGCGAGTGCCAGCTTGCGCTTGGCTTCCGCACTGGCTTGCGGTTCGCTCAAGGCCCGCTGCACTTGGTGATCCGACTCGACGGTCTTGTTGAAGCTGAACAAATCGTTCTCCAGCTGCTCCAGACCGGCCGCTCCGGGGCCCTGGTTCTCGGCGACCGCGACGGCTACCGTGGTGGCCACGGTCTCCAGAGCATCGCCGAAGTCCCGGGCATTCGCCCAGCGCTCATTCGCCAACGAGTCGACGATCTGAGCCGCTTCGGCGGACACCTTGCCCCGGACCAGCGAGCCGATCAGAGCCGCCTTTTCCGCGCCCTGACGGGACGGATCGGTCAACGCGCGGCGCAAGGCCGCCGAGCTGTCCACGATCGCCAGGACCGAGAACAGCTCCTGGGCCAGCGGCAGCGACGCAGCGGCGAGTTTTGGCTCCAGCTCAGCCAGGACCTTGGCCCGGGAGTCGCTCGAAATTCCTGCCATTACTTGGCCGCGCCTTCGCTCTTGCTGTTGGCTTCCAAATCGGCCAGGAAGCGGTCGACCACTCGGGCGGACCGGGCGTCGTCGTTCAGCGACTCGCCGACGATCTGGCCGGCCAACGTGGTGGCCAGCGTGCCGACCTCGGAGCGCAGCGAAACCACGGCGGCCTGGCGTTCGGCAGCGATGGTCACCTGGGCCTGCTCGGTGATCCGGGCAGACTCAGCCGCGGCCTTCTCCTTCAGATCGGCGAGGATTTGCGCACCTTCGGCGCGGGCGTCTTCGCGGATCTTATTGGCTTCGGCACGGGCGTCGGACAGCTGCTGCTTGTACTCTTCGAGTGCCGCGGTAGCCTCAGCCTGGGCTTCTTCGGCCTTGGCGATACCGCCTTCGATGGCTTCGGTGCGCTCCGCGTAGGTCTTCTCGAACATCGGCACCACGAATTTGATGACGATGAAGAGGAGGATCGCAAAACCGATAAGCACCAAAATGGTGTCATACCAGTTAGGTACGATCGGGTTGGTCGCTCCCGCGCCTGCGGCGAAGATATCAGCGTTGCTCAATCTTTCACCTCTCCTTTATCTACGTGGACTAGGTCCAGTGGTTTGGGCTTGGGTCTACTGAATGACGAAAGCGAAGACCAAACCGAGGATCGCGAGCGCTTCGGTCAGGGCCAGACCCAAGAAGGCGATCGGCTGCAGCACGCGCTGTGCTTCCGGCTGCCGGGCAACGCCGTTGATGTAGGCGGCGAAGACCAGACCCACGCCGACACCGCCACCAATTGCGGAGAGGCCGTAACCGATCATGTTGAGAGAGCCAGTCATGATGTTCCTTTCAAGATACCGCCACGGTGACGGTAGGTTGTTGGAGTTATCCCGGGTGGGAATCCTTCGATGATGAAAATATTTAGTGCGAGTCCGCGTGGACCGCGCCCTCGATGTAGATAGCGGTCAAGAGCGTGAAAACGTAAGCCTGCAGCGCCATGATCAAGAACTCCAGCATGTACATGGCCACGAATCCGACCACCACGAGCAAGGATGTGCCCTTGAGCAAGACATTTTCCTGCATGATCAAGAATTCCACCGAATAGCCGGCGATCAGCACGATCATGTGGCCGGCCAGCATGGTGGCGAACAAACGCAGCGAGTGCGTCATCGGCCGGACGATGAAGTTCGAGATGATTTCAATCGGGATGACCAAAGGCAGGATGTACCACGGAACCCCGGACGGCACCACGGCCAGCTTGAAGTACCGGATGCCGTTCTTCTGGATGCCGATGACGATCCAGGTGAAGTAGACGATGCCGGCCAGCACGTACGCTCCCCCGACATGGGAGAAGGTGGGGATTTCGAAGAACGGCAGGGCTCCGAAAATGTTGTTGATCAGGATGAAGAAGAACAACGTAAACAGCAGTGGGACGTATTTGATGAAGTCCCGGCCACCGATGATGTCTTTGCCGATCGAGTTCCGGACGAATCCGTAGGCCAGTTCACCGGCGAACTGCAGGCGGCCGGGCACCATCTTTCCCTTGCGTGCTGCCAGCAGGAAAAATACCGCAATCAACACTACGGAAAGAACGACCAAAACATGGTATTTGGAGATTCCATCCCATTGGAACCACGGGCCAGACAGGCCAGCCTCGCCGATTCCGGGCGGGTTGAAGCCGCCATCCGATGATCCTTCGGCGGGGAGCATAAGCGCGTTCAACGCGTTTCCTCTCTGCTGTGTCCTTCATTGGGCAAATGTCGGCGGGCCGGTTTCGGCCTGCCGACGCTGAACTTGTTCGAAACTTGCCTGGCATCGGTACGGTTCACGATTGATCCGTGGTTTTGCCGGCAGAACCCTCGGCCTCAGCCAGGTCTTCTTTGACCTGCCGATGGCGAAACCTTGGTGCGAAGGAGAGGTACATTCCGCCGATCAAACCGAGCAGAGCTCCCCCGACAACCATCCATTGGGTTTTGAACAAATTGTCCAGCCCCCACCCTATCAAACTCCAGACCAGGATTCCGCCTGCAATATAGCCGAATACCGCCATTCCGGCGCTAGAGGTAGAGCTTCCTTCGGCATTGTCGCTGCCACCGGCAGCCACCGAAATCTTGGCCTTGCCCGGCGGTCCGGACGGCGAGGCGGAACTTTTAGCCACGCGAGTCGCCGTCCGGCGCCGGATCGTTGAAAATCTGCAGCCGCAATCGGGAGAACGTCACCATTTCGACGGTGAGCCAGATCAGCACCGCAGCCAGCGCCGAAATGAAGAACCAGGTTCGATCGAGCCAGTCCGGCGAGCCCAAGACGATCAGGACCCCGGCAAATCCCACGAACTTCACCACATAGCCGACGGCGAAGGCACCGAACATGGCGCTGGCGCCTTTGCTTCCCATCCGGTGGCCGATGAGCAGCGAAATTCCGAAGAAGACCAGCACCAATCCGCCGCTGAACAGCGCGCTCAGAGCGGCGAAGCCACCGGCGAAGATCCAAGCGGCGACCACGATCAGCACTATTGCCGGAGCGGCGAAGAGCAAGCAACGTTGCAGGATCCCCAGCCAGGGCGACTCGGTCGGGCCCGAAACCGCGAGCGGTGCCGGTACGGCAGATCCGTTCGAGTTCTGGGAGTCAGTCATGGAGAGCCAATCTTAAGTCAGGCTTTGGTCTGGAAGCCAGCGAAACAGAGCACGGCACACTGTCGTTACCGCGAAATAAATTCTACACGAGATAGAACAGTGCTTGTGACGCTACTGTGCCAGGCCTGAGACCCGGGAATTCCGGCGTCGGATCAGGCGCTGGAAAATCGTCGGCGTGCGCAAATACAACAACACGACCAGAATGCACAGTACCGCCGCGATCAACAAACCCACCGGGCCGTTGGCCACCGCGAAAATGCCGAGCAGACTGGTCAGGACCGTGGCCGAGGTGACCACTGCTGCAGCTTGGAGATGGCTCAGTCCGACGATCACCAATCGCTGGTAGGCGTGCTGCCGGTGCGCGACGTACCAACGCTCTCCGGCGGCTATCCGCCGGAGCAGCGTGACGAAGGCGTCGGCCAAGTAGATCAGGACTGGCGCGAACAGATACTCGACCGGGACGCCGGCCAAAAACGCCGCCACTGCGGTGATCGCGATCGACGCGCCGAGCAGATACGATCCGACATCGCCCAAAAACACCGGCTTGCCACTCAGGTTCCAGGGCAGGAACCCGGCGAACCCGGCCGCGATCACGGCACCGGCGATCACCAGCCAGTGAATATCGGTCAACGCTCCGGCAATCGCATAGGCCAAACCCACCACCAAGCCGTGCAGACCGGAAATCCCGTTGATCCCGTCCATGAAGTTGGCCACGTTGATGTACGCCGCGACGGCCACCGCCCCGGCCGGCGTCCACCAATAGCCGATGCCGCCGGCCAGCCAGGCCAGCACTGCGGTGCCGGCAGCGCCCACGGCCAGATGGCAGAGCGCCCGGGTCACCACACGCAAGCCGCGGAGGTCTTCGATCCAACCCACCAACGACGCCGCGAGCAGCACCACCAGAATGGTCAACAGAATCGCCTTCTGCGTGGCGCTCAGCGGCGCGAACAAAGCCACGAACAATGCCAGGACCACCGCGGAAAGCACCGAGATGCCCATACCCCGGATGGTCGGCTCGCTGTGCGAGGAGCGGTCGGAGGGCATGTCCAAGACCGCCATCCGGCGCAGCCACGGCTTGAAGGCCAAGGGCAGCAAAAGGCTGGCCAACAACGCGGTTGCGGCACAGAGTGACACGAAAGCCCAGGGCATCAGGCCCCCTTGGCCAGCGGGTCATCGTCGGCGATACTGCTTTCCAAATCGATCACCGGCCCGCCCGCTTCGTCCAGGCAGCGTTGCCGCCAGGCCCGGTACTCCAGCAAGGCGGGGTCCAAGGTCTTCGCCGATGTGTGCGAAATCTTCGGGTGCAGCGGCCGGGCATCCACTTCGAGATAACCCACCAGTTCCTCATGGAGTTTCTCCCCGGGCCGCAAACCGGTGAACACGATCTCGATGTCTTTGCCGGAGGTGGCAATCATCTGCCTGGCCACATCGAGGATCCGGACCGGCTCCCCCATGTCCAGGAGCATCACTTCGCCCCCGGTGCCGATCGCCCCGGCCTGGATGACCAATTGGCAGGCTTCCGGAATGGTCATGAAGAACCTCGTCGCATCCGGATGGGTGACCGTGATCGGACCGCCATTGCGGATCTGCTGGCTGAACAGCGGCAGCATCGAGCCGCGGCTGCCCAGGACGTTGCCGAATCGGACCGAAACGTAGGTCTTCCCGGTCTGCTGCGCCATCCAAGCGGTCAGTTTCTCCGCCACCCGCTTCGAGTGCCCCAACGCCGTCGTCGGGTTGGCTGCCTTGTCGGTGGAAATGTTGACCAGGGTGTCCACTCCGGCGTCGCGGGCTGCGCGGAGCACATTCAGAGTGCCGATGACATTGGTCTTCCAGGCCTCTTCCGGGTACTGCTGGAGCAGCGGTGCGTGCTTGAGCGCCGCAGCATGGAACACCACTTGCGGGGCCCGTTCGTTGAAAATCTCTTTGAGCGCGTGCTCATCGCGGATATCGGCCAAAATCGTGTCCCGGCCGTTGAGCAGGCCGTGCCCGGAGATGCTCAGTTGGGTGGCTTGCAAGCCGGACTCGTCTCGGTCCAGCATCATCAATTCAGAGGGTGCGAAGGCGGTCAATTGCCGGCACAGTTCGGAACCGATCGACCCCCCGGCGCCGGTGACCAGAACCCGTTTCCCGGTCACGTACCCGGCGATCCGCTCCACCTCGATGTCGACCGGGCGGCGCCCGATCAGGTCTTCCACCGCGATGTCCCGGAAGTCCGCGAATCCGCCCTCGAGCATTTTCTTCAGTGGCGGCAGCACCAAGACCCGGACCCGCAGCCCGGATACCGCATCGGAGATCTCCCGGACCTTCCCGGACTCGACGTCGGCAAAAGCCAGCACCAGCACTTTGGCATGGGTGCGCCGCACGATCTCCGGCAAGTCCTCGCCACGGCCCAGCACCGACACCGACGAAAGGTGCAGGTGCTTCTTCGCCGGGTCGTCGTCGATCAAACCGACCGGGAAGAACGGGGAGTGCGGGTCTTGCAACATCCGGTTGACCAGGGAATTCCCGAGGAATCCGGCACCATAGACCAAAGTTCGCTGCGCCGCTTCGTCGGGGCGCGGCTTGCCTTCAACGTAAAGCCGTTTGAGATAGCGGATCGCCGCCATGAACATGCAGGCGAACGGAAAGGCGATGGCGCCGATGCTACGGCCGATTCCAGTCTGGTTGATGAACACGAACAGGAAAATCGACGTGGTGACCGCCACGATCAGCGTCACCACGACCAGGAGCCGGGCTTCCTGGAAGCTGCCGAAGCTGTACCGTCCGCGGTACAGCGAGAACGAATATCCGGCCACGATCTGGGTCAGCACCGCCACGGCCATGACGCTCAGTGCGGCCAACCAGGAGATCCGGCTGACATCGAGTTCATAACGCAGAAGCAGCGCCAGCAGAATCGCCACGATCCAGCTGAACGCGTCCAGGAAATATTGGGACCACAGCCACAATCGGGGCTTGGGCTCAGTTTCCTTACCTTCTGACAATGGCCTACCTTGCTTCGTCGTGGAGCTCAACTACGGTGAATCAGCGCCGCATTCCATGATGCGTGCACTCTTGACAGCTTAGCTTGGCTACAGTGGGACTGCCCGGTTTTGCGATCGTACACGCCCTAAGGAGGCTCGGAACCGTGAAGATTCTACTGACCGGAGCCACCGGATTCGTCGGACGCGAAGTTGTTTCGGCGCTTCAGGCCCAGGGCCACCAAGTCGTTGCCGCAGTACGCTCGACCGCTGCGTTGCCGCCCGGGGTCGAACAACGGGTGGTCGGTGATATCAGCGGCCCAGTCGCCTGGGCGGAAGCCCTCGACGGGATCGACACGGTGCTCCACCTGGCCGCCCGGGTCCATCAGATGAACGACTCGGCAGTGGACCCGCTGGCGAGCTTCCGGGCCGTGAACACCGAGCCGACTGCCCGCTTGGCCCAGGCTGCGGAAGCTGCCGGCGTCAAACGTTTCGTCTTCTTGAGTTCGATCAAGGTCAATGGCGAGTCGACTCCACTGAACCCTTCGCAGCCGTTTTCAGTTGATTCGGCGCCGGCTCCAGCCGACCCCTACGGCAGCTCGAAGTTCGAGGCCGAAGCAGCTCTGGCGGCCATCAGCGCCTCCGGTGCGATGAAAATCGCCACGGTGCGATCACCGATGGTTTACGGCCCCGAGGGGAGGGGCAATGTGCAGCGGCTCTCGAATTTGGCCCGCAAAGGGTTTCCGGTGCCGTTCGGCTCGATTCGGAATCGGCGGACCATGATCGCGGTCCAGAATCTCGCAGACTTGCTGGTGGCCCTTTGCCCGGCGGCACCGGACACTCCCCCGTATTCGCTGGTGCTGGCCGGGGATGCGCACAGCCCGTCCACGGCGGAACTCTATCGGGAACTGGCCGACGCCCTCGGCGTGCCGGCCCGGATACTGCCGTTCCCAGTGGCTCTGCTGCGCTTGGCCGGCCGGTTGACCGGCCGTGCTGCGGAGATCGCCCGGTTGACCGAATCCCTGGAAATCCGGGTCGGCAGCACCGACCCGGATTTCGACTGGACGCCGCCGTTGAGTTTCCACGAGGGCATCGCCCGCATGGCACGCTGATTCCTGCGCCCGTCCGATTCAAGGTTTCACTGGGCAGGGACGTCTGAGTCCACTGAAACTGCTGATTGGACGAGCCGGCAAGGGGACGGAGCTCAGCGTTTGCTGGTGAATGCGGCCCGGTAACCGGTGCGTCGGATCCCGGTCGGGACCAGCCGGTAGCCGCACCTGACCGCTACGTTGCGCAGCCATTGCGCGGATGAGATGTAACCGGCCCGGCGCAATCTGCCCTGCAAGCGGAACTCCGCGGCGAGCAGGCCCAAACCACCACGACGCCGGTAGGCTCCTTCGCTGACCCGGTAGCGGACCAGCGCCTCCGGAACGTTGGCGGCCTTCGCGCCGCTGCGCAGCATCCGCAGCCACAACCAGAAATCCTCGATCTTGAGCAGGTCGCCGTAACCGCCGACCGCGAGCACGCGGCTTTTGCGGTAGACCACCGAAGGGTGGTGGAACGGACTGCGGAATCCGGAATTGGCGGCGAGCGCGGCTTGGTCGGTGACTATCGGCCGGTATGCGAGCGGCTGCGAATCGTCGTCGCCGATCTCTTCGATCGCGGAGCCGACAATGTCGTACCCGGCTTCCAGGTACGGAACCTGGACCTCGAACCGGCGCGGCAGGGAGACGTCGTCGGCATCCATTCTGGCCACGATGTCGTAGCGGCACTCGAGCAAGCCGGCGTCCAACGCCCCGGCCAGGCCCAGGGCCTGCGGCAGTCGCAGGACCCGGACCTTTCCAGCTGCCTGTTGCTCTGCAGCGAGCAGGATCTTTTCGATCCCGGGCGGGACTGCGCCGTCTTGCACGATCACGATTTCGGCCGGCTTGCGCGTCTGCTGATCGGAGACCGAAGCCAGCGCCCGTCGGAACAGCTCCGGATCGTCACCGGCGTAGACCGGCAGCAAGACGGAGAAATCCTGCGCTTCGGCGACTGCGGCACTGGCCGGCAATTGGCGGCCGAGCTTCCACTCCGGAAGCCGGTGGATTCCGGCCAAAGCCGTATCGTTGTCCCGCGGCGCCGTGCGCAAACCATCGCGGAGACCGCGCAGACCTGCGCGGAGCACCACGCGCTTCCGGGAACTCCGGGAAACCATCAAAGCCCAGCGCCGGATCGTGGAGGCCCCATAGAGGAGCTTCTCGCCGCCGCGCAATGCCCTGGACCGGCTGAACAGCCAAAGCTTGTTCCGGACTTCGAAATAGAACCGTTCCCCGACGTCCACGGTATTCGAATCGAAGACTTTGGTGTGATGGCTGACTGCCGACTTCTGGCTGGCCAGACCGAAGCTCTCCCGGACCAACCGGGTGCTGAATTCGAAGTCGTCGTTCCAGAGGAAGTAGTCGACGATCGGCAAACCGTTTTCCCGGATCGCCTCGGCATCGATGAAAAGCGAGACGAAGGAGGCCGAACGAACCGGACGGGCAGCGGACTTCGCGGCAGCGGCCAGTTCCGAGGCAGTCGCACCGGGCTTGGTGCGCGGCGTGTTCATCGGATGGTCCCGGCCATCGGTCCAGAGCACCCGGCTGGCGATGAGCGCCGGCTTCGCCCCGGACGGGTACTGTGCCCAGAGCCGCAGGGCCTCGCTGAGCGTATCCGCGTGCGGCTCCGTGTCGTCGTCCATGATCCAGACCAGATCCGGATCATGGTTGGCCAGGGCGTGCGCCATGCCCACGGCGAAACCACCGGCCCCTCCGGTGTTGCTGGACAGTTCGACCAGCTCGTAGTCGAAGGGCAGCTGCAGCGCACGGAGCCATTCGACCGCCCCGTCGGTGGACGCGTTGTCCACGACGACCAAAGCATCCGGCAATCGATCAGCGGACAGCAAACCGGCGACGGCCTTGGTCAGCAGCTCTTTTCGGTTGTAGCTGACCAACACCGCCACGGTCCGGCAGACTGGACCGGCTCCGGTCATGCGTCCGGCTTCGATGCGCGCTCCGGCTCGGCCGCAGCGGCCCCCGCCGCTGGTGCCACGGGCCCTGCGTCCGGAGCCGGCTCTGCGTCCTTGGTTGCCGCAACCATGGGCTCGGCATCCGCGACCGGTTCCGCTGGCTCGACCGGTTCCGCATCCGTGACTGGTTCCGCTGGCTCGACGACGGCGGCATCTGGGACTTCCGCGGGCTCCGGGTTCCCCTCCGGAACCGGATCCGCGGCTTCCTCCCCGACGTCGAGCACCGAGGGCACTATCGAGCGCAGCCGCTCGATGCTGATCGCACCCGAGCGCACGACTTTGAGCCGCTCGCCGGTGGCATCGACGATCGTCGAGGGCAGACTCGCTTCGGCACCGGCCGGCCGGTCGCCTTCACCGAGATAGACCTCCACCGCTTCGCCGAGCTGTTCCCGGGCCTCGGCCACGCTCCGACCGGTCGGTTGCCCGGTCCGGTTGGCCGAAGAGACCGCCAGCGGTCCGGTCAGGGTCAGCAGGTCCAAAGCGAGTTCGTCGTCCGGCATGCGCAATGCCACCGTGCCGAAAGCGTCGCCGAGGTCCCAGTCCAAGGACGGCTGGGCATGGAAAATAATAGTCAGTCCGCCCGGCCAGAATGCCTCTGCGAGCTTCCTCGCATCATCGGTGATGTCCACCGCCAGCCCGTCCATGGTTTGCACCCGTTGGATCAGCACCGGCGGCGGCATGGAGCGGCCGCGGCCTTTCGCCGCCAACAGGGTGGCCACCGCGACCGGGGAAAACGCATCGGCGGCAATGCCGTAAACGGTATCCGTAGGCAGCACGATGGTCTGCTTTTGCGCAATGGCTTTTTTGGCGTGCGCCAGCCCTTCGGCTCGCTGGGACGCTATGCTGCAGTCGTAGACAACGGTACTCACTGGGTTATTCTTTCATTTCTTGCTCGGCGAGGCCGCATCGGCCAAGTATCCACTGGTGGCGCGCGCTTTGCCGGCCAAGTCGCGATGGCTCGAAACTCCGGTGAACCCGCTCTGCCGGAACCGTCCGAGCATCGCTGCAGCCTGGACTTCGGCGTGTTCCATCACGAAATAACCGCCGGGCCGGAGCAGCCTGGCCGCACTGCGCAACGCGGCCGAAGGCAGCAACATCCCATCACCGCCGCCGCCGTAGAGCGCGAGCTCGGGATCATGCTCGGCCACTTCGGGCTCGTTCGGCACCGCATCATCCGGGATGTACGGCGGATTGCTCACCACGACGTCGGCCTGTCCATCCAGGTCGTCGAAAGCGGTGCGCAAATCGCCCAGACGCAAGCTGACTCGGTCCCCGTAATCGCGCAGATTCCGGCTCGCCCAGGCATGCGCCAGCTCCGAGAGTTCCACCGCATAGACCCGCGAATGCGGCACTTCAGCAGCAATCGAAGCCGCCAGAGCACCCGATCCGGTGCCCAAGTCGATCGCCACCGGACGGTCGGTTCCAGCTGCCGGACCGGTCAGCAGGTAGTCGATCACCAACTGCGCGACGCCTTCGGTTTCCGGTCGCGGAATGAACACTCCGGGGCCGACGGCGAGTTCCAGACGGCGGAAGTGCGCCACTCCGGTCAAGTGCTGCAGCGGAATGCGCCGGGCCCGCTCGGCGACCAGATCGGCGAACCCGTCCGGCACCCCGGCGCCCAGCAAAGCAGCTACCCGCAGCTCGCCCAACCCGATTCCGAGCAGGTGCGCGGCGAGCAGCTCGGCATCGGCCCGCGGCGAAGGCACGCCTGCGGCGGTAAGCTCGGCAGCGGCAGCGCGCAATGCCGCGGCGAGGTCGGCCGGATCATCATTCAGCACGGCGGGACCGGGCTAGTCGGAGCTGCCGGACAACGCATCGAGCCGGGACTGTTCGTCCATTTCGATCGCCGATTGGATCACCGGCTCCAGGTCTCCGTTCATCACGGCGTCCAGGTTGTACGCCTTGTACCCGGTGCGGTGATCGGCAATCCGGTTTTCCGGGAAATTGTAGGTCCGGATCCGTTCCGAGCGGTCCATGGTGCGGATCTGCGACTTCCGGGCCGCCGAGTTTTCCGCGTCGATCTGCTCTTGCTGATGGGCCAGGATCCGCGCGCGGAGCACGCGCATGCCGGCTTCCCGGTTCTGCAACTGGGACTTTTCGTTTTGCATCGCCACCACGATTCCAGTGGGCAAGTGGGTGATCCGGACCGCAGAGTCGGTGGTGTTGACCGACTGCCCGCCCGGGCCCGACGACCGGTAAACGTCGATCTTCAAATCGTTTTGGCTGATTTCCACTTCTTCCGGTTCGTCGACTTCCGGGAAAACCAGGACCCCAGCGGCCGAGGTATGGATCCGGCCCTGCGATTCGGTCACCGGAACCCGCTGCACCCGGTGCACGCCGCCTTCGAATTTGAGCGAAGCGAACACGCCTTCAGCCGGATCGTTGGAACGGCCTTTGACCGCGATCTGGATGTCTTTGTAGCCGCCCAGGTCGGATTCAGTGGCCGAAATGACCTCGATTTTCCAGCCCTTCGATTCGGCATAACGGCTGTACATCCGGACCAGGTCCGCAGCGAACAGCGCCGATTCGTCGCCGCCTTCACCGGCCTTCACTTCGAGGATCACATCGCGCCCGTCATCCGGGTCACGCGGGATCAACAGCCGGCGCAGTTTCTCCTGTGCCTGGGTCAGTTGCTCTTCCAGAACCGGGACTTCGGCCGCGAACTCCGAGTCCTCAGCCGCCATTTCGCGGGCTGCGGAAAGGTCGTCGGACAGCTGCTGCACTTGGTGGTGGCCCTCGACGATATTGCTCAGTTCGGCGTAACGGCGGCCGAGTTTGCGGGCCAGCGACTGGTCCGCATGGACGGCCGGGTCGCTGAGCTTGAGCTGCAATTCGGCATGCTCATCCAACAGGCCCTGTATTGACTCGAACATTGTGTACTACCTTTCGCAAAACCTGTTTTGACGAACAAAAAAAACCGTTGGGGAGGCAGTTCACGGTCGGTGTCGCTCCGAAAAGCCCGTGACCTGCCGCCCCAACGGTGGCGAAGCTATTTGTCGTCGTCCGACTTCGCGCCGAGCGTCGTCTTCTGCACCTGCATCAGGAACTCCACGTTGCTCTGCGTTTCACGCAGCTTCGAGGTGAGCAGTTCAAGCGACTGCTGCTGCTCCAAGCCGGAAAGCACCCGGCGCAGCTTCCACATGATCCGGACTTCCTCCGGGGAGAGCAGATTCTCCTCGCGGCGGGTTCCGGAGCTGTTGACGTCGACCGCCGGGAAGATCCGCTTGTCCGCAAGGTTCCGGGACAGGCGCAATTCCATGTTGCCGGTGCCCTTGAACTCTTCGAAGATGACTTCGTCGGCTTTGGAACCGGTTTCCACCAGCGCGGTGGCCAGGATGGTCAACGAACCGCCGTTTTCGATGTTCCGTGCCGCACCGAAGAACCGCTTCGGCGGGTACAGCGCCGCCGAGTCGACACCACCGGAGAGGATCCGGCCCGACGACGGGGCGGAGTTGTTGTAGGCACGGCCCAAACGGGTCATCGAGTCCAGCAGGACCACCACGTCCATGCCCATTTCGACCAGGCGTTTGGCCCGCTCGATGGACAGCTCGGCGACCTGCGTGTGGTCGTCGGCCGGACGGTCGAAGGTCGAAGCGATGACTTCGCCCTTCACGGTCCGCTGCATATCGGTGACTTCTTCGGGGCGTTCGTCCACCAAGACCATCATCAAATGCACTTCGGGGTTGTTGATCGTGATCGCATTGGCGATCGCCTGCAAGATCAAAGTCTTGCCGGCCTTGGGCGGCGAAACGATCAAGCCGCGCTGGCCTTTGCCGATCGGCGCCACCAAGTCGATGACGCGCGGTCCGATGATCTTCGGATCGGTTTCCAAGCGCAGCCGCTCGGAGGGGTAGAGCGGAACCAGCTTGGCGAAATCCACCCGGTCCTTGAGCTCTTCCGGCGATTTGCCGTTGACACTGGTGATCCGCACCAGGGCATTGAACTTCTGCCGCTGGTTCTGCTGGTTGCGGTCTTCGCCTTCCCGCGGGGCCCGGATCGCACCGACCACGGCATCGCCCTTGCGCAGGTTGTACTTCTTGACCTGGGACAGCGAAACGTACACGTCGTTGGAGCCTGGGAGGTACCCGGAGGTGCGCACGAAGGCGTAGTTCTCCAGGACGTCCAAGATGCCGGCTACCGGCAACAGCACATCGTCTTCGGTCACCTCGACGTCGTCGACCTCGGGGCCCTGGTTGCGATTGCGACGGCGGTCGTTGCGATCCCGGAACCGGTCATTGCGGTCGTTGCGGTCGTTCCGGTCATTGCGGCCGTTGCGCGAGTTTCCGCTGTTGCGGTCATTGCGGGAATTCCCGGCGTCGCGGTCGTTTCCGCTATTGCGATCGTTGCGGGCATTGTTGTTGCCTGCGCCGTCGTTGTCGTTGGCCTCATTGCGGTTGCGGTTGCGGCGACGCTCGTTCCGGTTGTTCCGGTCGTTGCGGTTGTTGCCGTCTTCGTCGTTGTCCCGCCGGTTGTTCTGGCCGTTGTTGCCCTGGCCCTCCTGGCGCTGGCGGCCCTCGTTGCGGGTTTGGCCCGAGTCCCGGTTCGCCTGATCCGCAGCGGCATCCGAGCGCGGCTCGGAGCTTTCCTCGCTCTGCGGTGCGTTCTCCGCAGCAGCAGTCCCGGAATCGTCGGCGCGGCGGTTCCGGCCGCGCTGACGGCGCGAGCCATTCTCGTTGCCCCCGTTCGCCGGCTTGTCCTCGACCGGGGCCGAATCCGACGCAGCCTGGCTCGGGTCCGTTGCGCCGGCCGTTTCGGCGGCCACTACCCCGTCGCTGGCAGCACGGCGGCTGCGTCCGCGTCGGGCCGGGGCGGCATCGGTTTTCGGAGCTTCAGCTGCCGGAGCAGCACCGTTCGACGCGGTTTCAGCCGGCTCATTCCGACTCTGCGTCTTCCGGTCGGCCACTGACGAACCGCGCTGATGCGCCGAGATCGCCGCGACCAGGTCGCCTTTGCGCATCCGCGAACCGCCGGTGATGCCCAGTTGGCCGGCGAGCGCCTGCAGTTGTGCCAGCTTCAGTCCGGCAAGTCCATTTGATTTCGCCGGAGCCTCAGATGAGGCAGATTCGGCATTGTCCACGCCTGAATTCAGGCTGGTGGTTTCTGTCACGAAGGATCCTTCCCCCTCGATACCGATCCCATGGCGTCCATGGGATCGCATTGATTGGTCTCAATCCGCAGGCTGTCCGGTTCGACTGAACCGGTTCCGGCATCTTGATTGGTAGCAACAGCACACGACGGCGCTGGCGCTAGTAGGTGAAACGACTCCCACGGACATACGCGTTCCGAGCCTGAGGTCTGCCACAAAATTACTTGTTATGGGGAAAAGCCTCGAGCGTGACGGTTCCGCAGCTCCGGGAAGTTTTGCATCTCAAGTGGCTAACCGACAATAGCGGTCCCATTCGGGCAGGCTATGACTGCCGATGCAAGATCATTTTAGCACCTTCGATGTCGATTTCGAGTTCTTGGACGCGCCACGCCGCGTCGGCAGCCAATTGCCGGGACTTTTCCACTTGGTCCGGGCCTTCCGCCAAGACCAGGACGGTGGGCCCGGCGCCGGAAATCACCGCGGCCAGGCCGGCACCGCGCCACAGTTCCAGCAGTTGCGCACTGGACGCCATCGCCTGCGCCCGGTATTCCTGGTGCAGGTAATCCTCGGTGCCGGCGAAAAGGTATTCCGGGGCAGCGGTCATCGCGTGGACCAAAAGCGCGGTCCGTCCCGAGTTCGCCGCTGCGCTCTGGTGCGAAATCGACGAAGGCAGCATCGCCCGGGCGGTTTCGGTCGACAATTCGGTTTCCGGAACCGCGATCACCGGACGGATCGAAGGGTCGACCGCGAGCTTGGCGCTGCGATAACCCGCGTCGTCGTGCCAGGAGACTGCCAATCCGCCGAACAGTGCCGGAGCCACATTGTCGGGGTGCCCTTCGAGCTCCGAAGCGAACTGGAAGACCCAGTCCGAATCCGGGCGCTCGGCTTCCGGGAGCAAGGCCGTGGCCGCGAGCAGCGCCGCGACGATGGCGGCTGCCGAGGAACCCAGTCCCCTGCCGTGCGGAATCACGTTGTCGGCTTCGATCCGCAAACCGGCCCGGTCGAATCCGAGCTTCGCCAGAGCCGCATCGATGGTGCGCACAGTCAAGTGCGAGGCATCGCGGGGCAGGGAGTCCGCTCCCTCGCCGCCCAGCACGAACTCCAGTTCGTCCGAAGCCAAGGTCAGCACGGTCAACGTGTCGTGCAGCCGGAGGGCCAGGCCCAAGGAATCGAACCCGGGTCCCAGATTCGCACTGGTCGCGGGGACGTGCACGGTGACGCTCTGCCCGGCGGCCAGCAACGGCCGTTTCTGGCTCATTTCAGTCTTCCAGACCCAGTTCGCGGGCCACACTGACCACGTCGAACTCGACTTTGCGCGGTTCAACCGGGCTGCCGTCCGGGTTCTGCAGCGCCCACTCCGGATCCTTCAAGCCGTGTCCGGTGACGGTGACCACGATGCTCTGCCCCGGGGCCAGCTCGCCGGCCCGGAACTTCTTCAGGATCCCGGCGGCCCCGGCTGCCGAGGCGGGTTCGACGAAAACCCCTTCCTTCGCGGAAAGCCAACGGTGCGCTTCCAGGATCTCGGCATCGGTGACCGCCTCGATCACGCCCTGCGATTCGTCTCTGGCCGCCACGGCCTGTTCCCACGACGCCGGATTGCCGATCCGGATCGCGGTCGCCAAAGTCTCCGGTTCGGTGATCGGGTGTCCGGCGACGATCGGCGCGGACCCGGCAGCTTGGAATCCCCACATTTTCGGCAGCTTCGAGGCCAGCGCGGGCTGGCCTTGGAACGGCTCCGCATACTCCCGGTAGCCTTTCCAATACGCCGTGATGTTGCCGGCGTTGCCCACCGGCAGGGCATGGATGTCCGGCGCATCGCCCAAGACGTCGACCACTTCGAAAGCACCGGTCTTCTGGCCTTCGATCCGGGCCGGATTGACCGAGTTCACCAAGAACACCGGGTAAGCGTCGGCGAGCTTGCGCGCCACCTCGAGGCAGTTGTCGAAATTGCCGTCGACCTGGAGCAGCGTGGCGCCGTGCGCGACCGCTTGGCTGAGTTTGCCCATCGCGATCTTGCCGGCCGGAACCAGCACCGCGCAGGTCAGCCCGGCCGCGGTGGCATAAGCCGCCGCGGATGCCGAAGTGTTCCCGGTCGAAGCACAGACCACGGCTTTCGCTCCGGCTTCCACCGCGGCGGTGATCGCCATGGTCATCCCCCGGTCTTTGAAGCTGCCGGTGGGGTTCATGCCCTCCACTTTGATCTGGATCCGGCAACCGGTCAGCTCCGACAACGCCCGCGCGGGGACGAGCGGCGTGCCGCCCTCGCCCAGGGTGATCACCCGGGTGGTTTCGGAAACCGGCAAACGTTCGGCGTATTCGCGGATCACTCCGCGCCATTGCTGGGCCATATCTGTCCTCAGACTCCTTCTACCCTCAGGACCGAGGTCACCGAAGTGATCACGTCCAGATCTCGGATTTGGGCCACCGTGGCGGCGAGTGCGGATTCGATTGCGCGGTGCGTCACGATGCGCAATTCGGCATAGCGCGCGGTGCTGCCGGTTGCCTCGGCTGCCGGGTGGATGGTCTGCCGCATGGTCTCGATCGAGACGCCGTGCGCCGCGAAGATCTGGGCGACTTTGGCGAGCACCCCCGGCTGGTCTGCGACCTCGAGGCCGATGCTGTAGCTCGTCTGCACCGCGTCGATGCCCAAAGCAGGAACTGAGCCTTTCGTGGTTTCGGTCCGGCCCGGACCGCCCAACACGATCCGCCGGGCGGCCGAGACCAGGTCGCCCAGGACTGCCGAAGCCGTGGCCAGCCCGCCGGCGCCCTGCCCGTAGAACATCAGTTCGCCGGCATATTCCGCTTCGACGAAAACCGCATTGAACGCCCCGCGCACCGAAGCCAGCGGATGTTCCCGCGGCAACAACGTCGGATGCACCCGGACGTTCACGCCGGCCTGGCCCGCGCCGTCGAGCTCGACTTTTTCCGCGATGGCCAGCAGTTTGATCACCAGCCCCGAGGCGCGGGCCGCCTCGATATCCGCTGCGCTGATCGTCCGGATCCCCTCACAATGCACGTTCTCCAGGGCAAACCGGGTATGGAAGGACAACGAAGCCAGAATCGCGGCTTTGGCCGCGGCATCGTGTCCGTCGACGTCGGCGGTCGGGTCCGCCTCGGCATAACCCAGCCGCTGCGCCTCGGCCAGGGCCGATTCGAAATCCGCGCCGGTGGAGTCCATCTGGTCCAAGATGTAGTTCGTGGTGCCGTTGACGATGCCGAGCACCCGGGTGATCTTATCGCCGGCCAGGCTGTCCCGGATCGGTCGCAGGATCGGGATCGCGCCGGCCACTGCGGCCTCATAGGAGAGCTGCACTCCGGTGGCGTCCGCGAGTTCGTACAGTGCCGGACCCTCGGCGGCCAGCAGGGCCTTGTTCCCACTCACCACCGATGCGCCGTGCTCGAGCGCCGATCGGATCAGTTCCCGGGCCGGCTCGATTCCGCCGAGCAGCTCGATCACCAGATCCGCCGAGCGGACCAGGGCCCGGGCGTCATCGGTGAACAAAGCCGCGGGGATTGCGGGGTCCCGGGCCAGTTCCAGATCGCGTACCGCGATGCCGATCAGTTCCAACCGGGCGCCGGTCCGGGCCGCCAACGAGTCGGCATCGCGCAACAGGATGCGGGCCACTTGGCTGCCGACGTTGCCGCAACCCAACAATGCGACTTTGAGCGTGTCCGGGTTCGGGCTGGTGGCGCTATTTAACTCAGTCAAGAAATCAGGCTCCTGGATCGCGGGACAACAAATCTTCTTCGGTCTCGGCCCGGACGATCACCCGTGCCGCACCGTCCCGGACGGCGACCACGGCAGGCCGGGGCAGGTAGTTGTAGTTGCTCGCCAGAACCCAGCAATAGGCACCGGTCGCCGGCACCGCCAACAGGTCTCCGGCCCGGACATCTCCTGGCAGGTAGGCGTCCCGGACCACGATGTCGCCGGACTCGCAATGTTTGCCCACCACCCGGGAAAGCACCGGGGCGGCAGAGCTGGCCCGGTTCGCCAGGACCGCGGAATAGTCGGCGTCGTAAAGCACCGGCCTCGGGTTGTCGCTCATTCCGCCGTCCACCGAAAGGTAACGGCGTTCGGCCGGACCGGCCGCACCGTCCACGACGACGGTCTTGACCGTGCCCACCCGATAAAGCGTGAAGGTGCTCGGCCCGACGATCGCACGGCCGGGCTCGATCGAAATCCGCGGTGCCGGCAAGGCCAGCCGGGTGCATTCTTCGGCCACCACGGCAGCCATCTCGCGGGCGATTTCCGCGGTGGGCCGCGGGTTATCGGCTTCGGTGTAGGCGATTCCGTATCCGCCGCCCAGATCCAATTCGCCAAGTTCGACCCCGTGCCGGGACTTCATTTTCGCGCTGAAGCCGAGCAGCCGTTGCGCCGCGACCGCGAACCCTTCGGACTCGAAGATCTGCGAACCGATGTGGCAGTGGATGCCGAGCAGCTCGATGTGTTCGGCGGCGGTTGCCGCCAGCACCGCTTGTTCGGCTGGGCTGGGCCCGTCCGATCCAGCCAGCGAGAGGCCGAATTTCTGATCCTCATGCGCGGTGGCGATGAACTCGTGGGTGTGCGCATGGACCCCGGGGGTCAAGCGCAACATCACTTTGGCGATCCGGCCCGAAGCCGCGGCGATCGATTCGATCCGCTGGATTTCCGGCAGCGAATCCGCCACGATCCGGCCGACGCCGAGGTCCAACGCACGCCGGATCTCCGCATCGGATTTGTTGTTGCCGTGCAGACCCAGCTTCACTCCCGGCACCCCGGCCCGCTGCGCCACGAGCAGCTCGCCGCCGGAACAGGTGTCCAACCGCAGTCCCTCGTCCATCACCCAACGCGCGACCTCGGTGCAGAGAAAGGATTTGCCCGCGTAGTAGACGTCCACGCCGCCGCCGAGCTCGGCGAACGCCTCGTCGAAGGCGTTCCGGAACTCTCGGGCGCGCCGCCGGAAGTCCGCTTCGGACAGCACGAACAGCGGCGAACCGAATTCCTCGGCGAGTTGCTGGACACTGAGCCCGTCGATCGCCAATTCGCCTGCCGGATGCCTGACCACGTCGTGCGCCCACTCCTGCGCCCGCAGCGCATTCGGGTCGACCGGCAAACTCAACCAGTCCGGGGCCAGAGGCGACGGACCTGAGGTCGGAGAAAGCACTGCTACATCCTTTCGGGGGCGCTGACGCCGAGCAGATCCAGGCCATTGGCCAAGACCTGCCCGGTAGCGTCATTGAGCCAAAGCCGGGTCCGGTTCAACGCCGTCACCGGATCGCCCGACAACGGAGTCACCCGGCAAGCGTCGTACCAGCGGTGATAAGCGCCCGCGATGACCTCCAGATGCCGGGCGATGCGGTGCGGTTCGCGGAATTTCGCGGCTTCGGCGACCACTGAGGGGAAGGCACCCAGCTGGGCCAGCAGATTGGACTCGGTCGGATGGACCAGGGCCGCGGCGTCGAATTCGCTCCGGTCCACGCCCGCTGCCTCCGCATTCCGGTCCACCGCTTTGGTCCGGGCATGGGCGTATTGCACGTAGAACACCGGATTGTCGTTGGTGGCTTTCTGCAGCTGTTCCGGTTCCAAAGCGAGCGGCGAGTTGGCCGGCGAACGGCCGAGCGAATAGCGCAATGCATCGGCACCGAGCCAATTGAGCAAATCCCGGAGTTCGACGATGTTGCCGGCCCGCTTGGACAACCGCGCGCCGTTGACCGAGACCATCTGGCCGATCAGGACTTCGATATTGCGTTCCGGGTCGTCGCCGGCGCAGGCGGCGATCGCCTTGAGCCGACCGATGTAACCATGGTGGTCAGCGCCGAGGAGGTAGATCTTCTCCACGAATCCGCGGTCTTTTTTGGACAGGTAATATGCGGCATCGGCCGCGAAATAGGTGGGCTCGCCATTCGCCCGGATCAGCACCCGGTCCTTGTCGTCGGTGAAATCCGTGGTGCGCAACCAGATCGCGCCGTCCTGGTCGAAGACATGGCCTTGTTCCCGAAGCCGTTCCACGGCTTGCCCGACCGCGCCGCCGCTGTGCAGTTCCTGTTCCGAGAAGAACACGTCGAAGTGCACACCGAAATCGTTCAGGGTCTCCTTGATGTCGGCGAGCTGCGCCGCGTAAGCCGCCGCCCGCACCACCGGCAATGCGGCCTCATCGGTTAGCTCCCGAACCGCGGGATGGTCTTTGAGCACCTGCTGCGCCAACTCCGAGATGTATGCCCCGGGGTAACCGCCTTCCGGGGTCGGCTCGCCTTTGATCGCGGCCAGCACCGAGGCACCGAAATTGTTCATCTGCGAACCGGCGTCGTTGATGTAATATTCGCTGGTCACCGTGGCGCCGCTGGCCTTGAGCAGCCGCGCGATCGAATCGCCCACCGCCGCCCAGCGGGTATGCGCCAAGTGCAACGGCCCGGTCGGATTGGCCGAGACGAATTCGACGTTCACCACATGGCCGGCCAGCACCTGGTTCTCGCCGTAGTGCGCCCCGGCTTCGACGATGTTCTTGGCCAGGGCGCCGGCGGCCGCCGCGTCCAGGGTGATGTTCAGGAACCCCGGGCCGGCAATCTGCACCTGGGCGATCCCGCTGATCGCTTCGATCCGGGCTTTGAGCAGTTCCGCGACGGCCCGCGGATTGAGTCCGGCTGGTTTGGCCAGCTGCAAGGCGATATTCGTGGCCCAATCGCCGTGTTCCCGATTCTTCGGTCGCTCCACCCGCACCTCGGCGGGCACCGCCTCGGTCGGAACCGCAAGCTCGCCGGCTTCGACGGCGGCCTGCAAAGAGGCGGTCAGGGCAACGGAAAGTTCGTCAGGAGTCACCGTCCAAGCATAGTTGGAAGGACTGGCAGCCCCCAATGTGACAAAACCGGTGGAATCAGAACGGTGCCGTCGGAATCGGCGGCGCCCCCGGCGCGGGTGCCGACGGGGTCCCGGGCGCCGTGGCCGGCGGCTGCGACTGGCCGAAGTCGCTGCTCGGCACTGTGGGGATTGGAACCGTGGGAACCGGCGCGGGCGGACCGGGGATCGCCGGGTTCGGCGGGAGCCCGGATCCGTCGATTCCGGGAAGCAACGGAAGTTCCGGTGGCCCGACCGGCAGCTGCGACCAATCACCGGGACCGTTGCTCCACGGCCCGAAGGGCGGATCCAGCGGTGGTGGCACCGGGAAATAGTTCGGCGGCCAGGGCTGGTCGCCCGACGGCGGCAACGGTGGCAGCCACGGAATCGACGGCTTCGTGGGGACCGGCGGAACGACGACCGGCGGCTTCGGCCCGGAGTCCTTCTGAGCGGGCTTCTTTTCGCTGGCGTTCATTTGGTCGGTGTTCTTCTGAGCCGGCGGTTTCTGGCCGGTGCCCTGCGGAGCCGGTGCCGCCGGCGCGGAATCCGGACTCGGTCCGGCGGCGATCCCGGTATCGGCTGGACGCTGGTTGGTGGGGACCGTCGTCGTCGGGCAAGCCTGAAGCACTGCGGCCATGGCATCGCGTTCTTCCTGGGTCACCCACAACCCGTAGGTCGCCTTCACGCTGATCTGGCGGGCCACATAAGCGCACCTGAACTCGGCATTCGGCGGCAGCCATCCGGCGGCATCGGCAGAATGCTTCTGAATGCTCGTCACGGCATCGACGGCGAGCAGGTTCAACGCGTCATTGGCAAAGCCGACCCGTTGCGCCGCAGACAACGATTGGGCTCCGGTCTGCCAAGCATTGGCAAGCGAAACCACTTCGTCGATCTGGATCATCGAGGCGGCCGCCCGATCGAAAACCAGCCGCCCGCCGGAATACGGGTCTTTCAGCTCCCCGGCCTGCACGATGCATTGGTTGTTTCCTTGCGCTAAGACCACGCCGCCGAGGTCCCGTTTGAGCGTGGCGTTGCGCGAATCGCAACCCACGCCCAGATCCAACCAGGAGGGTCCGAAATTGCTCCGTGCGTACCCGGCCGACGGCGCGGCGGGTTGCACCGGGATCCGGGCCAGCAAATCGAGCGCCAAGGTGCCGAAAACCGGTTGCGGATTCGGAGCGACGGCACCGCTGGGCACCACAGTGGATGCCGGCGCCGGCTCCACGGGAGCCTGGTCGCCCGGGTCCGTCGCCGGCCCGGGCGGTGGCGGATCGGTGACGTAGACGGTGGGGATACCGTTCGGCGTCGGCAGCACCATGGAGCCGGAGGATGCCAGCGCGCCGCGGATCAGGCCGCCCAAGGTGACGATCAAGGAAATCGCCAAAACCACGACGATCAGGAGGATCCACTGCTTCGCGCGTTTGGTGGAGGCCAGGGTTGGCGCATCCGCATCGCCGCGCCCGGCAGCAGCTGGTGCGAAGTCAGCTTCTGACTCGACTGATGGTCTTCTGCCCACCGGTTCCTCCGGATCCCCAAATGTTAATTGGACAGGCCCTCCCCGCACGGACATCCGGTCGCAATTCGACCACCGATAGGAAGAAGGCCTCTCTATTTATCCAGATTAGGGATCATTCCTGAAAGTTTGCAGAATGTTTCCACTTGTTTTCCAACGAGCGTCCGGGATCAGGCCTGCTGGTCTTCCAGGTAAGCCGGTCTGCAGGCGAAAAAAGCCCCTACGCCAAGCAGCGCCAGGGTTGCGAACAGGAAACCGAAGCCCGCAGTCCAGTTCCCAGTGCCCTGATGCAGCAGGCCGAAAAGCACCGGCCCGATGCAGGCGATCGCATAGCCCACCCCCTGGGTGAACCCGGAAAGCGCCCCGGCAGCCTCCCGGCCACGGGTGCGCAGATTGATCAACAACAGCGCCAGCGGGAAGGTCCCCGGACCGATTCCGGCCAGCACTACCCAGAGCCAGGTCAGCTGGGCCGGGCTCAGCCACAAGCCGAGGTACCCGACCACGAAGGCCACCAACAGCACCGCGACAATCGGGAACTGGTTGCGCATCCGGCTGGCCAGCAGCGGAACCAGCAGGCTCAACGGCAAGCCGAGGATCGCGAACAGCGCCAACATCGAGCCGGCATCGGCCCGGCTCAGCCCGGCTTCGCTGAGGATCACCGGCAACCAGGCGAACATGGCATAGGTGTTCAACGAAGTGCAGCCGAACATCACGGTCAAGCCGATCGCCATCGGCGAACGCCAGACGCTGATCTTCTGCGGCGCAGCGGACTCTTGCCGCGCACTTGACCCTTGCGCCGCCCCGGCCGGCGGTACTCCCGCGTGCGCCGGGGGTTGCGGTCCGGTGATCTGGTCGCTGCGGGGCGGGCCGGAACGGCCCAGCAGGGTCAGTACCCAAGGCAATGCCGCCACCAGATTGGCCGCCGCCCACACGACGAGTGAGGTCTGCCAACCGAAACCGTCGGCCACCGGGACCGCCGATTGCGCCGGAATCGCGGTACCGAGGCTGAGCATCGTCACGTAGAGCGCGGTGACCAATCCCACCCGGTCCGGGAAATAGTGCTTCACCAATGGCGGCAGCAACACGTTGCCGGCGCCCAGGCCGGCCAAGCCGACCACGGTGAACACCAGGAACAAAGGAGTGTTCGGAGCGAAGACCCTGGCCACCTGGCCGAACACCGCCACCGCCATGGCCAGGATCGTGAGCTTCTCCAGACTGGCCCAGCGCAGCACGAACGGGGTCAGGAATCCGAAAACGGCGAAGGCCAAGGTCGGCAGCATGCCCAGCAGGCCGATGGTGAGCGAATCGATCGGCAGCGTATTGCTGATTTCGGAGACCACGGGCGGCACCACGGTCACCGCAGAACGCAATGTCGCCGCAACCAGGAGGATCCCGGCCAAAACGAGGATCCGGCCCTTGAAAGTCGCTGATTTCACCACTCGCCCGACTCTACCGGCATTGTCCGGGCGGGAACCCGGAATCGTGCGAATCGTTCTTGTTCGATTGCTCACAGCAGATCCCCAGGCGCTAATCCCCGAATCGGTTGAACCGATCCGGCTCGGATCCCGTCTGATTTAACGTAATCCTAAGGAAACCTTAATCCCGGGAGAAGAGTCCGGGCGGGCATGGGCCCGATTGATCGCCTGAACGAAATGGAGACCACTATGAAAGCCAGAACCCCTACGACCTTGTTCGTATCGGTCGCCGGAATCGCCCTCATGGGAGCGGTCGCCGGTTGTGCTCCGAACGCCACGAGCGGCAGCTCCGCCAGCGGCGCCGCCTCGCCGAGCGCCTCAGCCGAAACCAGCGGTACCAGTTCGGCCGGCAGCTACCAAGACGGCACCTACAGCGCCGACGGGAATTACGTTTCGCCCAATGGCCAGGAAAAAATCGGCGTCACCCTGACGTTGAGCTCGGGTGTGGTTTCCGACCTCAAGCTCACCCCCTACCCGAGCAACCCGTCCACCGAGAAGTTCCAGGGCGAATTCATCAACGGCGTGAACGCGATCGTCGTCGGCAAACCCATCGACGAACTCCAGGTCAGCAAAGTCTCGGGATCTTCGCTCACCAGCGGCGGGTTCAATGCCGCGATCGACCAGATCAAGAAAGAAGCCACGAACTGACCGGCACCGCGGGTGCGGCCGCCGCAGCGTACCGGTTCGAAGCCATCGGCACGCAATGGCAGATCGACACCATCGAGCAGCTCTCCGCATCCGCCCGGGCATCGATCGCCGCGGTGGTCGAAGACTACGATCGCGGGTTCTCGCGATTCCGCAGCGATTCGGCGGTCCGCCGGGCCGCGCTGCCCGGGCAGCACGAGCTGCCCGGGCCAGCGGCGCAGTTGGAACCCCTGTACCGCAGCCTCTACCGGCTGACTTCGGGTGCGATGACGCCCTTGGTCGCCGAATCACTCGAGCACCTAGGCTACGGCGCGGAATATTCGTTGCGGCCCGGGCCCGGGTTCCACGCCGCGCCTGCCTGGTCCGACGCCATCGACTGGCGGGGCACTTCATTACAGACGAAACTTCCAGTGGTCCTCGACCTGGGCGGCGCCGGCAAAGGGCAATTGGTCGATTTGATCGGCGATGAACTCGCGGCACTCGGGATCCCGGGTTCGGTGATCGACGCGAGCGGGGATTTGCGGGTCCGCGGTTTGCCCGCCGAACGGGTCGCATTGGAACACCCCTATGCTCCGGAGCAGGCGATCGGCGTCGTCGAATTGGTGTCCGGAGCGTTGTGCGGTTCGGCTTCGAACCGGCGCGCCTGGGGTGACGGGCTGCACCATGTACTCGATGGAGCCACCGGGAAACCCGTGCAGACCGTGGTTGCGAGCTGGGCCATGGCCGAGTCCGCGATGCTCGCCGACGGCTTGGCCACGGCGTTGTTCTTCGTCGACCACGACGTGCTGGCCACGGAATTCGATTTCGCCAGTGTCCGGGTATTCTCAGACGGCCGTGCCGAAACCTCGGCCAACTTCAACGGGGAGATTTTTCAATGAGATCCTGGCTGGACACCCAATTGGGCCGCTTCACCATGTACCGGCTGGTGCTGGTGGTGCTGGCCGTGCTCGCCGGCTATGCGGCGGTCCTGGACCTGCTCGGCTGGATCAGCTTCGGCATCGCCGCGATCGGACTCAGCCTCGTGGTCAGCCTGTCGGTCACGGTGGCCGTGAGTTGGCTGACAGCCAAGCTCTTCCGGGCCCATACCCACCTGGAATCAAGCCTGATCACCGGGCTGCTGCTGTTTTTCCTGTTCACCCCCAGCACCAGCGCTCGGCCGCTCACCGTCTTGGCGATCGCCGCCGCCATCGCCGGAGCATCCAAGTTCCTGTTCGCAGTACGCGGCCGGCACCTGTTCAATCCGGCCGCAATCGGCGCACTGCTGGTCTCGTTCCTGGGGCCGGGCCTGGTCAGCACCGAACGGGCGAGTTGGTGGGTGGCCACGCCGGCCATGCTCTGGCTCGTGCTGCCGGCGATCCTCCTGGTGCTCTTCCGCACCTCGAAACTGGTCTTCGCCGGAATCTTCCTGCTGGTGTCCAGCAGCATCATCGTCGCCCGCCTGCTCGGCTCCGGGTTCTACGAGCCCGCGGCCGCGTTTGCGCTGCCATTCACGTCCTATCCCGGGTTGTTCCTGGTCGGCTTCATGCTTTCCGAACCGTTGACGCTGCCCCCGCGGCGCTGGCAGCAATGGGGGCTGGCGGGGATCGTCGCCGTATTGTTCTCGGTCCCGTTCGCACTGCCCCCGGTCTATTCCTCCCCGGAGCTCGCCCTGGTCGTGGGCAATCTCATCGCGTTCGCGCTCGGCCAGCGGCGCGGCCTCCGCTTGACCTACCTCGGGGCCAAGGCGTTGACCCCGAGCAGCAAGGAGTTCAGCTTCACGCTGCCCCGTCCGGCCCGGTTCAAGGCCGGCCAGTACATGGAACTCTCCCTGCCGCACCGCGGATCAGACGGGCGGGGCATCCGCCGGGTGTTCAGCCTCACCTCGGACCCGCACGACGGCGGCAAGGTCGCCTTCGGCCTGCGGCTCTCCGAACCGTCCAGCAGCTTCAAACGCGAATTGAATTCGTTGTCCCCGGGAACCGTGGTCTCCGCCACCGGGGTGTGGGGCGATTTCGTGCTGCCGCGCGGTCATGCGCCGCTGTTGTTCCTGGCCGCCGGCGTAGGCATCACACCGTTCATGAGCCATTTGCGTTCCGTGCAGAAGCACAGTTCCGAAACCCGTGACGTGGTCCTGGTGTACACCGTCAACTCGGTCGAAGAATTCGGCTACCGGGACGAACTGGCCCGGTTGTGCGCAGCCGAGGGCGTCCGACTCGTGACCTTCTGCCCGGACGATCCGCAGCTCGGTGAACACCTGGGTTCCGGGTACCCGGAAGCGGAAGTTCCCAAATGCACCACAGGCTCCTGATCTAGGCCACCTCGCTCTGCGGCTCTGCCGCCCCGTAATTCCGGGCAACTTCGCTGCTTTGCGGCGGTGCTTCCGTCAGTCTACAACGTCGTCGATCTGCACGGATCTGCGGCGGAATCGGGTCGGTTTGTACGTTTCTCCGTCGTTTCTCCGTTGACCGCAGGAGCGATAACTGCCGTCGCGTCTAGCGGTGGTGTCACGTCTCCGGCGATGGCGACGGCCGGGGTCACCGGATCAGGTCCGGACGCTCGGCGCCGATGCGCCTGAGCAGACCCGACTTTCTCGCAACCACGACCAACGACAGGCAGTTCGCGCGACCGCGCTCACCGATCGGAGAGGCGGAGCTAAGTGCACGACCGTCGAGGATCACGCCATCGGTCATGACGTCACCGGGCTCGTCTACCACTCAGATGTCAGCGATCTAGCTAGAAGTCGTACAGGCGCTTACGGGCATCGAATGCCGTGCGTCCACCTTCCAACAGGTCTTCGGCGTACTTTCGCACCTTCGGGTTGTCGAGCGATCCGACGCCGTCGGTCGCTGTGCGGCCGTGCTGACCGTCAGCTTCGAGAGTTACGACCAACTCGGCGTCGCCCAGGACGGGCACGTTCGCGTTGTGCGTGCTCACAATTAGCTGTCGGGTGCCTTTGAGGGATCGCAGCTTTTGAACGACGCCGTCGTATACGAATCGGTTGTCGAGGTCATCTTCTGGTTGGTCGATGACAAGCGGACTCATTGATGCGCCGAGTAAGAGCAGCAACAGTGCAGTCGCTCGCTGGCCTTTTGAGAGATCCTCAAGGCGGCGCCACTCCACCGGCGCACCCTTGGAGGCAACGTTGAGTTGCACCTCGACAGCGAGGCCGACTGACTGCTCTTCCAGTTCTCTGAACAACGGTTCTCCGGTGTCCACGATGGCCTTCGCTTGTGCGCCAGTGATGCTCAGCCCCGTTAGCGCGTCCAACCCCGACCGCGCGGCAGTTACGAACGTCGCCACATTGAAGTCATCGCGATCGATGGCGGCGAACACCTGGCCGCGCTGGGTTGTGAAGTGGTGGGAGATCACGGCCTTGATATGGCTGCGATCGGGTGATGCGATCGGCTTAACAATCACAGCTCCCGTCGTAGCGGCGTTGGATGCCTTGATGGCGTCCTTGAGTTGGTTCGCGATCTGCTTGTCAATGTCAGCCAGCGAGCGAAGCAACTTCGTTCTCTCGCCGGTCAGCTTCTTGTACGCCTTCTCGAAGACGGTTCGCTTCTCGGCACGTTTTGTGAGCCGATTGAGGTTGGCCTGCAGAGTCAGGTACTCATCTGGCTTGTGTCCTTGCTCGACCAGTTCGCGCAGCACCGCAGAGACACCGTTGCTCTCGGTCTTTGTCGTAGACTCCCACGACTGCCTGGTCGCCTCGATCTGCGTCTTGGTGTCAGCAATGGCGGCCTGCACGGATGAGGTTGCCTGCTCAAGAGCAGTGGCGAGTTGCCCGAGTACCGGAGCGAGTTGCTCCAGAGTCGTCTTGCGGGGGGAGTCCTTGACGTCGGCCAGCTCGGCGCGAAGCTCCTCGACAACCGCTTCGATACCCCACTCGCTCACCAGATTCTCAACGGTTTGCACCCGTTCGGAGGCATCAGTCAGGACGGCGCCATCCTTGTCCAATCGAGTCTTCTGGTCAAGCTTCGCCGCAAGATCGGTCTTGTCGAACGCTTCCATGCTTTCGGAGAGGCGGGGGATGTCCGCGAGTTCGGTCTCAAGCGCCTCCCGGTCTCGTTCGTGCTTGGCGAGTGCATCACGGTTATCCGCCAGATCCTTTAGGACGTCGTCTCGCTCGGCAGGCGACGCTGGCCTGCCGGCGACGCGTGCGACAAGCTCAGCCATCAGGTCTTTGTCCTGAGCGAGCTCGGCCAATTCGTGCTGACCGAAGATCTCGAGGTTACCGACGATGTCGCGTGGGCGCTGGTTCGTCTGCGTGCCGCTGGAGTCACGAACGATCGCCGGGCTGTTCGTTGTGCGTTCGATAGTAAAACGCGCCGGGCTAGGTGACACCACGTCGACGACGAGCGAGATGACCGTTCCCGCGCCAAGCACGTTCTTGACCATCTCCTTGTGGTCTTTGCTGGATGCTTCGCCGATGGGCGGGATCTCCAGCACGTACCGGAGACTCTCGATAGCGGTGGATTTTCCGGTTCCACGTCCGCCGATGAGGGCCGTGAGATCCTCCGCAAGGTGGAGCTTCTGACCGTCGAGGTAGCCGCCGTCCCAAGCGATCTCGCGAAGCAGAACACGAGAAGTCGATGATGGATCGGTCGTGCTCACTCGGGTCTCCGGCGTCTTAACTGCATGACGGAGCCCCAACAGGCTGGGGGTACTCATCTTGAACCAGGTGCTCGCACCGGGAGAGGCGAGCGTCGCCGGGTCGCAGATGTCGTCGGCATGGATCGCCACCAGCGGATGGCGGCGATCGTAGGGCTTGGTCCCTTTGAGGATCTTGGCCTGGTCACCCAGTTCAGCGACAGATGGCGTGATGCCAATAGCCAGCAGTTCGCGGTGCTTGATCATCTCGGCGAGCGAGTCACCCTTCGCTCGACTCAGCAGTCCAGCGTTGGCGACGTTGGCGTGCGCCGGGATCACCAACGCGCCGCGGGCACACATGTCGGTCAGGATATCGCCGTACGACTTCGTCGTCGTGCCCTTCGCGGCTCCGGGCGTCAAACCGCATGCACCGATCGCGGCAGTGACCTGCTCAGTTGAGGTGCCGCGCTCGAACATAACCAGCAGGTGGATGCCCTCAGACGTGTTTGCCTCGAAGCCCGGGAGCGCCGCGATGCCGGCAGCTTCCGCGTCGGCAATCAGCTGGGACGCGCTGCTGGCATTCCAGTGATCGGTGACCGCTATCAACTCAATCTTCTGCGCCTGAAACTCGGCGATCAAGGCGGCGTTGTACGTTGCTTCATCCGCGTAGGTCTTGGAGGGGGATGGGTTGCCGACGTAACCGAAGGGGTTCACCTGGAGGGCTGCGCGAATCCAGCGGGCGCCATGGTGATCATCAGCTGCGGGTATGACGTTCTTCACCATCGATGTGCCTCGGTTCTTTCCTCAGTGTGAAGACTTAGGTCGAGTCAGCAAGCGCAAGCGACACTGCTCAGGCTGCTCGGGACCATCTTGCCCTGTGCCCGCGGCGCTACGTCAACCTGCGGCGATCGGTGCAGCGGGAGGGTTAGGCGCACTCGAAGACCACATCGCGCGGCACCAGGCTGCGAATGGCAGAGACCAGCGCGGTCGAGAGCCAGAGCCGACTGCAGGCAACGCGGCGTGGGGTTGTTCCGTGTGCCACGCTCCCCAGTTGCATTGACGCTCCAGTTGAAGTGGATCATCACAGGCTCCGCGATGGGCTGGCCTGTGGTTGCTGCCGGTGCGGCATCGTGTGAGTTGCGCGTTCGGAGCGAGACTGTGCACGGCGCAGCGCGGCGTATGCGATCCGGTACTCGGCGGCCTGTTGGGCCTTGGTGATGTCCTTCGGGTTCCCCAATGGCGCGGACCCGGCGATCTCGTATCGGCTCCGGTAGAGCGCCACGGTCGCGACCCGTTCGAGCCATGCGTTCTGGGCACGCTGATCGCTGGGCGGCCGGAGCTTGCTCGTCCACGCCTCGGCGGAGCGCAGCGCATGCTGCGCGCTTCGCCGTGCGGCGATTTCGATGAGGACGCGGCGCGCGTCGAGCGCTGCCTGCACATCGTCCGGCGCCGGGGCATCGGGGATGGGGATGAGCCCGGCGACGCGACGGGGCCGCTTGCCTCGCCCTGCGGCGAGGTTCATCGTCGCTGAGTCCAGTGCTGTGGCGAGGCGTGCTGCCGGGTCGGCTTGCTCTTCTCCGAGGCTGATCGTCGGTGCGAGGGACGTCAGGGTGGCGTTCACATCGTGGCCCGCGGCCTCATGCCGGGCAAGGGCCCCTTCAAGGTGCTCGTAGTAGGGGCTGGTGAACACGTCGTCAGCGACGTCCTCCGGGAACGGCGCGACATCGAGAAGCACGGCCCAGCGTTCGGCGCGTGCTTCGCGGGCCAGGAGGTCGAATTCGTCCAGCAGCGTCGCGAGGGATGCGTGCCGGTCGACTTCGCGGGCGAGAGTCTCGGTGGCGGACGGGTCAGCGTCGCTGCGTGCCAGCACCCGCGCGAGGTGTCCGGTGACGGTCTTCTCCTCCGGCGGGTCAAGGTGTGGCTCGACCTCATGCGGGTCGGGCTGGATCACATACGCCTCGTTGCGTGCTCGGCCGCGGGTCATCGCGACGTAGAACAGTTCTCGGGATGCCTTCTCGGGGTCGATGAGCGCGTGCGCGGTGTCCACGGTGGAGCCCTGCGCCCGATGCGCGGTCGCCGCGTATCCGAGCTCCACCTCGTCGGCGACGTACCCGGCCGGCAGTACGAGCGCTTTTCCGTGGGGGCCATCGCCTTTCCCGACGCGGCGGACGGCCAATGAGCCATCGTCGTAGCGGTGGGCGACGTGCCATCTGTCGCCGTTCTTCACCCATGACCGCCCTGTAGAGAGAGTGCGGTCGTTGAGGCGGGTGACGACGAGATCCCCGACTCCCGCTGTCGTCCCATCGTGAAGGAGCACTCCCTCGGCGTCGACGTGACCGGCGTCTATGAGGTCGGCGCGGGCGCGCTGGTTCAGTTCCGCGACGGCTTCACCGTTCCCGGCGATCATCAGCGTGGACAGGCCCGCCGCGCGGTCTTCCTGCCACGCGGCGTAGAGGACGTCGAGCATCTGGTCGAGCCCGCCGCCGTGCAGCCGGCCCTGCTCGTCGTAGACGTCCAGCACGCCGGGCTCGCCACGGCGCAGCGCGAGGCTGGCGGTCTTCTCCCACTCGTTGGTGAAACGGCGCACATCGGTCAGCTCGGGCACGCCGTGGCGGTGGCGTACGAGCATCCCGAACGCGCCACCGGTCTCGATCGCTGACAGCTGCGCCCAGTCGCCGATCAGCACGACCTTCGCCCCGACCTCTGCCGCGTGCGCGGTGATGCGATCCAGCGCCAGCGTGCCCGCGAGGGACGCCTCGTCGATCAGCACGAGCTGCCCGGCCTGAAGGCTCCAACGGCCTATGCCGTGCTCCCAGAGGAACTTCGCCGTGTTCTCTGCCCGCACCCCCAAGCTGTCGCCGAGAACCTCGGCAGCAGCGGCCGAAGGCGCCAGCCCGATCACGGAGTCCCTACCGTGCGCGGCCGTCCACGCCCTGTGCAGTGCGCGCAGCGCAGTCGTCTTCCCCGCGCCGGCCGGTCCGACGAGCAGATCGAGAGTGAGACCGGAGCCCGCGATCGCCGTGATCGCCGCCGCCTGATCCGGGGCAAGGGCCACTCCGCCGATCTTGCGGGTCACGTGCCGGGAGACGAGACGCGCCGTGAGCCGCGGCGCGTCCTCGGCCTCAGCGTGCTGGAGGAGCCGTGTCTCGGCGTCGAGGATGTCCTGACTCGAGTACGCGATCTGATCGGCCGGCTGGAACCGGTTCGTCCCGTCCGTGCGCATGTACGTGTCGGGCACGGGTCGGTCGTAGTCGGGGGTGAGTCGCAGGGAATGCGCCTCGGCGTGCTGCACGATCTGGTCGAGAGCGGTGATCCGATCGCGGGTAGAGACGAAGCGCAGACCCATCAGCTGCCGCATCGCTTCGGCGTGCAGGTTCCAGCGTCCCCAGGTCGCCCGCCGGTTCGCGACCTCCATGAGCACTACCGCCGCGATGCTCTCCACCTGCCCAGCATTCAGATCATCGGCCCGCAGGCGCACCTGTCCGGCCCCGCGGGCGAGGAGATGTGCAGCCCAGGTGGTGGCGTCTTCGCCGAGCACGGCGGTCGCCCGCTCGCGCCACTGCGCGGTCAGCTCGGCGAGCGAGTGCGGATCCTTCTCCGGCCGTGTCTCCAGCGTCGCTTGCTGCCGCAGCTTCGCCACCGTCGTGCGCGACGGGGTGCGCCCGTACTCGGCGACGAAATCGTCGATCAGCCGTTGCGTGGCCTCCGCGATCCCCGCGCCGTCATCGCCGCCGCCGGTTGTGCGGCGGGAGAACTCTGCGAGCAACCCGGCCGGGACGCCCTCGATCTCCCAGCCGGTGTTGCGGTCCTTCCCGCGGTCCACCGGCACCCACACCACGTCCAGTAGCCGGGCGGTGTGATCGGTGAGGAACGCGTTGTACGACGCCGACAGCGCCACCGTGGCTCGGTGCAGTGTCCGGGAGTCCAGCGACCGCCAGTGCCCGTCCTCGCCCTGCACCTTGTTCGACACGACCAGGTGCGTGTGCAGCTGTGGGTCGGCGGCGCGGGAGTCGTAGTGATCGAATGCCGTCGCGATGACGCCGACCACCGGCATGCGGGCGATCCCGCCATGCCCGACCCGAGTCGCGGCGACCCGCTGCTCGAGATGCGCGAGCGTGTCGCGCATCGCGGCATGATGAGCCTGGGCGATCAGCGACTGCGTGCCCGCGTCGGCGACACCCCAGATCGCGCTCAGCGACTTCGGCGGCGAGAACGTCAGATCGAACCCCGCAACCGCGGTGCGAGGCTTCTTCGCCAGCTCCTCCGCGCGGATGCGGTCGATCGCTTCGTCTCGGTGCCCGCCAGTGAGCGATGCGTCGAGCTTCGCAACCCGGGTTGCGATGCGCTCGCGCGGGGGTTGCAGCCGCGGATACCGCAACCCCAGCGGCGCGCCGGTCACCGGATGAACGCCGTCACCCAGGAGGCGTGCGAGCTGTTCCTCGGTCACCTGATCACCATCTGCGAGAGCTGGGCCCTGTCCAGTGTCCAGACTCGTGAGCCCGGCGCCGAGCCAAAGGCCCGGCGGGCTACCCGTCTCGGTGTAATAGCGGGTCAGGGCGGTGCCCATGTCGCGGTCTCCGTCGCCCGCGACGACCGACTTGAGGAGATACTCGTAGCCGCGACCGGACGACATCACGCGGATCGTCATCACCACGGCGCGCCCCTCCCGAGCCGGTCTCAGGAGGGGGCCGCCTCAGCGGCAAGGTGCGCGCAGCGCGCCCGCTCGCACCCTTGGTGCCAACAGTGTGTGTGCTCTTCGTCGACGGAGTAGCTCGTGTCGGCGATCATCACTGCCAGTGGCCAATCGGGCCAAGCTCACTGTGAAGCGGGCGGAGAACAGCAGCCGTGCGACGCGTCTTCAGCCGGCTGAGGGGATGCTCGATGTTCCGCTTCCGATGAATCAAAGGGGCGCAGTCAACGGAGATATCACGAGTGCGGCGATAGAGGATCGTGAAACCGATCGCATCTCCCATTATCTGCGTAACTGCGTAGGTATGATGCTACCATGAGGTGTGGCACTTCCTTCGACGAGGAACATGCCACAGGCCGTCGGGTCTGCACTGCCTCGCCCGGATCGGCGTGGTTCTCGTTATGAGAGGAACGATCATCTCCATCATCTCCATCACCTTCGAGCCGATCATGGCTTCTGCAACTTTGCGTGTCGCCCCCGCAGGGCCTGTGGCTCGGGGGATCGGGCGATGACTCACGCGTTCGGAAGTGTTGCTGTGCGCGTGATCGGTTTTCGTGGAAGCTCTGCCACCCGGGATGAGGTGCGCCGTGCCGTGCCGCGCGCGGTCGTGGATTTGGCGGGGGCGATTCCTGCGGCGTCTTCGACCATTGCTGACGTGCGACGCGACGGGTTTCCTGCAGTTGCGGAGCTCGCTGCCCGATTCGATCGGGTTGAGCAACAGATGCTGCGGGTGCCGGCGGAGGCTTTGGCGGAAGCATCCTCCGCGCTTGCGCCGGAGCTTCGTGGTGCGTTGGAGGAGGTGATCGAGCGGACCCGTCGGTTCGCGAGCTCACAGTTACCCGCCCCGGTCGTGGTGGGCTTCGAAGGGGACGCCCAAGTGTCGTTGAACTGGTTCCCCATCGAGCGGGCTGGTGTATACGTTCCTGGAGGGAAGGCGGTGTACCCGTCGTCCGTGGTGATGAACGTGGTTCCCGCTCAAGTCGCCGGTGTGCGCTCGATCGCGTTGGCGAGCCCCCCGCAGGTCGAACACGGCGGTTTGCCACACCCGACGATCCTCGCGACGGCGGCGATGCTGGGCATCGACGAGGTCTATGCCATCGGGGGCGCCCAGGCGGTCGCTGCTCTCGCGTACGGCATCGAGGACCCGGCGCAAGAACGTCGCGTCCAGCCGGTGGATCTGATCACGGGGCCTGGGAATGTGTACGTCGCGGCCGCGAAGCGTCTGGTCCGCGACACGGTCGCGGTGGACATGGAGGCCGGCGCGACAGAGGTGATGATCCTGGCGGACTCGCTCGCCGACCCGATGCTGATTGCTGCCGACATGATCTGCCAGGCCGAGCACGACGAGTACGCCGCCGCCGTCTTGGTCACCGATTCCACCTCCCTGGCCCTTGCCGTGCAGACGGAACTGGATCGACAGGTCGCCTTCACGCCCCATGCGGATCGGGTGCGGGCTGCTCTGACGGGTCAGCAGTCGGCGATCGTGATCGTCGACGACATCGAGCACGGCATCGAGGTCTGCGATGCATACGCCCCTGAGCATCTCGAGATCCATTGCGACGACGCTGACGGGGTGGCCGGGCATGTGCGTAACGCTGGCGCGATCTTCATCGGCGCGTCCACGCCGGTGAGTCTTGGGGACTACTGCGCCGGCTCCAACCATGTACTGCCCACCGGAGGCACGGCCACGTTCTCCTCCGGACTCACGGTGCACACGTTCCTACGGGCGGTGCAGACCGTGCGCTACCCGGCCGCTGCCCTCAGCCACGTGCGGGAGACGGTGCGCGTGCTCAGCGCCGCGGAGGATCTCCCCGCGCACGGCGCGGCCTTGGAGGCCCGCTTTGCCCACTCCCGGACGAACATCCAGCAAGGCTGACGTGTCGATGGTTCAGATGACGGCGGAAAGTGAGGATCGCGCGATCGCGGGAGCCGTGGATGTTTTCCGTACTCTCGCCGAGGGGACACGGATCCGGATCATCCTTGCACTCGCGCAACACCCCGAGAGTTCAGTTGGCCAGCTCGCGAGCCGAGTGGGTCGGCCCGCGCCGGCGGTTTCCCAGCATCTGAACCGGCTGCAGCGGAGCGGGATGGTCCGCCGTCGGCGAGATGGTCAACGCATGCTCTATCACCTCGTCGATGAACACGCCGCAGACCTCGCCAACACCGCACTGCACTACGCGGCGGTGCATCTGGAGGATCGGCCGACGCATCACGCACAGACCCGATAGACCTCCGATCATCCTGCTGAGAGATAGGAACCCGCCCATGACCGACCCCATTGCCGCGGACACCGCGGCCCGCCCCGCGGGAAACCGCACAACGTTCATGTCCTTGATGACGCGCGAGCGCTGGATCGAGGTCGCTCGTATCCTTCTGACCGGGTTGGTGGCCTTCCTATACTGGCAGCAGCTCATCCCGGTTCCCGTGCTGTGGGTGGCCGTCGCCGTCGGTCTGTATCCGCTGGTGAAGACGGGCCTGATCGATCTGTTCACCGAACGGAAGATCGGAACCGAGTTGTTCGTCACCGTCGCGACGATTTTCGCGCTGGTCGGAGGCGAAGAGGTCGCGGGAAGTGTGCTCATGGTGATCATCCTCATCGCTGAGTTCATCGCCGACCTCAACACCGACCGCGCGCGTGCGTCCATCCAGGGACTGATCGGCGCGGTCCCTACTATTGCGCGGGTCCGTGACAACGGGCAGGAGCGCGTGGTCCCGATCGCGGAGCTGCACGTCGATGACGTTGTCCTGGTCCGCGCGGGTGACAGCATCCCCGTCGACGGCACGGTCGTCGCCGGAGATGGGGCGGCGGATGAGGCGTCCGTCACGGGCGAAAGCGTCCCGAAGGACAAGTCCGCTGGCTCGCGCGTGTTCGCCGGCACGATCCTCAAGTCCGGGGCACTGGACGTGCGCACCGAAGCGGTCGGGGAGCAGACCACGTTCGCGCGGATCGTGGCCCTCGTCGAGGACGCTGAGGATTCCCGCGCCCCCGTGCAAAAACTCGCGGACAAGGTCGCTGCCTGGCTCATCCCGTTGATCATCGTGTTCCTTGTGGTTGTGTTCCTCGTCACGCGGGATGTGAGCATGATCGTTACACTCATGATCTTCACATCGCCCGCGGAACTGGCGCTGGCGACCCCGATGGTGATCATCGCCGCCATCGCGCGCGCCGCACGCAGCGGCATCCTGATCAAGGGCGGAATCTACTTGGAAAGCCTCGCCCGGGCGACCACCGTCGTATTCGACAAGACCGGAACCCTGACCGTCGGTAGCCCGAAGGTCAGCGCCGTCCGCATCGCTGACGCCTCCGTCGAACGTGATGAGCTGCTCCGGCTCACCGCGGGCCTGGACCGCCGCTCCAGCCACCCCCTCGCCGAAGCCATCGTCACCTATGTGCGCGAGGCCGGCGTAGAGATCCCCGAGCCGACCGATTTCCAGGTCGTCCCCGGCCGAGGCGTCACCGGAACGGTCGAAGGACGTGCCCTGCTTGTCGGCAACGCTGCCCTGCTCGCCGAGGCGGGGATCGACGTGCCATCCACTGCGGAGGCGACGACGGTCATCCACGTTGCCGCGGACGGACGTCTGATCGGCAGCTTCGAACTCGAGGACCAGATCCGGCCCGGCGCGAAAGAAGCCATCGCCGGGCTCCGTGTGAACGGTGTCAAGCGGATCGCGATGCTCACCGGTGACAATGCCGCCGTCGCCGGTCGTGTCGCAGAGAACCTCGGCATCGACGAGGTCTACGCCGATCTGCTCCCGGAGGACAAGGTCGACGTCATCTCACAGATGCAAGCCCGTGGTGAGCGGGTCGCGATGGTCGGCGACGGCATCAACGATGCCCCCGCTCTTGCCCTCGCCGAGACCGGGATCGCGATGGGTGCAGGCGGCACTCAGGCCGCGATCGAGGCCGCCGATGTCGCCCTCATGACCGACGATCTCAGCAAGATCGTCGGCGTGCGCGCGATCGCCCGCCGGGCCTACCGCACGATCCAGGAGAACTTGTTCGTCGGCGTCGGCGTCGTGCATGTGCTCGGCATCACCGCTGCCCTGTTGGGCTGGATCGGCCCGATCCAGGCCGCTATCATCCACCTCGGTCCCGACATTCTCGTGTTCTTGAACTCCACCAAGCTGCTCAGCGTCCGCATCAAGACCGGTCCGGACACTGCTCTTGAGCCATTGCGGCGCGACTAGCCAGCATGCACGACAGCGCCCACGCCGTCGATGGGCTGCGCAGATCTCGGTCTCTGCACAGCCCGTCGACGACGCGGTCTCCACTTGATCGCGCTAGCGACGCATACGATTTGGAAGAAGGACCCATGACCACTCCCACGTCCTCCGCTGCCCGCGTCCAGCGTCTCAACAGGCTGCGTGCCGGAGTCCTCGGCGCCAACGACGGGATCGTGTCCGTCGCGACTGTCGTCGTCGGCGTCGCCAGCGCCGCTGCAGGGGAACCCGCCCTTCTCTCCGCTGGCGTTGCCGCTCTCGTCGGCGGCGCCATCTCGATGGCCCTGGGCGAATACGTCTCCGTCAGCAGCCAGCGTGACAGCCAACGCTCCGCGATCGACGAGGAACGCGGACACCTCGCCGCCGACCCCGATGCCGAGTTCCAGGAACTGATCGCGTCGTATCAGGCTCGCGGTCTCACCGAAGCCACGGCCCGGAGGGTCGCCGACGAGCTCTCCGCTCACGACGCGCTGGCCGCCCACATCGACATCGAGCACCGCCTGGCCGAGGATGAGGTCGTCAGCGCATGGGGTGCAGCGACCGCGTCCGCGATCGCCTTCCTCGTCGGCGGCGTCGTGCCCTTCCTCGCGATCCTCCTGCTGCCCACAGGTATCCGCATCCCGGCCACCTTCGTGCTGGTGCTCTTCGCCCTCGCCGTCACCGGCGCACTCGGCGCCCGACTCGGCAACGCCCGACCGGGACGGGCGGCCGTGCGTGTCGTCGTCGGCGGCACCATCGCCCTAGCCGCGACATACGGAATCGGCACCCTGCTGGGGACCGGAACGGTCTAGGACCCACCCCCGCGCACCAGTCCGGAAACCCTGCGTCCGCTCGACCTGCGAAGAGACCCCTATGCCTCACACCGACCGACCGCGCAGTCCCGGCTCCCAAGACGCACGGACTCCGCTCCGCGAGCGCTTTGCTGTGAACTGGGCGCGCCTGCACGCGGAAGACCGCATCCCCGGCATCGACCTCGCGCGAGGCATGGCCGTGGTGGGGATGTTCGCCGCGCACCTGCTGTGGATTACGCCGCTGGTCTGGAGCGACCCGGGAACCTGGACGGGCATCGTGCAGGGCCGCTCCTCGATCCTGTTCGCCACACTCGCCGGAGTCTCCCTGGGGGTGATGGCTGGCGGGGCCCGGCGGCCCAGCCCCGCGGAACTGCCGGCGCTACGGGCACGACTGGTCTACCGGTCCCTGCTGCTCTGGCTACTGGGCGTCGTCCTCCTCGGCCTCGGTATCCCGGTCTACATCATCCTGCCCGCCTACGCGATCCTGTTCCTCCTCGCGCTGCCATTCTTGCCCCTCCGCCCGCGGCAGGTGCTGATCGTTGCGGGAGGGATCGGGCTTCTCGCCCCTTTCCTGCAGGCATGGGTCGACGCCCTCCCGTGGTGGGAGACCGGCAGCGGTCGCATGGCGGCGTGGCTGCTCGGGTGGCACTACCCGTTCCCGGTCTGGATCGCGTTCGTGCTCGCCGGCCTCGGACTCGCCCGCACCGACATTCGCCGGTTGCGCACCCAGCTGGCGATGCTCGGTGCTGGCATTGCCCTCGCGGTCCTCGGGTACGGCCTCGACGCCGTCTCCGGCACGCGGGACGTCCCCGACGATGGGGCGTTCTGGGACGTGCTGTGGACTGCCGAACCACACTCCAGCGGGCTTCTCGAGGTGATCGGCTCCGGTGGGTTCGCCATCGCCGCGATCAGTGTGTGCCTGCTCGCCTGCCGCACACCACTGATTTGGATCACCCTGCCGCTGCGGGCCACCGGCAGCATGCCGCTCACCGCCTATGTCACACAGCTCCTCCTGTGGGCGGTGCTCGCCAGCATCGGCCTTGGCACCACCGGCGACCTCGGCGCGTTCCGTGACACGGCCCCGTTCTGGCCTCTGACCATCGCAACCATTACAGGCTGCACCGTCTGGGCGCTACTGATCGGGCGTGGACCGCTCGAGCGGGCGATGACCCACCTGCCCGCCCGTCGCTCGACGTCATCGGGGCGGTCCATCCCGCGAGACGATGCGCACCGCCCCTAACGTTCGGTTCCGATCCCTCCGGAGCAAACGGCGCCGAGGCGGTGTCAGCCGTTCATCAAGACGAGCATCACGCCCATGCCGGCGGCCATCACGGCGTGGCAGGCGGCATGCAGGCGATGGTGGCCGCTGCGGATCAGCCGGGAGAGCCACCACAGCATGGTCGCGGCGCTAAGCACGATGAAGGCCACGTTGACGACGTCAACCCATATCGGAGTTGCCATCATCATCGGGGCGGCATCGCCCATCGGCATCTGCCCGTCCATACCCATCTCGGAGCCGTCACCCATGTCCATGGGCATGTCGGCCATCAGCAGCGGCATCGCGGCGAGCATCCAGATCATCGCGGCGTTCAGAACGAGGTGCCCCGCCACGTCGACGCGCGCCGTGGCGGCACGGGCGCGGACCAGCAACGGCACGAGGACGATGGTGAGCATCGCGAACACCCCGACCTGCACCCATAGCGCGAGCGCGGACTCCATTGACCAGGACATCCAGATCATCGCCGCCGACATCAGGATGTGGTTGATGTCGATCAGGATCTCCCCGTCGAACGGCTTCCCGTTCCGACGCGTCCTCCTCAACCGGGGCGTGAGGTCGATCAGGCAGACCAGACCGGTGAACACGAAGGCGACGGTCAGGATGATGTTCCACGGAGCAGCGATCACACCCAAAGACTACTACAACTTGTAGATATGGGGGGACTTGCGGGGGTCAGCGACGGTCGCTCCGCGGGGTGGTGGTGCGGCGGAAGTTCTGCAACCGGAGGCTGTTGTAGACCACAAGGACGGAGGAGAGCGCCATCGCACCGGCGGCGATGAGCGGATTGAGCAGTCCGGCGGCGGCGATGGGGATCGCGGCGATGTTGTACCCGAATGCCCAGCCGAGATTGGTCTTGATGGTGCGCAAGGTGCGGCGGGACAGGGCGATGGCGTCGGGGATGACAGCGAGGTCGTCGCGGACGAGGATGATGTCGGCGGATTTCAGGGCGATGTCGGAGCCGGAGACCATGGCAAGCCCAAGGTCGGCGGCGGCAAGGGCCACGGCATCATTGATACCATCGCCGACCATCGCGACCCGATCACCGCTGTCCTGCAGGCTGCGGATCGCGTCGGCCTTCTGGGCGGGCAGCACCCCGGCGAGCACCGTGTCGATACCGAGGCGGGCGGCCACGCTCGCGGCCGCTGCGGGGGTGTCGCCGGTGAGCAGGACGGTCTTCATGCCTTGGGCGTGCAGTGCGGCGACTGCGGTGCGGGCGTCGCGTTTGATCGTGTCCCGGAGCCCGATCCGCCCCAGGAGCAGGCGGCCGCGTGCCACGAGCACGGATGTCTCCGCGGCCTGACCCGTACTGTTGTCGAGATTATCGGCGGCGTCTGGCTCGTCGGGCACGTCGATGGCGTGGTCGAGGAGGAACGCCCGGCTGCCGACGAGGACCGGCTCGCCGTGGAGCTGTCCGGACGCACCGCGCCCGGGGTGGGCGGTGAGCCCGGCGACGGGGGCGATCTCGATGCCTCGGTTCTCGGCGGCGGTGAGGATGGCTCGGGCGATGATGTGCTCGGAGCCGCGCTCGACAGCCGCGGCGACGGCGAGGAGCTCCTGTTCGGTGACGCCGTCAACGGGGGCGAGGCGGTGGGCGGTCATCGAGCCGGTGGTGAGGGTGCCGGTCTTGTCCAGGACGACGGTGGTGATGGTGCCGCTGGCTTCGAGCGCGTCCTGACCTTTGACGAGGATGCCCAGAGTCGCTCCTCGGCCGATGCCGACCATCAGCGCGGTCGGTGTCGCAAGCCCCAGGGCGCAGGGGCAGGCGATGATGAGCACCGAGATCCCGATCCCGAATGCCTGCTCGAACGACGTCCCGGCGATCATCCACCCGGCGGCGACGAGGACGGCCAGGACGATCACGGCGGGCACGAAGTAGCTGGTGACCTTGTCGACGAGGGTCTGTACCCGCGCCTTACGCGCCTGGGCCTGCTCCGCCAGCGCCGCCATTTGCGCGAGCTGAGTATGCGCACCCACCAACGTCGCCCGTACCTCTAGCCGGCCGTCCATGCTGATCGTGCCGCCGACCACTCCATCTCCCGGTGTCAGGTCGGCGGGGACGGGTTCGCCGGTGAGCATGCTGGCGTCCACCGCCGCGGCCCCCTCGATGATCACGCCGTCCGCGGGGATGGTCTCGCCCGGCAGTACTACGAAGACGTCCCCGGCGCGCAGTGCGGTCGCCGGCTGGATCTCCTCGGTGTTGTCGGTGCGGATGCGGACGTGGGTGGCGGCGAGCTGGTTCAGCGCGCCGAGCACGTCGCCGGCTTTGCGGCGGGAGCGGGTCTCGAAGTAGCGGCCGGCGAGCTGGAAGGTGGTCATCCCGGCGGCGACATCCAGGTAGACGGAGTTCGCGCCTTCCGGGGTCACGCCGAACCCGAGCCAGTACCCGGTGCCCTCCTGACCGAGGCCGAACAGGAGGGTGGCGACGGCCCACCCGAACGAGGCCGCGATGCCGAGGGAGACGAGGGTGTCCATGCTGACCGTGCCGTGCCGCAAGTTGCGCAGGGTCGCCTTGTGGAACGGCCAGGCCGCCCACGCAACGATCGGCAGCGCCAACAGCACGCACACCCACTCCCACCCCGGGAACCGCCACCCCGGCACTAGCGCCAGGACGATAGTGATGTCCATCAAGGGAACGGTGAGGATCGCCGAGACCAACAGCCGGCGCCGCAACGAGCTGATCCGCACTTCGGTGGCTCGCCGAGACCAGGCGTCGTCTGCGTCATCATGCGGGTGCGCCCCGTACCCGGCCTTTTCCACCCGCCGGACCGCCTCGTCGACCCGGTCTGGGGAGAGTCCAGTGACGAGGGCGCGTTCGGTGGCGTAGTTCACGCTCGCGCTCACCCCCTCCAGCCCATTCAAGGCACGCTCGACGCGGCCCGCGCAGGCCGCGCAGGTCATCCCGGACACATCCAGCTGCACCGCCTCGAGCATCGGCGTGGTGGTCGTCATGTCTCGTTCTCCTCGACGGTTCGGGGCGCGGGACGGGCGGCTCCGCGTGCGGCCAGCTGTTCGAGCATCCGGTTGTACTGGTCGAACTCGTCGTCGCGGCCGGTGTCCAGGTGCCGATCCTTGCGACGGGCATCCTTCGCGTCCTGTCGGGACCATTGGATTCCGAGGGCGATGATGACCAGCAGCAGCGGGATCTCACCCCCAGCCCACGCGACCCCGCCTGCGAAGTACTGTGCGGCGGGCAGGTCTGACCAGGGCAGTGCGAAATTGCGGTAGAAGTCCTCGGCGATGAGCATGTTCCCGGTCATGAGGATCACCCCGAAGAACGCGTGGAACGGCATCGCGGCGAGAACAAAGCCGAGCTTGCCGATGTGCGGCAGAGGACGCGGTGGCCGGTCAACGCCGATCACGAGCGCGTAGAACAGGTACCCGGCGATCAGGAAGTGCACGTTCATCAGCTGATGCGCCCAATGGAAACGCATGAACTCCCCGAAGATACCGGTGAAGTACAGGCCGTAGTACGACCCGACGAACAGGATGAAAACGATCAGCGGGTTGAACACGAACCGCAGCACCGGCCAGTGCAGCACCCACGTGATCCAGTCGTGCGCTCCGGCCGGGCGCGTGGGGTCGGAGCGGGTCGCTCGCAGCAGCAGCGTGATCACGCCGCCGAGCACCAGCAGAATCGGGGCAGCCATATTCAGACTCATGTGCACGATCATGTGCACTCCAAAGTCCGGAGCGGAGTACTTCCCGAACCCCGAGCTGGTGACGAAGACCACCACCGCCCACCCGGCGACCCAGGCGGCCGTCCGCCCCGTCGGCCACGCGTCGCCACGTAGCCGCACACGCCGCACCGCCCACAGGTACACCGTCACCGCGGCGATCGCGACGACGAGGAACAGGATGTTCGGCCGCCACTGCGTGAACAGCACCAGCACTGTCGGCGGGTCGGGGACCTCGAACCCGAGGAACACCTGGGAGATGCTTGTCGGCGCGAAATACTGTGGCGGCGGAATCCGGGTCATCGCCGCGGTGCCCCCGAGCCATCCGCCGATCAGGACCGTCGCGAGCACCAGCAGCCCGCTGATCCGGCGCGCGGTCAACCGTCCGCGCCGCCCCCACACGCACCCGGTCGCGATCACGGCCACAACACCCAGCAGGCAGATACCACGGACCAGAATCTGCCAACCGGTGACCGACTCCAGCAGCCCGGACCCGGCGAGCTTGAACCACGCCAGCAGCAGGTCGCTGGCCACGATCACCGGCAGCAGCACCACCAGCGTCTTCCCCAACCGCCACAGAATGATCGGGTCGATGAGTCGGCCCGTCAGGGTGCGGACGGCGCCGACCAGCACCAGCCCGAATGCCGCGCTGGTCAGCAGCGCTTGGTAGATGCCCGCGTCGCTGCCGAAGTCGTGGTTCGGGCCGACCAGGATCTGTCCGACGACCACCGGCGCAAGGATCCCGAACGCTGATGCCCACAGCGGGATCAGCAGCCCCGTCCACCGGTCGGTGAACATACTCGCCCCGAACGTCACCAGCGCCGCGACGAACGCGACCGTCCAGGCTCGCGGGAATGCGCTCGCGTCGTACAGGAACGACATCGCACCCGGCTCGCCGAGTCGGGAGAAAGGGATGCCGCTGCTGTCTAGCATCTCCAACACGACCATCGCGCCGGCCGATGTCGCCCACGCCGCGGACGCGACCTGCAGCACGGTCAGCTCGATCGACCCGCCCACCCGGGACGCATCTCGCCCGCGCACATTGCGGAAGAACAGAATCCATAGCACCGCACCGACCGTGACCGTCGAGGACAGGTCCGCGATCCCCTGTCCGGCCGCGGTGGAGATCCCCACATCCAGCCCCGGGAAGCTGACGAAGATCCGGTCGTATGGGGCTTCGCCGGCCAGGATCGTGGTCGCGACCGCCGGTGCCACCGACAACATCACCACGAGGACGGTGAGCAGAATCAGCGGCCACCGGCTGAGATGCTTGACCGGCGGGTCGGACACCGGTGCGACGTCGGGTGCGGGCGGGGGTGCGACGGTCACAACTGGTCGGTCGTCCATGACAGCACCGTGTAGCCGGCCTCCGTGACCGCCGACTCGACGGCGGCGCGTTCCACCGGGCTCGTGTGCTGTAGCCGGACCCGGCCGGACGTGGCGTCCGCGTCTACCCCGACGACCCCCGGCACCTCGCTCAGCTCGGTTCGCAGCGTCCGCTCGCAGTGTGCGCAGGTCATCCCGTTCACCACGAGCTCGGACTCATCCATACCCATCACGTCCTTCCCGTCACGCACCCCACTAACTCTACAAGATGTCCAAGATCGTTCGGTCAGGACGAAACCTGGAGCCGGCGGATTCGACAGGCGTTCTCGGCCGGACCGAGTCGATCGCTGCCACCTCACCGGAACCGGTGGCGCGAGGGTGAGTTGCGGACAGTCGCGCCTGCCGCGGTGCTTGTCTGGACGTCCGCGCGACCACGCCACCGATGGCGGGTTTCCCTCCGAGCGCTGCCACTGTCGTCCGGAGCTGTTCGATGCGATCTGCTGCGTCCTTCGTCAGGTGGGAAGGATCCGAATCGCCTGCGGCAATCGCCGCCGCCCTGCGGACGGCCATCGGCGAGCAGTGAGGCGCACGGCACGCAGGTGCATACTTTCATCGCCGGTCGTGTTCGCGAGCACAGTCAGCGCGTTGGCAAGATGCGCGGCGCCCGCCTGCCGGGCGGCCGCGTCATCTGCGGCCAACTCGATGAGCAGTACGGTGGCGCGCTGGAGTGCGCGCCCCGGCAGCACGCGGGGCAGGCACAACGCATTGATCTGCGCGATCCGGACCGCCCACCCGTGCCATTGCCGCAGATGCGCGTACTCATGTGCGAGGACCGCCTGCAGCTGCGATACGGTGAGCGTCTCCTCCATCGCGGTGGAGAGGAGGATCTCCGGGTGCTTCCCGGGGACAGCGCACGCGATGGGCTGGTCGCAGCGGAACCGTACCAGGGTGAACCCGCCCCGCTCCTCCCGCGATTTGGCCAGCGCCGCCGCTACTTGACTCGACTGTTCGGCGCCGGTCGAATCCGCAGCCGATGTGGCCACGAACGCGATCACGGCCCCGAAAGCCCCCAGGCCCAACCACCCGCCCGCCGTCACCAGCACAGCCTGGCCGTGCGATGCCACCTCCGAGACGGTCACGGCCGCCATGACGCTACCCGCCACTGCGGCGGCGGCCAAGCTCAGCCCGAGGAAGAACGCCACGAACCACGCGGTCAGCGCGGCCCGCGGGTGCAGCAACTGCCACCGTCCCACCGTCAGCACCAGCGGGCTCAACACCGCCGTCAACACCGCGGCGCCCGCGGACGCTGCCGTGAAAAGCAGCAGGCCTTCGCCCGTCACCGTGGGCGGCCGGTGTCGGGGAACACGGACCGCAACAGTGCGATGTCCTGTGCGTCCAGGTTGCCTGCGAATGCCAGCAACGCGGCCTTCCGATCCTCCGCCTGGTCGAGCGTGGAGATCATCGACGCGCCCGCGTCCTTGCCATCCGGTCGCGGTACTGAGAAACGCACCTTCCGAGGCGACTGCTCGATGCGCAGCACTTGTCCCTTGCGCTCCAGTCGGGTGAGTGCGGTCATCAACGTCGTGTATGCAGGTACGGGCCCCGAGAACAACTCCTGCAGCTGGCGAGCGCTAACGAGTTCCCCTTGTCCCCGCAGCAGTCGCAGCAACTCACGTTCGAGCTCGCCCCACTCCCTGGTCCGTGCACCCGTCATCGCTCACCTCCGCACCAACGCTAATGCACAGCAGGCGCGTACGGCCATGCCGGAGACGGTACAACTGGCAGAGAGGACGAGTTGTCGACTATGTAGCGGACCGGGTGGCGTCGCACCTGGCAGGAATGCGCGGGGGCGACGAGGACACACTCATCCAACCAGGAGCGATGCTGATCAGTCATCGCAACGTGCAGCGCGAGCGCATGACTACGGCTCATTCAAAGGAAGCGCCAGAGCAAATGACTACAATCGAAGCGTGTTCCGCTCACTCCGATTCGCCTGTGCCGGGCGACTGGAACGCAGTGAGATGATGATGCGGCTTATTGGCATGATCGGTCTCACGCTTCTGCTGATCTTCGCCATTGGTGCCGCCGACTACTGCAGCGCCGACGTCGCCGCTGCGTCGACTTCAGCCGGGTCGTCTCTTGAAACCGATGTCGCAGGTTCGGATGCAACCAGTGCGGGATCGGCGGGCATGGTGACGCAGTTTGCGACGGGCGTAGCACAGGCGGACCCGGTCGCGGGGGCTGTGCTGTGCGTCCTTGGTGTTCTCTGCGGGCTCGTCGCCGCGGTCATGCTGTACCGGTTACTCGGGCGCGCGACAGCAGTGGTGGCGGAGAGCGGCCTCGCTCATTCGCGGACGAGTGCTATTTCGAAGCCCGATGCGCTGAGGCGGACCTCGCTGACTCTGGCGACTCTCAGCATCTCGCGGACCTGACATCTCGGAGTGCCGCGCCTCGCGGGCGTGCACCCCATCGAGCGTTCGCTCGATCTTCGACCGTGTCAACAGTCCTTGGAGTACCTGATGAAACCCGCCGTGAAAGCCGGTCTCGTCGCCCTTGCCGCCGCCATCGTTCTGATCATCGTCGCGGTGATCGTCGTCCTCATCAACCAGCGAAACGGTTCGCCGCCAGGATCTGAGGACGGAGGTTCCAGGGCACAGGTCCTGCGAGAGAACTCACGCGTTCTCGACGATGGGGGAGACGGCTCGGTGACGGTCGTCGAGTTCCTCGACTTCGAATGCGAGGCTTGCGGTGCCTTCTACCCCGTGGTTGAAGACCTTCGGGAGCGATACGACGGCGAGATCACCTACGTCATCCGCTACTTCCCTCTGCCGGGGCACCTGAACTCCAGGAACGCCGCATTCGCCGCCGAAGCGGCGGCGCAGCAGGGACGCCTGGAAGAGATGTATCGCAAGCTCTTCGAGACGCAGGCCGAGTGGGGTGAAGCCCCGGAATCGCGGGCGAGCCTGTTCCGAGGCTTCGCGGAGGAGATGGGCCTGGACATGGCCGCTTACGATTCCGCGATCTCGGATCCCGCAACGGTCGCACGAGTCGATCTCGACTACAACGACGGTCGGGCACTGGGAGTGAGCGGAACTCCGACGTTCTTCGTGAACGGCGACGCCATCACGCTCGAGCGCTACGACGACCTGGAGACTGCGATTGTCTCAGCGGGCGAGCGAACATGAAACTCCGGGGGCTCTCTCACCGTCGAGTGATCATCGTCGGCTCCGGCCATGCCGGTCTCTCTGTCGCCGCCGAACTCTCACGTTCGGGCCTGCAGCCGCAACGGGATTTTGCCGTGATCGACAGCAACCCCGACGGGCAACGCTCGTGGGCCTTCCGCTGGTCGTCCATGGAACTCCTGACCGAGGCCGGCCGCAGCACGGTCGCCGGCCAGCATCTCACCGGTGACCCCTATCGACGCCCGTCACCGCGCGAGATCGAACAGCATCTCCTCGACGTCGAGTCGAGTTTGGGGGTCACGACGATGTGGGGCATCAGAGCGACAGGTGTGGAACGTCTGGGAGACGGTTCGACTCTCCTCCTGTCAACGAATGAAGGGCCGGTACAGACGCGCAACGTCGTCTGCGCGACGGGGGCGGCGGCTCGACCTCGGACTCTGGGGTGGGCGGTGGGTGCCGCGGTGCCGGGGATCATGGTTCACAGCGCGGACTATCACGGACCAGGTCAGATTCCCCGCGGCGACGTTCTGGTCGTCGGAGCCGGTCACAGCGGCCAGCAGATCGCACGCGAACTCAGCAGCACGCACCGCGTCACGCTGTCCTCCCGACCGACGTATGCCTCGGCAGGTCGACCGATACGGCGCCTCGTCGGGCGACGTCGTACAGACGCGAGAGGCGCGGCGGCCCTCTCGCTGGATCCAGAATGGGCGCAGCTTGGTATCGACGTGGTGTCTGCGGCGGTCGCCGCGGACGGAGCGCACATCGTCTTCGACGACGGCCGGCGAATCGCTCCGCAATCGATCATCTTCGCGACCGGATACCGGCCCGCGGACGGATGGCTTCCCCGCAGGGTACTCGATGCTACATCCGGTCGTGGGAAGCGCGGGACCACGGGCGTCCCGGGTTTGTTCGTTGTGGGTATGCCGACCTACGGCAGCCGGGACGCCGACACCTTCGCCGGCGCACGCCGTGACGCGATCTCGATAGCGCGTCACATCATGAAGCGCCCCTGAACACGCTCGCACGACACCACTAACCGAAACGAGGATCACACATGAAACATCCGATAGCCGTGAGGATGTATGCGTGGGTCACCGTCGCGTGCGTGCTGCCGATCGCCGCGACGGTTCTGCTGGTGTCGCCTGCTGCTTCAGCGTCCGCCGCTGGGGATGTCGCACCAGCGACCACGTCCTCCGCTCCCGGGCCGACCTCACCCCCCTCGCCGTCGCCGACGGTCGAAGAGACGGAGTCCGACGACCACCCCCAACGGCAGAATGGGGAGCGGCCGGTGGAGCGAGACGATCTCGGGTTCCTCGGCATCCTGTTTGTGACCGGCATGGGGTTCGTCCTCGTGGCTGGTGCTGTCGGTGTCGCCGTCGCCGGATGCAAGCGCCGCCGCCGGGACCGTGCCGTGGCCAAGACGGACAGGGGAGCGTGACGATGGGCGCACGGGTGCCGAAGTACGCCTTTGCATTCGCCGTCGCCGGCGCGACGGTCATCATAGACCAGGTGTCGAAGGCTGTCGCCTTGGCGCAATTGAGTACCACGGAGCGCATTCCGCTGCTGGGAGACCTCCTCGGGCTGCAACTCGCGTTCAACCCGGGTGCCATCCTGTCGTTCGGTTCCGGAGCGACGCCGCTGCTGACCGCAATCGGAGTCGTGGTGACGGTCGTGCTGTTCGTGAGTGCAGTCCGTTCTCGCACCACCTGGTGGGCGGTCGGTATCGGGTTCGTCCTCGGCGGGGCCATCGGCAACGTCCTGGACCGTCTCTTCGCACCCCCTGCATTCGGTCGCGGATACGTCACCGACTTCCTCGCCTACTCAGACCTCTTCATCGGCAACCTGGCAGACGTGGCGCTGGGCGTCGGTGCCATCGTGCTGGCCATCGGGCTTGTTCGGCGCCGCCACGGCGCAGAGGAGAACGCTGCACCCACTCCGTCGCTGGCCTCAGAGGAGATGAGCGAACGTATGGAGAAATCATGACGCAGAAGAAGCGGACCCCTTCCACATATCAGCGGAATGCTCTGGCGCCGAGCCTGCTCGCAGCCGCGGTACTCTTCCTCGCCCCCGTGCTGCTGGCAAGCGACTGGGCCCCGGTCGTGCTCTACGCCACGTCGATCCTCGCGGTGATCGTCGGATGGTTCGCCGTGCAAGCGCGCCACTGGTGGTGGATCCCCGTGTTCGTCGCCATCGCCGTCCTGTGGAATCCGGTGATGCCCTTCCCGTTCGCCGGACCTGTCTGGACTGGGATCCAGCCCGCGGCAGCAGTCGTCTTCCTGGTGGCGGGAGGCCTGATCAAGTTCCCCCGACCCTGATGTCGGTGCTCATCGCTCAGCTCATCGACGGGCCGGAGGGGATCCGTCGATGACTCCGTGGATCCCCGACGTCGCACCCGCCTTCCCGGACTACTTCGCCGTGGTTCCTGGGGCGTTTCCGGTGCTACCCGTGTTCGCCGGGCTGCTCGCGGTTCTCTACATCGCCGGGGCCGTGCGCATGTGGGTGCGGCGTCGACGCTGGTCGGTCTGGCGCACGCTCAGCTTCCTCATCGGCTGTGCGCTCCTAGCGGCGACGACCGGTCTCGCCGTGGAGAACTACGGCTACGCGCTCATGTCGGTGTTCATGTTCCAGCAACTCACTCTGATGATGGCGATTCCGCCGCTACTCATCCTGGGATCCCCGGGCACCTTGCTGCTCCGCGCCACCCCGCACGTGGGAATGGGACGCACCGCGCTCGCCGTCGCCCAAGCGGGGCTGCGCAGTAGACTCGCGCGCTGGGCACTGAGCCCATGGGCCGCACTCCCTCTCTATCTCGCCGCGTTCTACGGCCTATACCTCGCGGGCTTCGCAGACTCCATCCTGGGCTCGACCGCGGGACACATCGCCCTCGAGGTGGCGTTCCTCGGCGCTGGAGTCATCTTCACGATCCCCATCCTGAGCTCCGACCCGCTGCCGGTCCGCCTCAGCCACGGCGGTCGCGCCCTCGACGTGTTCGCCGAAGCAGCCCTGCACGCCTTCTTCGGCGTGTTCCTCATGATGGCCACCACGATGCTCATCACCCACTTCGTCGCCCCCACGCAAGCCATGGGACTAGACCCCATCGAAGACCAGCAACTCGCCGGCGGACTCGCCTGGTCGTACGGCGAGGCCCCCACACTCCTCATGCTGATCTACGTCATGCACCGATGGTTCCGGGAAGACACCGCACGATCCGAGGCACAGGACCGGTACGTTGACATCCACGGATCATCCGAACTGGACGACTACAACGCGTACCTCCAGAAACTTCGCGAGCGGGACATCGGCCCGGTTCCGACATTCTCTCAGCGTGTTCCTCCGCGCTCACGTCGACCAAGTGCTTGAGGTCTCCGGCGACAGTACGACCGCCGGAGAGGGGCAGTGGTCGATAGCGCGGAAGGACTCTGACCGGGCTTCTCCGTACTGAATCACGCCTGGTGGTGGTGCGGTGTTCCTATGGCATGCTCGGCTTGCTTGAGCGCTTCGTCGACGAGGGCTACGGCGTGCTCGTCGGTGAGCCGATAGAAGACCCGGGTTCCTTCCTGCCGGGTGGTGACGATGCGGGCGAGTCTCATCTTCGCGAGATGTTGCGAGACAGCTGTCGAGTGTTTGTCGACGATATCGGCGAGGTGGTTGACGGACATCTCTCCGTCGCGGAGCGCGAGGATGAGGCGGACCCGCGTGGCGTCGGCGAGCATGGAGAAGATTTCGACGGCGAGTTCTACATAGGGGCTGTCGGGATGCCGAGCGCATGTGCTGTCCGAGTTGGTCATGAGGCCATCTTCTCCTGTTCAATCGATTTCGGTGTGTTCGTCGGGGATCGCCATCCGCGGCTGGCGATCAGCCCCGCCACGATGGCGATCACGGCGAGGACCGCGGCCGCGACCGTCAGGCTTGCGGCGCCGATCCATCCGGCCAGCGGGTAGGTGATGAGGAAGCAGGCGTGGGAAAGGGAGAACTGCGCCGTGTAGATGTAGTTGCGGGTGTTGTCATCCGATGCGCGAGCGAGCAGTCGCGCAGAGGGGGTGCTGATCATCGAGTTCCCTGCGCCGATGAACAGCCACAACGGGAGCAACAGCCACCAAGCACCTCCCCCGGCGGCCGACGTCGCCCAAGCGGTCATTCCCACTGCACCGATGAGGGCGAGGGAGCTGACAGTGGCTCCGGTGAGCATGAGGCGACGGTCGCCGATGCGTTCCACGAGTCTCGGGACGTTGATCGCGACCAGAAGGGACCCGGCGCCGTAGCAGGCGAGCGCGAATCCGAGGCTGCTGTTGTCGAACTGGAACACGTCTCGGGCGTAGACGACGGTGTTCACCAGCACCAGAGCGGTGCCGGCACCGACCACGAGGTTCATCGCCATCAGGAACCGCAGGCTTGGCGTCCTGGCGAAGATTCTTGCGCCGAGGGTTGTGCGGTGCCACACCGATCCTGTGGTCGTGACGGGTGTGCGCGAGGGGAACGGGGTCACCAGCACGAGCACGGCCGAGAGGGCGAAGCCGACCGCGGTGCCCACGAACAGCAGGTTGAACTCGATCACGCTCAGCAGCGCGGCAGCCAGCAACGGGCTCACCAGTGCTTCGAGGTCGTAGGCGAGACGGGACAGCGAGAGCGCCTTGGTGTAGTCGCGTTCGTTGGGCAGAACCACGGGGATTAGTGATTGGAACGCGGGGGTGAACGTCGCCGACGCGGACTGCAGGATGAACACCAGCAGGTAAATTTGCCAGATATCGGTGAGGAACGGCAGAGAGATGGCGACGGCGAGGCGGATCACGTCCGCCCCGATCAGTACGGCCTTCCTCGGCAGCCGATTCACTAGAGCGGCGATCACGGGCGCCACGCCCACATACGCGACCATCTTGATCGTCAGGGCGGTGCCCAGCACCGCCCCGGCATCAGCCCCGGCGATGTCGTACGCGAGCAGGCCGAGCGCGACGGTCAGCAGCCCGGTTCCCAGCAGCGCCACCACCTGAGCGGTGAACAGATTGCGGTAGCGAGACTCCCGCAGCACACTCAACACATCAAACCTCGTTACCTGCATAGTTGCGTAGATACGATGCAACCTTAGCACTCTCCGCAACGGCAGGCGCACTTCGCGGACGACTCACATCCGTCTGCGCTCCTGTGGGGAGGGGCTGCCCTGCCGCATGGGGATCTTCTGTTGACCAGGTCAGGCAGGCGGGCGGGAGCGTCAGGCTGGATGGAGAGGCCGGTTCCCTGCGGTGGTTGTGAGCCCGGTCAAGTCCGCGTGGACGCGCGTGCTTGCCCGGAGGACATGGGGTCTGCGGGTCCGTGACCGGAGCCCGGTCTGCGCACGAGCCCCGATCGCAGCAGGATGATCGTGTCGAGGACGAGAGTGGTGAGCACGCTGATCACGACGGCGACGAAGAAGATCATCGGCTCGATCCAATTCTGACCGCGAAGCAGGGTGAGCGTGATGAAGAACAGGATGAACTTCGCCAGCCAGCTGCCGAGGACGATGGCGAAGAAGATTGGCACGTACAGCGGCGAGCCGTACCAGCGGTTCGCGACAAGCAGGCTGATCGCGGTGATTGCCAAGAAGACGGCGGTCAGCACGACTCCGGTGATCGCGCTGATCAGACCCCGCTCTGCGGCAAGGAGCCAACCGATGCAAGCCCCGACAAAGGCGAGGCCGACGGTGATCCCCGCACTCCACCGCAATGTGCGGCGAAGGACTGGCGTGCTCGTCACTGTAGTCATCGTCGTCGCATTCCTCGGTCGTGGTGGGTCATGGGGACGCTCCGGGGCGTAGTTCCAGCCATCGGCCGCGGATGGCCCATTCCAGAGGGCCGGTGCGGAAGTGGCGCATCCATAGGAGCGCTCCGAGGATGCATCCGCCGATGGCGAGAAGGGAGACGCCGACGCCCTGCAGGAACGTGAATCCGTCCTCGGGTCGCAGCGCCGCGAGCAGGAACAGGTGGCCGACGTAGAACGTCAGCGCCATCTGTCCGGCGAGGACCACTGGTGTCGCGAAGCGAGACAGATGACTCCAGAACCGCAACAGGAGTCCGGTGACGAAGATCGCGCTGCCCACGCTGCTGATCACCCACAACGGCATCTGCCCGTGGGGCACCCCCGTCAACAGCAGGCCGTAGCCGCGCTCGGGTTCACCGAGAAGGAGGGGGAACAGCTCGGCTGCGGCCAGGGCGCCGACGCCGGCGATGCCGCCCGTGATGATCATCGCCTTCTGGACCCGCCGCTCGCGCAGGTCCATGCGGCCCAGCATCATCCCGAACACGAACGGGATGATCCACACGACCAGAGGGTACGGACGCGACAGGAACAGCGTGTGCAGCAGGCCGGGAATGTCGCCGGACCATGCCAGCTCCGGACGGGGTTCGCCGGTGTGATCGAGGGATTCCCCGACAAAAATGAGCGGACCGACGATCATGAACACGGTGATGAGTCCGATCAGCACGCTGGTCGGAAGCCGGTATAATATAAGAGGAGGGCCACAAGGAACAGCCCGCCGTATAGAGGGAGGATGACGTTGACCCCGTGCGGGAGTAAACCGAGCAGAAGACCGCCGACAATCAGGATTGCTGCACGCCAGAGGACGACGATGATCCGTCGGCGCCCGTGGTCGGCGCGCAGGAACAGGCTCATCGATACGCCCGCAATGAGGACGAACAGCACCGATGCCCGGCCGTAGGGCAGAAACCACAACCGTTGAAACACGCTCTCGTTCGCGACAGGCCCGACGTTGACGATGATCATGCCGATCAGTGCGAGACCGCGGGCAGCGTCGATCGCGAAGAGCCGTTTCGACGCAGAGGCAGCGGTAATGGTTCCCATCACTACGGATCGTAACCTGCACACCTACGCATCTCCTGAGCTACGCAGATTGTTTGTTAGCATCGGTAGATGCCCCGCCTCGCCACCCGGCCGGCCGTTCTGGCCGCCCTCGTCCTCGTGACGGCGATGCTTGCCGGCTGCACGCCCACCGAGCCGACCCCGACACGGTCACCCCTCAGTAGCTCGACGCCCTCCCCCACGCCGACGCTTCCTCCGCTCGCCCAAGGCGCGGTGGCGGCAGGGCATCCGCTCTCCGCCGAAGCCGGCACAGCTGTCCTCCGCCAAGGCGGCAACGCGGTCGACGCCGCGATTGCCGCGGCCTTCGCCGACACGGTACTGCAGCCGGACGCGTCCAGTATCGGCGGCGGCGGCTCGGCCATCATCGCCGATAGCGACGATCTCGACTACGTGGACTACCGCGACGAGGTGAACACCGCTGGCTCGGTGCCGTCCTCGGGAGCGGGGATCCCTGGGTTCGTCGCCGGAATGGCGGCCCTGCACGAGCGTTACGGGACGCTGCCCTGGGAAACGCTACTCGAACCGGCGATCGCGCTCGCACGAGACGGCGCCCCCCTCTCCTCATATCTGGCCGGGCAACTCCAGTACCTCCCTGGTGGCGCGGCGGACGTACCGCCGTTCTATGACGCTGACGGCCGAAGGCTGCTCGCCGACGCGACATTCGTGCAGAGCACGCTCGCCGAGACGCTCAGCACGATCGCCACGGAGGGCGCGGACGCGTTCTACACCGGATCGCTGGTTCCGCGTCTGGCCGACGTGCCCGGGATCGACGCCGAATCTCTCGCCGCCTACGAGGTGCAATGGTCCGACCCGCCAGCCGGGACGTTCGGGGACTACACCGTCGTCTCGGCGGCACCGGCGTTGCCGGGCGCCGCGGTGATACAGCAGCTGCAGATCGAAGAAGCCCTCGGAATCGCCGGGGCAGCTCCCGGGTCGGCAGATTTCATCGACATCCAGACTCGCGCCTGGCGGATCGCCAACAACTCGATTCAGACGCTCTTCGGCGACCCGAACTTCGTTGACGTCCCCGTTGACGAGCTCACCGACCCGGAGGCCAACGCCGCCCTGGCGGCCTCCGCGGGCGCGGCTGGGACAGCGGAGGGTGAAGATGTCGACGGGAACACGACGCACATCTCGGTCGTCGATGAGAACGGGCTGACCGTGTCCATGACGAACACCGTCACCGACTTCTGGGGCTCGAAACAGTACGTCGCCGGGTTCTTCTTCAACAACTCCCTCAAACGGTTCAATGACATCGGTACTGCCGGGCTGAACGTCGTCCGGCCCGGCGCACGATCGGTTAGCTGGTCGGCGCCGAGCCTCGTCCTCGATGCCACCGGCCCGCCGGTACTGGTAGTAGGTCTTCCCGGTGGGCGACAGATCCCCAGCACTCTTGCCACCGTCATCGCCCTGTGGGCCATGCACGATGCGAGTGTCGAAGAAGCCGTCCTCGCCCCACGATTCCAATTGCTCACCAACGACGTCCTTCGCCTCGAGTCCGACAGTGTCGCCGCCGAGCTCCGTGGTCGCGGCTACACCGTGGAGGTGTCTGGCTACCCGCCCGTGTTCGGATCGGTACAGGCTCTCGAGATCGACTGGCAAACCCGGTCCGTGACCGGCTTCGCCGACCCACGGCGTGCGGCAGGTGTCAGCTACACAGGCTCCGGATAGATACGAACCACCCATGAACCAACTGTCCGTCGTTGCGTCGAACATCCCGACCCGTGGGGTTGAGTCAGCTCGTGTCCCTCCCGTCGCGGCAGGAACGATCCCGTGTGGATAACCAGCGTCGCGCAACTGATCGCACTCGTGGTGATTATTGTGCTCATCGGGCTGGGAGCGCCAGAACGCCGCGAAGGAGAACCGCTCCCGACGTTTCGAGACGAGTGGGACGACATGAAAGCCGCCGTTCGGCGAGCCTGGAATCGGATACTCCGAAAATGACCAGTAGGAGAGCGATCAAGAAGCTCCCGCTGGGCATGGGCCGTCGGCGAGCGATTATCGTCGGCGCGGGACAATCAGGCCTCGCCGTCGCAGCCGCTTTGGTGGAAGGCGGGCTTACCCCACAACACGAGTTCGTCATCATCGACGCGAGCTCCGGAGAGACGAGTTGGGCGAACAGGTGGCACTCGATGGTGTTGCTCAGCGACGCACGCCACAGCACTCTGGTCGGCTATCCAACGGTAGGAAATCAGCGCCGCCACCTGACGGCGAATGAAATGTCCCGCTATCTCGCCGATACCGCTGCTCGCATAGGAGTGAAGCCGTTGTGGAGGACCCGCGCCATCGGAGTGGAGCGACGCGGCGCAGAAGAGACGACCCTCGTACTTTCGACGTCGGTCGGTGACGTGCAAACCCGAAATGTGGTCTGCGCGACCGGCGCTGCCTCTCGCCCCCGACGTCCACAATGGTTCTCCGGCCTGGACGTTCCCGGAATGGCGTTACACAGCAGCGACTATCACGACCCGAAGCAACTCCCGCCCGGCGATGTGCTGATCGTCGGCGGCGGGAATACCGGTGTGCAACTGGCGAGGGAGCTGAACGACTCTCACACCGTGACGCTGTCGGTTCGCACCCCCCGGCGCCGGCACGCCCTCGCGTTCTTTCCCCATAGCAGTGGCAGATACAGACACCTGATCGAGGGCAAGCGTCAACCGGAGCCGCTTTACACCGACAGTTACCAGTCGCTCAGACGCGACGGAATAGCTATCAGCTCAGCCGTCACCAGCGCCCACGGACCGACCGTATCTCTGGCCGACGGTTCCACCCTCAGGCCGACATCCGTCATTGCCGCCACGGGCTATCTCCCCGGTGACGACTGGCTTCCCGACCACGCCCATCCGACAGGCCACCACCCTACCCAGACAACGATCCCAGGCCTAACCGTTGCCGGAATGCCCCGATTCAGCCGCCCCGGCAGCGACACCATCCACGGCATACACCGGGATGCACTGCTCATCGCCCGCAGCATCCTCGACCGACCATGACGACAACGCTCTCCGGCACTGCGCCTCCGACTGTCGAGAATCTGCTCGCCCTCGCACCGAGCAGTGCGTCGCTTCTTGCGCCGATCGCCGTCCTGCTGGCCGCGCTCTATGTCTGGGGAGCAATGCGCCTCTGGTCCCAGCGCCGTCGATGGTCCATCTTGCGGACCATCTCCTTCCTGCTTGGTTGTGTCCTCCTCTTCCTAACCGGCGGCCTCGGTCTGAACACCTACGGAAGTCTGTCGGTCGCCGCACTGGTGTTCCAACAGATCACCTTGATGACCGTCGTCACCCCACTGCTGATCGTCGGCTCACCTGGTCGACTACTCCTGCGGGCTACACCGCACCGCGGCCTCGGCGTGTTCGCGCTGCGTGTTGCGCATGCCGGTCTGCGCTCGCGCTTAGCCCGAGCCGTTCTGCACCCCGTCGTCGCGATCCTCGTCGCCGCCGCGCTCTACCTCGGGCTGTACCTGACCGACCTGGTCAGTGTCATCATCCGCCTCCCTGCCGGACACGAGCTCCTGCTGCTCACGTTCCTCATCAGCGGGACCATCGCCGCCGTCCCGCTCTGGTCCTCCGACCCACTGCCCCGCACCCCGTCCTACGCCGCCCGCCTCATCGACGTAATTGCCGAGATCCAGATCCACGCCGTCTTTGGACTGATCCTTCTCCTGAGCAGTACACCACTGTTCGTGGCCTTCACCAATCCCACGATCGGGTGGCCAATCGACCCGCTTCGCGATCAGGCGATCGCGGGGACCCTGGCATGGACATATGCCGAGCTACCCCTGCTGATCGTCCTCATTGTCACACTATCCCGCTGGCGCTCCCGTGACCTCACACTCGCTGATCGCCGACGAGATCAAGATGACGCAGAAAGGGAGGAATACAACGCCTACCTCGCCACCCTTAGCCAGCACGACCGGTGAACGCAACCGGCCGCGTCGCGCTCGTCCAGAGCTGCTGTCTCGCTTGCAAGAGGCTTCGTCGGCGCGGCACCACGCAGTTGCTTCTCGTAGCTCCGCGAGTACGGCCCCGCTGCCGTGTGCGACAGCTTCCCGTTTCCCAGGGCTGATCGGCACCGTGCTTGGCTGCCATGTCTTCGATCGTGTCGTGCTTCGCGGGAGTGAGCGATAGCACGCCAGGGAGTCGGCCGGTGTGGGAGCGGGAGTCAACTTTCAGCAGCGCCGACTGCTCACGAACAACTCTCGTTCCCGCCCGCGCGACGCAGTGGCGCTGGAGCTGTGGCGGTCGAGGTTGCGAGGACTCTTCCGTCCAGCCGGGCGATCTTCCGGCAGACGAAGATTCTGAACGTGCTCGAGGGCACGTGCGAGATCGCGACGGCCGACGGCGTCTTTACGCTACGGCCCGGCACGTCGTTCGCTCTCGGCTCGGGACGCTGGTGCCAGATTAGGCCGGCCCCGTCTGTGCGAATGTGGGCGGTATACGCTGATGATGAGTTCTGGCTCTCGCAGATGTCGTGGTTCTTCCCGGATCGCTCACGGGTCCTCGCGGGCATCCACCCGCATGAGTGGGGCGGCATACCGCTGCTGATCGAACCCGGCGTGGAGGCGCTGAGGCAGATCGAACCGCTGTGGCGACAGATGAGCATCCTGTCTGACGGGTCTCATCCGCCAGAAGTCGTCGCTACTCGCACGGTTGAGCTGCTCGCCCGCTGGGTGGGGATGGTGCTGCCGACGTTCCTCTCGGCGGAGAATGGCCAACGTGATACGCAACCTCCGTGGAGACCGATTGACGGGCGCCTGACCGACCCGGCGGTGATCGGCCATATCGGCGACACGGTACGCATGCTCCGTACACGGATGGCCGAGCCGTGGACGGTCGGAGCTCTCGCTCGCGAAGCTTCGCTCTCGCGCACGCACCTCACACGCATGTTTCTGCTGCACACCGGGGCGCCGCCGATGCGGTTCCTCACGGAGATCCGGCTGACCGAGTTCACCCGGCTGATCGAGGAGACCGATCTGTCCGTGGGCCGCGCCGCGGCTGCCTCCGGATGGCGCGATCCGCGTGTAGCGTCGAACTGGTTCCAGCGCCGCTTCGGGGTCACCCCGACGCAGTACCGCCTCACCCCGCACCCGTCCCTCGAGGAACTTTGCGCTCGGAGGGTCATCGAGGACGAGTCCGTAGGCTGAGTCCCGGCATCGTCACTCGCTGTGTGAACCGTCTTTCTTCACGCATGACCCGTTTTCGTCTTCTGCCTCTCGACGTATCTGCTGCCGGGCCAGTAGACCGGGCCAGACACGTCGGGTTCGTTGTGGAGCCTGACGGTCGTCACACCATCTTTCGTCCGTCCTCGCTCCGCTGACCCTCCCGGCGCACCTCATGGTCGCAAGGGCAACCGCTTCCTGCGGTGGCCTGCCGGGAGGAGGAGCGGGTGGCTACCGAGGAGACGAGGAACGACGCTCGCGAACCCCGTGATGGGTTCGCGGAGGTGATGACGCGTGTCTCACCAGCCTGGCATCCCGCCGTCGCTGCTCGCGAGTTCGCCGCCGCTGGGGTGCCAGTGTTCCCGTGCGCACCGGGCGGAAAGCGCCCGGTGACGGAGAACGGGTTCCACGATGCGACTACTGAGGCACGTCAGGTCGATGTGTGGTGGCGGGCGCGGCCCGGTGCGAACATCGGCATGCCCACCGGCGAAGTCTCCGGGGTCGTCGTGGTCGACGTCGACGTGCATGGGCCCGTGAACGGCTACGGTTCGATGCGTCGCGCGCAGCAGGCGGGCTTGGTCGACGGGTGGATGTTCCTCGTGGCCACGCCGTCGGGCGGCACGCACGCCTACTACCCGGCGGTGCCGGGCCAGCAGCAGCGCTCCTGGCAGGCGGCACGCGCCGCCGTCGACTTCCGCGGGGACGGCGGATACATTGTGCTGCCGCCGTCGAGTGTTCTCGTCAACGGGGCAAGGGCCGGCTACCGCCTGCAGCAGTTGGGGTCTGGTCCGAGCGCGCCGGTGGACGCGGCGGGGTTGCGGGACTTCCTCGACCCGCGCCCGCAACCTCGCTCGCTACCTCGGAACGCGGCGATGAGCGGCGCCGCATCCGACGTGTCGCGGCTTGCGGCGTGGGTCGCGAACCGTCAGGAAGGCGAACGCAATCGCGGCCTGTTCTGGGCTGCCTGCCGCCTTGCGGAGAACGGTGTGAACCCCGTGGAAGCTCTTGACCTTCTGGGTGCCGCAGCGGGTCATGCAGGTCTTGCGGAACGGGAGATTGTCACGACCGTCCGCTCCGCCTACCGTGCTGCGCATCCCTCGGCCAGGGAGCGGACGCCGGATCGCCCCGGCGGCTCCTTCGCTCGCGCTCCGGCCCCTGCCGCTCCAGCACCCGCATTCGGAGGGCTGTCATGATCGCCGGGATGGATCGCCGGTGGGCGGTGCTGACCGCGGCGGTCGGGACGGTGTTCATCGCCGCCGGCGCGTTCTGGTTGAGTTTCACCGCTCTCGCGGACCTCGCAGCACGCTCCGGAATCGGCGCCGGGCAGTCATGGGCCTGGCCGCTCATTGTCGACGGGATCATCGTCGTCGCGACCGTCGCCGTCGTCGCTCTCGGCGGGCAGCGCTCGGCGTGGTACCCGTGGACGCTGTTGATCGGCGGCGCGCTCGTCTCGGTGACTGCCAACGCGATCCACGCCGTCGTCGCCGCGGACGCCGACGTGCCCGGAGTGCTGGCCGCCGCTGTCGCCGCCGTGCCTCCCGTGGTGCTGCTGGCGATCACGCACCTGACGGTCGTGCTCACCCGACCGACCACCGGCCCAGCACGACGGGAACTTCAAAGGCTCGGTGAGAAGGTCGCGCCCGCGCGAGACGACCACGCACCGCCAGCGCAGCATCTGACTCCGCTGGCGGTACGCGCCCGAACATCGGAAAGCGATGTCGCGCGGGCGGCTCCTGATGAGAGACCGAGCGGCGATCGGCGGATGCAGGCGGCCGCGTTCCGGGAGGCGCGCTGGTCTAACAAGCGGATCGCCCGTGAGCTCGGAGTGCATGCGTCGACGGTCGGCCGGTGGTTCGCCGCTGGGCACCTGGCCGATGGCCCCGACTCACCCACGAGCACGAACGACAACACGAAGGAGCAGTAGCGATGAACGACCACGATGTGCATGAGCCTGACGGGCCCGACCGTTTCCTGGAGGCGCACGAGCGACCGGGCCTATCCGGATCGGAAGCTCGGGAGTCCGATCCGACAGCTCCCACCCCCGAGGCGTACAAGCAGCCAGACGACGCCTTGGTGGCGACGCCAGACGAGATCGCGCAGGACGAGATCGTAGATCGGTCGCAGACGCCAGAAGCGATCGAGGCGGCGAAGGTCGCCGGGGGCTCTTCTCCGGAGCGAGCTCTCGACCCGCACGTGCGTGCTCGCGGGGTGGAGTGGGTGCGGCCGACCGATCTGATGGCCCGGCAGGGCGCGCAGATGGCCGGGCGCGGCATCGACTTCCAAGCCGCGATGGCGTTGCGTACACGGCAGAAGGCGCTCGACGGGGTGAGGTCGCTGGGTGAGCGGGCGAAGCGGCTGCCGCCGCTGTACGCATTCGGCCGCGGCACCGCGCGGTCGGGGCCGGCGCGCTCGGCGGTCGGGGCGAGCTGAGCGGGTGAGTGGTCATGAGCCCCTTCCGGAATGCAGCTGTGCGCACCTCATCTGGGGAGCGGATGCGCACCTGCCTGCCAGGAGGTGCCTAGACCATGACCACGACATCGCACGCGAACGCCCCACAGACCGGCGGCGAGGACTTCACGACCAGCGAAGGGCTGCGGGCGCTGCTGCAACGCCTGCATGAAGAAGGCCGAGGGGCATGGCAGCACGATCCGGTCGCCGCCGCGCTGATGGAACACACCGCCCGCAAGTACGTGCCCCTCGCGCGCCGTCACGGACTCGACCCGTGGGAGGCAGCGACGGCGGCGTTCGAAGAGATGCGCAGGAAGGGCGCCCGCGAGGCCGACGACCCGTGGGCATACGTCACCAAGGGCGTGCAGGTGACGTGCATCTTCGAGGAACGAGCGCAGGGGCTGATGTGCTCGGTGCATCAGGCGCGCCGCCCGCACATCTCGGTGTTCCACGACCCAGAGCGGTTCTCCGACCGGGAAACGCCCCTGTCGGACTATCACCCCGCGTTCCAGATTCCCGATCCTCAAGCCGCGGAGGAAGATGAGCCTGGCGAAGTAGCTGTGGAGAGGGCGGGGAAAGCAGGGAAAGCCGTTGAAGACGCGATCGACCTGGTCTCGTCTTTGGACTGGCCGGCCGATGTCGCACGGGCGGCCGTGGAGCATGTCTGTACAGCGCTGATGCGGGCGGGCACTCGGCAGGCCGCCTATGAGAACCTGCGTCGGGACAGGCATTCGCTCGCGCTGCTGGATCTGCCGCAGTCCTCTTGGACGGCGTTGCTTCGTGCCCTTCTGGGCAATCCAAATCCGGCATACGCGGCAACATCGGCAGGTAGAGGCGTGTTGCTGCGGCTGCTGCTCGAGGAGCCGCCGGAGATGCTTCTGCGCGATGATGACCTCGTTCTCACGATCTCTCTCGCCGCTCCGATCCACGGTCGACGCCGCACCAGGGGCGAAACATCGTGAAGATGCAGAAGGGGGGCGGGATCGAGCTGCGGCGTGCTGTCGACTCGATCCTTGTTGGGCACCGTCACCGCACCGACCTGGGCGACATCGATGAACTGGCCGGCTCCATCGACCGTGAGGGCCTGCTGCAGCCGATCACGATTACCCCGGACGGCGTGCTCGTGTGCGGCGCGCGCCGTCTCGCGGCGATCAAGAAGCTCGGTTGGACGACGGTGAACGTGTGGATTCGTTCCGGGATCTCCGACCAGCTAGGGCAGCTTCTCGCTGAGCAGGATGAGAACACGCTCCACAAGCCGCTGACCAAGCTCGAGGCCGCCGGCCTGTACCGGGAACTGAAGAGGCTGATGGCGGAAGACGCTGCCCGCCGCAAGGCATCGACCCAGTTCAGCAGCGAGCATCAACCGGGACATGACGGTGCCGGAAAATTTCCGGAACCGTCGACCGCGACCGGCGACGCTCGCGAGCAGGCCGCAGCGATGATCCCCGGCGGGGTTTCCTACAAGACGCACGAGAAGATCAACTACCTGCGGGACCTCGCTGCCGATCCGTCCCAGCCCGACCATGTGCGCGCCCAGGCCACGGCCGATGTGGAACAGCTCAAGCGGGGCGCTGCCGTGCATCCTCTCTACGCACGCACTCGCGCCGACGAGGAGGAAGCGCGCAGCGCCGAGATGCGACGGCTCGGAGTCGAGTCAGTTCAGCGAGCGGCCGCAGCAAAGAAGGGAGCCCAGCCGCCGCGTACGCCCGGTTCAGAGGAGGATGTGACCGTACGGTTCCCCACGCGCGCATTCGTGCAAACCTGGGGTGAGCTCGCCGACTGGTGGACGCACTACGACGCCGCCGAGCTCGCGGCAGTGCTCACCGATGAGCAGGTCGACTCCTTCCTCGCAGCCGCCGCCGGGACGGCACGGTTCGCCGATGACTTGCGCACCGCCAGAGCTGCTCTCGACTCCGAGGACACCGAGCTCGGGCAGCAACGGCACCTGCGCGTGCTCTGAGGCCGCGTCAAGTGGGCATCGTGAGACGTGTCTGCGGGAGCGCGGGCGCACCTCACGGGTATGAAGACCCGAGACTTCTCCACGCCCGGCGCCCGCCGCAAGATCGTCGTCATCGCAGTCGCTGCCGTGCTCGTGCTCGTGCTGGCCGGTGTCGGCGTCTACGGGCTGATTATCGGACCAAGAGAACCCGACGGGGCGTCGCCCGTGCAGCCACCGACCGGCGGCCCCACGGCCTCGACCGCCCCCGCGCCGAACCCGACTCCTTCCTTGTCATCGATCGCGGCCTCTCGAGACCCGGAGGCCTTCGCTCGAGCCGTGTCGCAGGCTCTGTTCACGTGGGACACCGCCGCGGGTCTGGTGCCGCTGGACTACACGAGCGTGATCCTCGAGGTCGGCGATCCGACCGGCGAGGAGCAGGCAGGCCTCGCCTCCGACGTCGCCGCGTATCTGCCGACACGAGAAGCATGGCTCCAGCTGCGCGAGTATGCGACTGCACAGTCCCTAACGATCGAGGACGCCTACGTCCCGGAAGCGTGGGCGGAGGCCCAAGCGCAGTCGTCGGGACAGCTGGCTGCGGGAACGACCGCGATCACGATCGAGGGCACCCGGCACCGCACCGGCATCTGGAACGGGACCCCGGTCGATTCCGAGCATGCGGTGTCGTTCACCGTGTTCCTCGTCTGCCCGCCGTCTTACGACACCTGTCATCTGCTCCGGCTGTCCGAACTCGACAACCCGCTGCGGTGATCCGGAATGTTGAAGAAGCTCGCCGCCGCGGGTCTCGCCGCCGTCCTTCTCGGCCCCTCGCTCGGGCTCATCGGCGTCGGCGTGCTGATGAACCCCGCGGTCTCCGCCGCCTGCACCGTCCCCGGAGCCGGGCTCATCGTCGGCGCGATCCCCGAGTCGCTGCGTGTGACGACCGCGAACGGGGAGACGTTCACGCTGAACCGCACCCAACTCACGCATGCGGCGACGATCATCGAGACCGGGTCGCAGATCGACGGCGTCACCCGCGACGGCATCCAGATCGCGCTCATGGCTGCGCTCACCGAGTCCACGCTGCGGATGCTCGCCAACACCGGCACCTATCCCGAGTCCGGCGACTACCCGAACGATGGGAACGGATCAGATCACGACTCGCTCGGCCTGTTCCAGATGCGCCCGCAGTCCGGATGGGGCACGGTCGCCGAGCTGATGGACTCGACGTATCAGGCTCGGGCGTTCTTCGGTGGGCCGAGCGGTCCGAACTATCCCTCGCCGCGCGGACTGCTGGACATCCCCGGGTGGGAGCAGATGGACAAGGGCGAAGCCGCCCAATCGGTCGAGGTGAGCGCCTTCCCGGATCGCTACCGCAACTACGAACCCGTCGCCGAGACCATCCTCACCGCCCTGACCACCGGCAGTGCCGCGGCAGGGGGTGCTGACGAGACAACCCCGGTCGGCTCCATGGCGGAGACATCGCGTGTCGTGTTTCCACTCCCGGAGGGCACCTGGGTGCTCACCAGCGGGTTCGGGCCACGCATCCACCCGATCACGGGCGAGCCCTCATTCCACACCGGCACCGACTTCGCCGCGCCTGATAGCACCCCGATCGTCGCCGCAGCGGAGGGGGTCGTCACGATCGCGGAGTTCTCCGGCGGGTATGGCGGACTGATCGTCATCGAGCATCAGATCGACGGGGCGACGGTGGCGACCGCGTACGCCCACATGTGGCAGTCCGGCATCCACGTCCAGCCCGGCGACCGGGTGACCGCCGGGCAGCACATCGGCGATGTCGGCAGCTCCGGGAACTCCACCGGCCCGCATCTGCACTTCGAAGTGCGCCCAGGCGGCACCCACGAAGACGCGGTGGACGCCGCCGCGTGGCTCAACGCCCACGACGCCGCCGACCTGCCCGAAGCCGAGATCGGCGCCCCGGTCGGCTCGTGCGCGCCCTCACCGGACACCGAGGACGAACCGGACCAGGCCGGCGACGACTCGATCCAGGCGATGCGGAGCTGATCGCGCATGGACGTGTTCCCCGACTTCGAGGGCCTGTCGGGCATCGGCGACCTGCGCGAGGTCGTCGGTGGCCTGCTGACCTTCGTCCTGGTGATCGCCGTGCTCATGCTCATCGTCTGCGCGATCATCTGGGCCGTGTCGTCCGCGAACGGCAACCATGCCGCAGCGACCAAAGCACGCACGGGCGTGCTCGTCGCCGTCGGCGCCGCGGCACTGGCCGGTGGCGGCGTCGCGTGGATGAACTGGCTGATCGGCATCGGCGAACAGCTCTGAACTTCGCCCCCGCTCGGCCGCCGAGGGCAGAGCGGTGCACCTGCTGGGCGATCCCATTCGTCTCCCGTGCCCGTGGGTGCGGGTTCGTCCCGTCAGGAGCCCCATCGTGTTCGACCTCGCCACCGATTTCCTCACCGCCGTCCCGGCGGCGCTCGCGCCGATGAACATCGACATCAACCCGAACGACAGCGGGCTTCCTGGGATCGCCCAGTTGCGCACGATTGTCGGCGCCGTGATGACGGTCGGTCTGATCCTCAGCGTCCTGGCCTTGATCGTCAGCGCGATCGTGTGGGGCTTCGGCGCGAACAGCTCGAACCCCCATCTCGCCTCACGCGGCAAGGTCGGCGTGCTCGTCTCCTGCGGCGCCGCGATCCTGTGCGGTGCGTCGGTCACCCTCATCAACTTCTTCTGGAACGTCGGCCAGCAGGTCTGACCGCGCCCATCCACTAGCACCGATCTTTCGGGAGGTTCGTGATGGGTGTCTGCGACATTCCTGTCATCTCCGCCGTCTGTGACACCGCAGGCGAAGCCGCCGCCAGCCTGATCTCCGCCCCGTTCGACTGGCTCGCGCAGGCGATGGGCGCGGCGGCCGGCTGGCTGTTCGAGGCCGTGTGGACGGTGTTCGACACCACGACGCTCGTCGATGTCCAGTCACCCGAGTACGTCTCGGTCTACAACCTGCTGTTCGGCATCGCCGTGTTCGTGATGCTGTTGTTCTTCTGTCTGCAGCTGATCACCGGGCTGGTCAAACGCGACCCGACCGCGCTCAGCAGGGCGGCGTTGGGCCTGGCGAAAAGCGTGCTCGGCAGCTTCGTAGTCATCACGCTCACGGCTCTGATGCTGGAGATCGTCGACCAGCTCAGCCTCGGCATCATTCAAGCCGCGGGCGAGACGACCGAATCCATGGGTGACAAGATCACGGTGCTCGCCGCGGCACTCGTTGGGATCAACATCGCCTCGCCCGGAGTCGGCGCGATCATCACGATCTTCTTCGCCAGCCTCGCCATCACCGCCGCCGCGATCGTCTGGCTGTCCCTGCTGGTCCGTAAGGCGCTGCTGCTGGTGGCGATCGTCCTCGCCCCGCTCGCGTTCTCCGGGGCGTCCTGGGACGCATCGCGGGGATGGATCGGCAAGTGGGCGATGTTCGTCATCGCCCTGATCGCCTCGAAGCTCGTGCTGGTCGTGATGTTCCTGGTCGCGATCACGCAGATCTCTGCCCCGATCGACGCGGACCTCGCCTCGATCAGCGACCCGATCGCCGGGATCGTGCTCATGGCGATGGCCGCTTTCGCCCCGTATCTGACCTACAAGTTCCTGGCATTCGCGGGCTTGGACTTCTACCACGCGATCGGCTCCGAACAGGACGCGAAGCAGGCTCTCAACCGTCCGGTGCCCTCACCGTCCAAGCCGCAGGGCGCGGAACCGAAGAAGGTACTCGACGGCGCAGCAGACACCAAGACCGGAAGCGGCAGCGGAAGCGGAGGTGGCGGAGGTGGCGGAGGTGGCGGAGGTGGCGGGTCAACGCCTCCACCTCCACCGCCTCCGAACACGGGCGCGGCCGGAGCGACGGCGGGCGGTGGCGGCGGAGCCGCGGCGGCCGGAGGTGGGGCGAGCGCGAGCACCGGCGGCGCGGGTGCCGGCGCGGCCGGTGCTGGAGCTGCCGTTGCGGGACCCGCTGCTGCCGTGGTGATCGCCGCGCAGGTCGCCAAGGGTGCGGCCGAGGCCGGGCCGAAGGCCGGCGCCGCCCTCGCAGGGCAGGCCGATACCGCCGCCGACGGTGCCCAGCAGCCCGGGAACCAGGCGTCAACGACCCCGCCGCCCTCGTCCTCGTCGACGCCACCCGCACCGCGGGCGACCCCACCGCAGGTCGCCCCACCGCAGAGCGCAGGCTCGGGCTCATCGCCTCAGCCGACTCCGCCACCGCCGCGGCAGAGCCCGCCGCCTGCGCCGAAACCGACCGGGAAGGAGTGAGCTGCCGTGGCTGCCTCGAAGAACGAGACCGTGAGCGAGCTGGTGCCGGTGAAGTTCTCCCGGCTGGCGCGCCGTGGAGTGCTGCTGGGTCTCTCGCTGTCCCAGCTGATCACCCTCGCCATCGGCGTCCTCGCCATCGTCGGGGCCCTCTACGCCGGCGGCGGTCAGCTACTGGCATACACCGCGCCGGTCTGGGTGCTCTCGGCGGTGCTGACGTGGGTGCCGATCGCGGGCCGTCCGGTCGTGGAGTGGCTCCCGGTCGGCTGCTGGTGGCTGTGGCGCACGACCATCGGCCAGCTGATCTACCGGCGCCGGGTCGTCAAGCCGCGTCCGGCGGGAACCCTCGCCCTGCCCGGCGACATGGCACGGTTGCGGGAGTACGAGGACCCCGAGACCGGGGCCGGGATGATCCACGACCCCCACGCGGGCACGCTGACCGCGGTGTGCGAGGTGACGCATCCCGCGTTCGTGCTCCTCGACCCCGGCGAACAGGAACGCCGGGTGTCCTCCTGGGGGCGTGTGCTCGCGACGGTGTGCCGTTCCGGTCGCGTGGCGACGCTGCAGGTGCTGGAGCGCACCCTGCCGGACTCCGGGACGGGACTCGCCGAGTGGTGGGCCTCGCACGGTGCCGACGATGGTTCGTGGGCGTCCACGACCTATCGGGAGCTGATCGACCGGGCGGGGCCTGCCGGGGAACGGCACGCCAGTACGATCTCCCTCGCCCTGGACATGGGGGCAGCGGCCCGGCAGATCCGCACCGCCGGCGGCGGGATGCGGGGCGCGGCGGCGGTGCTGCGGCAGGAGATGGCGACGCTCACCGCAGCGCTACGGGCCGCAGACCTTACCCCGTCGGGGTGGCTGGGCACGGGGCAGATCGCGGTGATTCTGCGTTCAGCCTACGACCCGGCGATCGCGGCCACGTTGGAGCGGCACGGGCAGCTTGGGCAGGACCTCGCCACTGCCGGGCCGGTGGCGGTGAACGAGTCCTGGTCGCGGCTGCGCACCGACTCCGCGCACCACGCGGTGCTGTGGGTGTCGGAGTGGCCGCGGTCGATGGTGTATCCCGGGTTCCTCTCGCCGGTGCTGCTGTCCACCGGCATCCAACGCGCGTTCTCCCTGCTGTGCACGCCGTTGCGGTCGGATCAGGCCGCCCGTGACATCCGCAAGAAGAAGGTCGAGCACATCTCCGACATGGCCCAGCGGCAACGGATAGGGCAGATCGAGGACGCCGCCCAGACCGCCGAGTACCAGGACGTGCTCCAGCAGGAAGCCGACCTCACCGCCGGGCACGGCGTGCTGCGCTACACGGGCCTCATCGCCGTGTCCGCGCCTACCGTCGATGAGCTCGATGCCGCTGTCGCCGCGATCGAGCAGGCGGCGATCCAAGCGTCCTGCGAGACCCGCCTGCTGGTCGGGCAGCAGGCGGCGGCGTTCACCGCCGCAGCGCTCCCACTGTGCCGCCGCATCTGACCCGGGGAGCCCGAGCGCACCTGAGAGACAGCCCCGCGGTGGCGGGGCTGTCTCTCATCCGCGCCCGAGGAGGCCCTCTGATGCCGACGTTCGATGATCCGCTGACCGATTCAGCCGAAGCGTCTGCCGCGCTGCGCGGCCTGGCGCACGCCACCCGCACCTTCACGAACCCGGCCGACACTTATCGGGTTCTCGGCGACGTGCTCGGCGGAATCCGCTCTCTCCGCCAGGTGGTGGATCAGGTCGCGAGGGCGCACCTCATCCATCGGGCTCGGGCGCACGACGATGACGGTAGTCAGACGGTCGGCGCGTCCGCAGCGCTCGCTGCGGCCGATGATCTGCTGCAGTCCGCGACCGCACTGGATGGTGTGGAGCAGCGCCTGGATGCCGCGCTGGGCCACTCCGGGCGCATCGCCTGGCACCCCGGGGGCCCTGCGGGCGGCTTGGCCGTGAGCCCGCCGCCAGCCGCTCCACCGCCGCCCCGGTGGGTCAGCGTGATCTTCCTGCAGGGCGACGAAGCCGACACGGTGCTCGAGCTGATCGACCGGAACGGCCCGGACGCGGGCATCGAGCACCTCTCGCAGTGGGACTACGGCGAGGAGACAACCGGAGCGGCGCTGGAGAACGGGTATGTCTACGACAAACCGCCCTCGGGCCCGGCCGACAAGGTGGCGACTGCCGGAGAATACACGCTCACCTACAACGCGCCGCTCGGGCATGTGGGTCTGCTTCGCGCCTACCACGCGCCACCTGATCCCGCCCTCAGCGCGCGCACCGTCACTGTGGGAGGCCCCGCGAGCATCAGTGACGCCGGGGCCGCTGTCGGCAGCGCGGGGGGTGCGGTGGGAGCTGCGGTGGGGATCAGCGGGGGTGCTGCCCTCGGCGGGGCTGCGGCTCGCGCGGCGCTGCGACAGGGCGCGGCAAGAGCACAGCGACACGACTGGTTCTCCGCCCGCCCCGTGTCTTCGACACCGCCCGGGACGGGGCGTTCCTTGTGAGCGCGCGACAGGAGCCGGAGCGGCTGCATACCGCGGTGCTCGTGTCTCCGGCTACGGAGCGGCGACGCCTGCGGAAGCAACGCCGCCAGGCCGCCGCGCGCCTGGAGGCCGAACGCCGCACCGCCGAGCGCGAGAGCGCCCAGGCAAGAGCCGACGCCGCGCGCCGCGAACAACAGGCCACCACCCTGCTGCCTGCCGCAGGAGAGACCGGAACTGGCGCACTGCGCACCCCGGGCCGGTTCCGCCTGCCCCGCCACCAGGACACCAGTGCGACGCTGGCGGGAGCGTATCCGTTCGTCGCGGAAGGGGGGCTCGGCGCGGACGGCGTGTTCGTCGGCCAAGACCTCTACTCCGGCGGGAGCTTCGTCTACGACCCGTGGGTGCTGTACGCGCGGGGGCTGATCACCGCTCCGAACATCGTGCTGGCCGGGATCGTCGGCTCCGGGAAGTCGTCGCTGGCGAAGTCGCTCTACACGCGCAGCCTGCCGTTCGGGCGGCGTGTGTATGTGCCGGGCGATCCCAAAGGCGAGCACACGGCCGTGGCCGAAGCCGTCGGCGGACGGGCGGTCGTGCTCGGCCACGGGCTGTCGACGCGCCTCAACCCGCTTGATGAGGGTCACCGGCCCAGCGGGCTCTCGGATGAGCAATGGGCGTCGACCGTCGCGTCGCGGCGGCGTGACCTGATCGGCGCGCTCGCGGAGACGGTGCTGGCCCGAGCGTTGACGCCGCTGGAGCACACGGCGATCGACCTCGCCCTCACCGAGACGGTGCGAGCGAATAGCGTCCCGATCCTTCCGATGATCGTCGACCGCATCCTCGACCCGGGGCACGACGCCGACGAACGTCTCGCCGAAGACGGGCGCCTGGTCGGTCACGCCCTGCGCCGCCTCGTCGCCGGTGACCTTGCGGGGCTGTTCGACGGCCCCTCGACGGTGCGGTTCGACCCGTCGTTGCCGATGATCTCCCTCGACCTATCCCGTGTCACGGAGAACTCCACGCTGATCTCGGTGCTGATGACCTGCTCGTCCGCATGGATGGAGTCCGCGCTCCTGGACCCCAACGGCGGGCAGCGGTGGGTCATCTACGACGAGGCATGGCGGCTCATGTCCCACCCCGCGCTGCTGAAACGGATGGACGCACACTGGCGGCTCGCGAGGCACTACGGCATCGCCAACATGCTGCTGTTCCACAAGCTCACCGACCTGGACAACGTCGGCGATCAAGGCTCCGCCATGAGAAGCCTCGCGAACTCGCTGCTCGCCAACGCCGAGACGCGGATCGTCTACCGGCAGGAATCCGACCAGCTCGGCGCGACCGCGCAGGCTCTCGGGCTGACGGGAACCGAGCAGAAACTCCTGCCCGGACTGGGCGTCGGGCAAGGGCTGTGGCGGATCAAGGACAGATCCTTCGTGACGCAACACCAGTTGCACCCCGCTGAGCTCGAACTCTTCCGGACAGACGCCCGCTACTTGCAGACCGGCCGGGGCGGTGCGTCATGAGCGAGAACGAGGCCGAGGAGCGGCTGACGCAGGCGATACTGATGCTCGACGAGGGGCTACGCCGCATCGCGCGCAAGTACGAAGGCACCGTGTCGCTGCTGGAGGAAGACCCGGAGACGTTCGGAGCAGGGCACTACGTGTTCTACCCGGAAGCACACTCACGGACACGGTTCGCGATCGAAGAGCAGTACGCGCCCGGCGTCGGCTGGGACGACCCCGACCGGGTGCCGACATCATGGCTCTGGCGCGCCGAGCGCAGAACCCGCCACCCGGACGGCACGCACGTCTGGGCGGAGGAACAGTTCGGAGAGAGCTTCCCGGAACAGCTTCCGGAGCTGCTGACGACAGTGGAGCGGTGGGTGCGACGCACCAAGAACCTCGCCGACCAGGAGCAGGCCTTCGGCGGTCCCGACCGGCGCGGGCCGGCCCCGCCCGCCCCGTCGCTCTGATCCGCCCGCCGCCCTCGCCCCACCGGGGTGAGGGCGGATGCGCGCGTGCACCTGCAGGGCGTGAAACCTCAACGCCCAGACCATGAACAGCCGAAGACCCGACGTGCAGCCCGCCGCGCCGCGGCACCGACCGACCAGGCGCCGACAGTGCTGCCGAGCGTCGTCATCGCCGTCGCCGAGACCGGCGAGCTGACGGTCACCATCGATGACGTCCCGTATCCGTCGGAGCCGTTCGCTCCCGCCTGGCGGAGGGAAGACTTCGCCCGGCTAATCGACCAGATCACCGACCAGCGGCACTCCGCGATCCGCGTCGAAGTTCGCGAGAGCGACGGCACCGTGTTCACCGATATCGTCGCACCCGCCCGGCGGCGCACGTCGGAGACCGCGCCCGACCCGCAAGCCGCCACTGCCGCCGCTGCCGTGGAGCTCGTCGAACTGCGCGGCAGCGGGTTCGTGCCCGGCGAGGACATCGCGGTCGCCGTCGTCGTCGCCCACACCGACGCCAGCCACGACGGCACCGCACGCACCGTCCTGGAAGCCACACAGCTCGACGCGAGCCCGACCCGCGAAGTGATCCTGCTCGGGCGAGTATCGGGAACGCTCGAGATCGGGCACCCGCAATGAGCACTCCGAGACCCGCAGGGTCGCTCGGCGACGAGCTGACCAACTTCGGCATCGGCATCCTCGTCGCGGCCGCACTGCTGGCCGCGGTGCTGCGCGGCGCGGCCGCGCTGACCGCATGGATCACCGGGCTCCCGCAGCCGACGGGCGGCGTCGAGGCCGGCCTCGGCGTGCTGCTGCACCCCCTCGACCCCGCCGTCCCGCTGGGCGCCCCCGGGCTCAACCCGATCGCCTACTGGGCCACCGCGCTGATCCTCCTCGCCGGGACCGGGATGATCGGCTGGTCGGTGTGGCGCCTGATGCGCGAGCACGGGCGCGCATCGAAGAGCGACCCGTACCGCATCGCCGGGATCGCCACCCGCGCAGACGTCGTGCGGAACGCCTCGGCCAAGGCGTTGCTGCGTCGTGGCAGCCAGCTGCGCCCCTCGGTGCACAAGCCCGCCGCAGACGACATCGCCTACCTGCTCGGCACCTCACGAGGGCCGGGCGTGTGGGCGAGCGTCGAGGACTCCATCCTCCTCATCGGCCCGCCCCGCTCCGGCAAGGGCCTCCACGTGGTGATCAACATGATCCTCGACGCACCCGGCGCAGTCGTCACCACCTCGACACGACCCGATAACCTCACCGCGACCCTCCGCGCCCGTCAGGCGATCGGGCCCGTCGCGGTGTTCGACCCGCAGCACCTGGCCGAAGGCCTGCCTGCGGGGCTGCGATGGTCACCGATCCGCGGCTGCGAAGACCCGCTGACCGCGATGATCCGCGCCGCCGGACTCGCCGCAGGCACAGGCCTGTCCGCAGGCGGTGTGGAAGGAGGCGGGTTCTGGGAAGGCAAGACCCGCACAGCCCTGCAAGCCCTCCTACACGCTGCGGCTCTCGACCACCGGCAGCCGGCGGAACTGTTCCGCTGGACCCTCGACCCGTCGGCGGCGGCCGATGCGGTGGCGATCCTCGTCGGCCACCCCCGGGCGGCGGCCGGGTGGGCGGAGTCGTTGCAGGCAATGATCGACTCCGACCCCCGCACCCGCGACTCGATCTGGCAAGGCGTCTCCCTGGCGCTGGCCGCGCTCGCCGACCCGCGAGTGCTGGACGCGGTCTCACCGGGGCCTGCCGAGCAGTTCGATCCCGAGTCGTTCCTGCGCGCGAAGGGCACGCTGTATCTGCTGGCGACCGGTGCGGGCGCGAACAACAGCTCGGCGCTGGTGGCGGCCTTCGTGGAAGACCTCGTCGAGGCCGCCCGGCACATCGCCGCCACCAGCCCCGGGGCGCGCCTCGATCCGCCCCTGCTGCTGGCCCTCGATGAGGTCGGCAACCTGGCTCCGCTGCCGTCCCTTCCGACGTTGATGGCCGAAGGTGGCGGCACCGGGATCACCACCGTGCCCGTGCTGCAGTCGCTCGCGCAGGCACGGGAGAAGTGGTCGGAGAACGCGGCCAGTGCGATCTGGGACGCGTCGATCGTGAAGATCATCCTCGGTGGCGCGTCGAACTCGCGGGATCTGAACGACCTGTCGACGTTGATCGGCGAACGCGACGAGATCACCGACTCCACAACGGTCGGCGACCACGGCTCCCGGTCGGCACAACGGTCGATCCGGCGGGTGGCGATCATGCCGCCGGACACGATCAGGACCTTGCCGTTCGGCACTGCGCTCGTGCTGTTGCGCAGCGCCCCGCCGATCGTGACCCGCCTGCGCGCGTGGACGGTCCGCCGCGACGCGAAAGAGCTGCGTGCCGATCGGGCCGGTATCGAGCGGCTTCTCGAACGGCCCGCCCCCGCCACCGGTGATGTCGAGAACGCACCTGTCGGTCAGGACGAACCATAGGAGCACCCATGCCGAACGACCGCACGATGAAGCGCCGCGCCCTGTCGACGGGTGAGGGGGCCCTGTGATGGTCAGGCGGCGCGGGCCGAAGGTGCACGAGGGCCAGCTCGAGTTCGACCTGTGGGGCCTCGGTGAGACCGCAGCGGACGCGACCCTCTCGCTCGCCCGTGACGGAGAAGCGACCGACGCGAACGATGGTGGAGGAAACACGGATGAACAAGTACGGGCAGCTCGCGACGAGCCACTGGCACCAGCACCTGCCGGCCAGGTACGCGGCGTTGGAGAACCCGGCGGAGTTCTTCGAGAGCCTGGGCCGGCAGGTCGAGGCCGAGGTGTCGGACCTGCAGGCGATACTGGCAGGGACGGACCCGGCGAGGGAGACTTATCCCGAGAAGGTCGCCCGGTTGGCGACCGCGCGGAGAACAGCGGAGGAGGTCGTGATGGCACAGCTGGTGTGGAGCCACGATCCGGAGCTGCCGCTGGATCAGGCCCGCGAGGAGTGGGAGCAGACCCGGCCCTCAGACGAGAATCTGGTGACCTGGGCGGAGCGGATGCAGGACTCCCCGGACTTGATGCCCTCCTCGGTGGAGCTGGAGCAGATGGCGAAGGACTGGGCCGTCCCGGTCTCGTTCCTGGAGGGCCTGGTCGCGACGGAGCCGCCGCGGGAGTACCTGCGGGCGAACGCCGAGGTGCTGACGGAAGCGGCGACGATCCGCTTCCTCCGCGAACTCCAGTAGCCACCGCTGAATCCGCGCCGGTTCCTGAGCTGGCGTCACGATTCGTCCCGGCGTCGCAGGAAGATCTCGCACCGTCCGGGGCGAAGGCGCGGTTCCGTGCCAACGTCGAGGCGATCCGCCTCACCCGCGCTCTCGCCGATGAAGGGCGCGCGGCGCGCAGCGATGAGCAGCGGGCGCTGGCGCGCTGGTCGTCGTGGGGTGCGATCCCGGACGTGTTCGACGCCGCGAAGCCGGACTGGGCGCGGGAGCGTGACGAGTTGCGCGCCCTGCTGGCGGATGACGAGTGGGAGGCGGCCGCCCGGACGACGATCAACGCCCACTACACCGACCCGCTGATCGCGCGGCAGCTGTGGCGCGCCCTCACCGCCCTGGGCTTCCAGGGCGGCGCCGTGCTCGAACCCGGATCGGGGGCGGGAACATTCATCGGCCTCGCCCCCGACAGCGCGACCATGACCGGCGTGGAGCTTGATCCGATCACCGCGGCGATCAGCCGGGGCCTCTACCCGCACGCAGAGGTGCGGGCGGAGTCGTTCGCAGATACGCGCCTCCCGGAAGCGCACTTCGACGCGGCGATCGGGAACGTGCCCTTCTCGAAAGTGGTGCTGCACGACCCGGTGCACAACGCCACCAAGCAATCGATGCACAACCACTTCATCCTCAAGTCGCTCCGGCTGACCCGCCCGGGCGGCCTGGTGGCGACGTTGACGTCGCACTTCACGATGGATGCGCAGAGCCCCGGCGCACGGCGAGAGATGAACGACCTCGCCGACCTCATCGGCGCGATCCGTCTCCCGACCGGCGCGCACCGCAGGGCGGCCGGAACCGAGGCGCTCACCGATCTGCTCATTTTCCGACGCCGCGAAGACGGCGAACCGCCGGCGGACGAGCTGTGGGAGACCGTGCGGACGATCACGCTGGATGGTCAGCCGACGAAGATCAACGCCTACTTCGACGAGCACCCCGAACAGGTCCTCGGGGAGCTCAGCGTCGAGCAGGGCATGTACGGTCAGGCTTCACTGAAGGTCACTGCGGACGTCGATCGGCTCGAAAATGACCTCGCTGGCGCGATCGATGCGCTCGTGTTCTCCGCGCGCCGAGGCGGGCTCGTCATGACCGAGCGCACCGCTGCGCAGCAATCGCGTCGGGCAGCGTTCACCCCGTCGCCGCCGGAGGCGTGGGACGGCAGCATCGTCGTCCAGCCCGGCGGCGCCTTCGCGACCGTCGCGGGCGGCGGGCTGGAGCCGTTCGCGGTGCCGAAGTCCGCCAGCAAGGAGCTGACCGCGCTACTCGGGCTGCGCGATCGCGCGACCGCGCTGCTGGCGATGGAAGCGGCGACCGTCGATGACACCGAGGAGATCACCGAGGCGCGCGCGGCCTTGCGGCGCGACTATCAGAAGTACCTCGGCGCCTATGGACCGCTGAACAGGTACGGGCTGCGCCCGACCGGCCGCACGAACGACGCCGGTGACGCCACGTACGCGCGCATCGTCCCGACCCCGCTGCGCCTGCTGCGATCCGACCCGTTCGGCCCCCTCGTCCTGGCTCTGGAGCAGTTCGACGACACCGACCAGACGGCGCACCAGGCAGCGATCCTCTCGCGCCGGGTCGTCGCACCGCGCGCGGAGGTACAGGGCGTGGAGACCCCCGCCGACGCGATCGCGGTGAGCCTGGACAGAACCGGGCGTATCGACATCGCCCTCATCGCCGACCTGCTCGGCATGACCGACCACGAGGCGCGGCCCGCACTCGACGGGCTCGTGTTCACCGATCCGGTCACAGGCGAGCTGGTGCACGCGCCCGCATATCTCTCCGGCGACGTCCGAGCCAAGCTCGATGACGCGACCTCCCGCGCTGCGGAAGACCCGGAGTTCCAGAGGAACGTCGACGCGCTCCAGAGCGTTCTGCCCGAGCCGCTGGGAGTGGAGGACATCTCGGCGCGACTGGGGGCGGTGTGGATCAGCGAGCAGGTTCACCAAGACTTCCTTCGCGAGCTGCTGCGAAACCCCGAAGTGCGGGTGGAGAACCCGATGCCGGGCATGTGGGAAGTCCGCGGCGGACGCCAAGGCCTGCTGTCGACATCTGAATGGGGTACGTTGCGCCGCCCGGCGCCGGATATCGCGCAGGCGGTGATGGAGCAGAAGACGATCCTCGTCTACGACGAGATCGAGGAGGCGGACGGGACGAAGAGGCGGGTCCTCAACCCGGTCGAGACCGCCGCGGCGCAGGAGAAGGCCGAGGCGTTGCAGGAGCGTTTCGCCGAATGGGTGTGGGAAGACCCGGCCCGCGCCGCCGACCTGGTCGCCGAGTACAACAAGCGGTTCAACAGCATCGTGCTGCGCGACTACACCGATGCGGGCGACTACCTGTCCCTGCCAGGGCTGGCGGCGAACTTCACGCCGCGCCCGCACCAGCGTGCTGCGGTCGCCCGCATGATCGCGGAACCTGCCGCGGGGCTGTTCCACGAGGTCGGGGCGGGGAAGACGGCAGAGATGATCATGGGCGCGATGGAGATGCGCCGCATGGGTCTCATCTCTAAGCCGGTCATCGTCGTGCCGAATCACATGCTCGAGCAGTTCGGGCGGGAATGGTTGCAGCTGTACCCGCAGGCGCGAGTACTCGCCGCGTCCAGCCAGGAACTCACGGCGGACAAGCGGCGCCTGTTCGTCGCCCGCGCGTCGGCGAACGACTGGGACGCGGTGATCCTCACGCAAGGGGCGTTCGCGAAGATCCCGCTGCGCACCGAGACGCAGCAGGCGTACATCCGCGCCCAGGTCGAAGAGGTCAAGGGCGTGCTGGAGCACGCCGAGGGCGAGGACCGGATGAGCGTCAAGCGCGTGCAGCGAAAGCTCCTCGCTCTGGAGAACAAGCTCAAAGACCGCACCGACACCAGCCGCGACCAAGGGGTGTGCTTCGAGGACACGGGCATCGACTACGTGGTGGTCGACGAGATGCATATGTACAAGAACCTCGCCACCGAGTCGAACATCCGCGACGCCGCGATCGACGGCTCCGACCGCGCCACGGACCTGCATATGAAGCTCGAACACCTCCGCTCCCAAGGCCGCGAACGCGTGGTCACCGGCGCCACTGCCACGCCGATCAGCAACAGCGTGACCGAAGCGTTCGTGATGCAGCGCTACCTGCGCCCCGATCTGCTGGAGAAGGCGGGCATCGGGTCGTTCGACGCCTGGGCGGCCACGTTCGGGCAGACCGTGACGCAGATGGAGATGGCCCCGACCGGGAACACGTTCCGGATGAAGACCCGGTTCGCGAAGTTCCAGAACGTGCCAGAGATGCTCAAGCTCTGGTCGGTGTTCGCCGACGTGAAGACCGCCGACGACCTGCAACTCCCGACGCCCGACCTCGCGGCACGGGACGACGGCGCGCGGGTGCCGGCGACGGTCCCGGTGCAGCCCACCGTGGAACTGGAGCAATACATCGAATCCCTCGGTGATCGCGCGGAGAAGGTGCAGAACAAGCAAGTCACTCCGGACGAAGACAACATGCTCACCATCAGCACAGACGGGCGCAAGGCCGCACTCGACATCCGTATGGTGCTCCCATCCGGAGGGCCGTCGGGGCCGACGAAGGTGGACGCCGCCGCGGACGCGATCTTCCGTGTGTGGGAAAAGACACGCGACAACGAGTACCTCGACACCCTCACCGGGCAGCCCTCATCCGTGCGCGGCGCGTTGCAGCTGGTGTTCTCTGACATCGGCACCCCCAACCCCGACAGGTGGAACGCCTACGACGAACTCCACGCTCAGCTTGTGCTGCGCGGCATGCCCGGCGAGGCGATCCGGTTCATGCACGAAGCGAAGACCGACGCCGACAAGGCCCGACTGTTCGCCGCCGCACGCGCCGGGCACATCGCCGTGCTGGTCGGGTCGACCGAGAAGATGGGCGTCGGTACGAACGTGCAGGCCAGGGCCGTCGCGCTCTATCACCTCGACTGCCCCTGGCGCCCGTCCGATATCGCCCAGCGGGAGGGTCGCATCCTCCGGCAAGGAAACCAGAACCCCGAGGTCGCGATCGTCCGGTTCGTCACCGAGCGGTCCTTCGACTCGTATATGTGGCAGGGCGTCGAGCGGAAGGCCACATTCATCGCGCAGCTGATGCGGGGCCGCCTCGACACCCGCGAGATAGAGGAGATCGACTCCTCCGCCCTCTCGGCAGCGGAGGCGAAGGCGATCAGCTCCGGCAACCCGCTGCTGCTGGAGCACTCGACCGTCCAGAACGAAGTCACGCGCCTACGCCGGCTGGAACGCGCGCACCAACGCAACGAGTCCATGCTCGTGCACACCCGGGATCGTGCCCGCGATGATGCCCGACGAGCTCAAGCCGACATCGAAGGGCTGGAGGCCGCCGCACCGCGCGTCCGGGATACCGGCGGCGACCGGTTCCGGATGCGACTGCACGGCCACAACTACGACTCTCGCGTCGACGCCGGCCATGCCCTCATGGCTTGGGCACGGGACTCAGGCTTCACGTCGGTGCCCTTCTACACGAGTCGCGACTACGGCATGATCGGGTCGATCAGCGGATTCGACATCCGCCTGTCGACGCACCCGATGCTCAGAACGCTGATGGTCGAGGTCGGTCTCGTCGGGGTTCCTCGCAGTAGCTTCAGCATGTCCCGGGAAGCGTTTCTGGACGGCGCAACCGGACTCATCCAACGCATCGAGAACCGTGTCTCCGGCATCCCCACCCTGCTCGAGCAGGCACGCAGCGACCGTGACATCGCACAGCAGTCAGCCGCAGAAGCGCAGGCGAGGATTGGCCTGCCCTTCAAGCATGCGACCGCGCTCACCGAAGCCGAGGAAGACCTCACCCGCGTCGAGGCACAGCTCGCCGCGATGCAGGACAATGGCGAACCTGAGCCGACCGCCACCGAGCGGGCGTCACTGACCGTGGAAGTCGTGAACGCCCACAGGCCCGCACTCGGCATACGTTCACATCCGGATCGTCATCCGGCGGCATTCGAGCCCAAGACTCCCGGCGCTCCAGTCGGGCGCGAGAACGGCCGAAACCTCGGCCCGTGAGAATGGCGGGCTCGTCAACAGCCCGCCTCGCGCGAGTACGCGCCGAAGTACAGCAGTCTCTCTGGGCCTTCCTGCTGGTGTCGGCCGGTCGAGCCCGCCGTGACAGTGGCGACGCCGCGATCCTGTGACGGGGTGCATCACACTTCTCTGTTGTGGTGAGGGTGTGCACCTCTCCTGCACAGAGACGCCCCGGATGGGGTGACGAGGATGCAGGAGGACACGATCATGACCATCACCACGAAGCCGTCCGTTTCGGGGTTCATCGCGACGACGCCCCGACGGTCGGAGACACGCGAGGGCAGGACGAAGTTCTACGCCCGGTTCGCGCAGTCGCACGCGCAGCGCAACGACGACGGCACCTTCACGCAGCTCGACTCGAGCTTCAGCAACATCGTCGCGTACGGCGAGGCCGCGGAGTGGGCGCTGGCGAACCTGCAGAAAGGGGACGCCTTCATTGCCCAGGGCAACGAGCGCTCCTACACGCAGCAGCGTGACGGGCAGGCGGTCGAGGGCGAGGAGTTCATCGCGAACAAGATCAGCCATGATCCGGCTCGTCACCCCTACGTCGTCGACCGCACGCCACGCGCGAGCCGGGGTCAGGAGCGCCAGGTGTCGTCGCCGCTCGATGACCCCTTCAACGCGCCGCGTCCGCAGACCCAGGCAGCGCCCGCACTCGGGCGCTGAGTCGGAAGCCAAGACGATGACCGGAACCGACGACGAATCGGTGGACATCGACGGCCGCGACGACCCGGAGGGCGGCGAGCCGGAGCCGGCGTTCGAGATGCCGATGCTCCCGGAACCGCCGCACCCGATCAACTGGAACCTCCTGCGGGCAGATGACGCTGAGCACGAGTGGCTGGAGCTCAACAGCTGGGTGAACTGGCTGCGCCGCACGTACGGGCTGCCCGCGAGCGTGGTGCCGCCGTTCTGGTACCGGCATCCCGAGCTGCTGTGGGAGCTGTCCGCGCTGCACCTGCACTGGCTGTGCGCCTACGACCCGGAACAGAACGGCTCCGCCCCGCTGGGCTGGCACCGCGACTTCACCGATGCCCGCGGCCGTCTACGGGACTGGGTCGCCGCGTCGGGGACGAGGTTGGATCGTGACCGGCCTACACGGCAGACCGTGTGGCCTGGCGAGGACGCCGCCGAGCCGGTCGAGGACATCGTGATCGCGAACCGTGACGAGGACTTCGTCAAGTTCGTCGTCGCGGACGTCGAACGTCGCCGCCAGGCTGAGAGGGACTTCTACCAGCACCTCGATACGCAGACCGGCGAGCTGACCTGAAAACGACGACGACGGCTTCTGGGGCGAGACGACGATGGTTGTCTCGCCCCAGGCATGCGAGCACGATCATGCGCCGAGGACATGCCCGGGCCGTGCAGGGCCAGCCGCGGGCGGCAATGGCTGAGGGAGCGCGCGAGCGGGAGAACGCTTCGGAGATGTCGATGGCGGTGCGGGACGATCGAGCGCAGTAGCGGAGAGGTCGTAGCCTCCCCACGGCGAGTAGCCGGCCACGTGGCGCGTTCCGTGCGAGGCGCGCTCCGTGATGATCGGCGCGCCCGGCACCTGCGCCTCAACCGGATAGTGCTCTGCGATCCACGCCGTTGCGAGCTTCGTCAACCCGGACTCGGACCGCACCCGGATCTGCGCAGGGATCACCGGAAGGTCGCGCCAGCCGGGGAACGCGTGATCGTGCCACGCTTCGACAGCGTGATTCTCATCCCCGCTGATCGCATGCCACTCGCAGGGCTCGCAGATCAGCTGCGTGAGCAACCCACCGGGCCCCTCCTGCGCGACACGGGGTCGCAGCTCCGCAGTGAACGTCGAGGCCGTGTGCTCGCTGTCACCGACCGTCATGTCGCCGGGAATCGTGATAGCGCGGTGCCACATATGGCTGCTCGCGTAGGAATCGAAGTGCGTGTTCAGGAAGCACCAGTGTGCGAACGCCTCATCCAGCTCACGCGGCGGGTAGTAGTCCGTCGTGAAGTGCAAAGGCGCGCCCGACCACTCGCCGAGACTGGCGCGCGCATCCTCTCGAGCCAGCTCGTCGAAGTCGAACGCCAGCTGCCCGCCTATCCGATCAGCCATCGGCCTCATCTCCCTTCGACCGTCAGGTGCGCGACGTGCGTACGGACCGCTGCGTCGGTCCCTTCCGGGAGCGGGATGGGAGGAGTAGCCTGAGTACAGGCGATCAACACATGATGCGCCGCCGGTTCAGTGCACGGCGGTCGACGAACCCGGAGATTCCGCTCCGGGACGAGTCCTTCCCCCAAGAACGATGTCGCCATTGTGGGAGGTGCCTGCTGTGTTCCGAATGATCCTGGCTGCCAGTATTTTCATCCGTGGGTTCTTGCGGGTGTGGATGCCGAGCAACATCGTCCTCGACCTCATCCGCACGCGCAGGGGCCTCAAGTGGGGCGTCCCCGGGATGCTCCTCGCCGCTCCGTACTTCGCGATCGCCTACTGGTGCACTACCGCCATCGAGGCGGGCGCGCCCGGATGGCTCAACCTGATCGTGCTGGTCTGCCTCTGGTCGGCACTCAAGTTCCTCATCATGGGCCCCATCAGCCTCATCCTTCTAGCGAAAACACGACTCCGCGAGCGCGGCCAGCAGCGGCGTGTGGGCCGTATGGTACGCCAGACCACCGCCGAGTCTGCGTAGACGGCACGCGGCGCTTCCGGGCGACTTGAGCTAGCTAAGGCTCTTTCCACCGTTCGACTGGCTAGTCGACAGAGCGCGCCGCGATCAGGAACGGTTTGGGCCGCTCGACGGTGTCACATTGCTCATCAAGTTCTCTGATCCGTTCCCGGATCGCGTCCACATGCTCCTAGAAGCACATAGCAAAGCCCCAATCCAGCCGCGTGTTGTCCAAGGGAGAAGCAGGACTCGACGTAAGACACGGCTGACCGGTACCGATGACGACCCGAGCCGCACGCACAGTACATTCGCGTATCAAGGGGGTCCGCCGAGGCCACAGAGAGGGGACGACGGGAATCGAACCCGCGTTGGCTGCTTGGGAAGCAGCCGTCCTACCATTGAACGACGTCCCCGAGTAGGTGACCTCCAGCATACGGGACGTGGGCGCGCATGGCGAACGCGCGTGTCTACGGTTGGCAGTCGCGGTGCTCGATCGAGCCGCTCAAAGCTAGCAGCGACTCGGCGCCGACGATCTTCTCCTCTCTGCCGGTGTAGTGCTGTGTCGTCGTCCGCTTGCTCTCGTGCGCGAGGACCTGCTGAGCGGTGTCGGCGCCGAGCGCAGCCGCAGCAGACTTTCGCATCGAGCGGTAGACGAACATCTCCTGCGGCACGCCGATAGCGTCCAGCTCCTCCTTGTGTGCCGCTCGGAACCTGCGCGCCAGCGCTTGTGGGCGCTCGGGGTACATCCCCTTTCCGGCGCGTGTGACGAACAGCAGATCGCCGAGGGAGTCGGCCATCCGCCGCTTGAGCACGGCGTGCACATCGGTGTTCACGACCTCGATCAGTCTCTCCTGGCCTTTGCCCTTCAGCTCGGACTGTCTGTAGAGACCCTTTTCGTCCGTGTGGGTCATCGTGCCGTTGATCCAGACGTGCTCGGTGAGGACACTCTGCTTGTTCGGGCGGAGCACGACGTCTTCGCGCCGGAGTGCCAGGGCTTCGGAGAGCCGGATGGTCAGGCGGTTCGTGAGTATGAGGAGATCGGCGAGGAGGCGCACGTCGGGTCGCTTCCCGGTCTTGCTTCCACGATTCTGCTCCCACGCCAGGACGAGCTGGATGATCACCGCGAGGTCGTCGTCAGTCAACGCAATCAGCTTCGAGGCTGGGCGGTGGATGGCGAGTGTCCTTACTGAGGGCACCGGACTGGCTCCTGGCGAGACGACACCGTGCAGAATCGCTAGGTCGAACATGCCGGCGAGCACGCTGCGAGCCATCAAGGCCTCGTGATTCGATTTCGTGCGGGCTACCTCGTGGAGGAAGTTGTAGATGCGCGCCGGCGTCAACGACGTGATCTTCACTCCCCAGAGCAGCGGCTTGATCGTGCTGTGCAGTGTTCCCTCATAGCGATCGATCGACTGCGGCTTGATCTTGCCCGGCTGCGGGTCGGCCTCGTCCCATTGCCGATTCCGCCGGAGATCCAGCAACCAGGCGACGGCGAGCTGCTCGACCGTCCCGGCCGGGTCGACCTGCTGGAAGACGCCGCCCCAGATGAGGTGGGCCTTGCGCTGCAGGTCGTCTTGCGCGGCTTCCGGGGAAGGACCCCACCCCTGCACGTGGTGTGCTCGACCTTCGCCGTCACGAATGCGGGTGTCGGCGCGGAACCGCTCCCGGTACTGCTGGACACTAACCCTGCCGAGCTCACCCGGCTGCTTCTTCGGCCTGGGCATCACGACCCCCGCCGCTGGGCGATGAGCCAGTCCCGCACGTCGGCAGGAAAGTAGCGGATGCGGTTGCCTGCGATCTTGACGTAGACCGGTCCGCCGGACCTGTTCGACCGCCACACGTCGAGGGTGTGCCGGGTGAGCCCGAGGAACGCGGCCGTCTCCTCGACCGTCCACATGATCGGTGCGCCGTCGGCAGTCAGGTCGAGCCTCGTCGGGTCGAGCGGGGCGGGGTCGCGGGGTCGGGGCGTCTGTGGTGTCATGCACCGTAGGTGCGACAGCCGTGCAACGCGGCATCGCTGCGCTGAACCTCGGGTGAGATGTGGTGCAGAACGGTGACGTCGGCGCGGCCGATCGGCACCCAATGCAGGGTTTCTCCGTCGAAACTCCGTCGAGAATGCGGTCATCGGTGGTCTCCCATGGTGTCGAAGACACCGCTGGACACCAGCAATTGCTGGGTCCAGGAGACCTAGATGAGGGGCGAGGCGCGTCTGGGATGATGAAGCAGAAGTTCTGAAGCGGGCAGTCCCGGACATTGCTTCCCGTCGGGTGTACGCGTCGGGGTCCCCGGCGTTCGTCGCACACGCGGTTGCCCATGGCCATCGGGCCGGGGCCCGGAAAGTGCATACCGACAGCTTCCTCGGCTACTGATCCTGCTGCCGGCCAATCGCCTGAACGGACGCTGGTTTTTCCTCCGGTTTTTCTTCTCGGAGCCCAACCTGCTAAGCTCGACTGGTCCCGATGCCCTCGTAGCTCAGGGGATAGAGCGTCTGCCTCCGGAGCAGAAGGCCGGTGGTTCGAATCCACTCGAGGGCACTGAAAATGCAGTTGAGGCCCGGTCCCAGGACCGGGCCTCAACTGTTTGCCGCAACGGTTCCGGGCGCTCTCCGGACTCAGTAGTTGGCCAGCACCAAGTCGGTTTTGAAGGCGTTCTCGTGCAGCAGCCAGCCTTTGCCATCCAGCGCCGAGATCAGATCTCCGCGGATTTTCCCGGCCGCCTGGAGCGTGTCCGAATCAACACTGGCTTCCAGGTAGTAGCGCACCCCCTTGGCGGTGTTCAGCGGGGTGAGTTGCAAGTCCACCGGGTGCCCGCTGATGCTCGCGGAATAGCTGGTTTGCGTCACCGGGCCATAGACCTTGGCCGAGGCCAGGATGTCTTTCGCCCAGTTGCCGCTCTTCCATTTGTCCAGTTTGCCCGGCAACTGGTCCACCGCGAAGCTCCGGGAGTCTTTGCCCGCTGGCAGATCCGAGCTGCCGAGACCCGAAGCCTTGACCTTCTTGTTCACCGAAAAATCGAGCGTCGAAACCGAATAGCTCATATTGACCTGGGCCGCATAGTTGCTGTCCGAAGCGTCGAATCCGGCGTCGTTCGCGCGGTCCAGAGCTTTGTCGATGTCCTTTTCCGCAGTGCCGCCGTTGTCGATGCTGAAACGCTTTTTGTAGGTGATTTTGAGCGAGTCGGCACCGTCTTCGCGTTTGATCCGGCTGCTCCACCCTTCAGCTGCCAACTGCTGCGAGCTGCTGTCCAGGTACTGGGCCTTTTCCAATCCGTTCTGGCTGCCGATGGACAGCGCCGCCACTGCGGCGGACGTGAACCGGTGGTTGCTGTCCAGCACTTTGGCCGGATCGAGCTGGAGTTTGATCTGATATCCGGGTGTCGCGTTTTCTGCTGCCTGGGCCGGCAACGACGGCGCCGCTATCGCCACGGCGGCGAGCGCAGCGGCCAGGAAGGTCCGGACCCAGCGCGGCATCGAGCGGGTTGCTGTGGTGTCAATAGTCATAGGGCACAGCTTCGCGCACTCAGGAAGCTTGGGACATCCGGGGCGCGAACGCCAGGCGAACATTCTGTTCACCAGCAATTGGTTGACCTAGAGCACTATTCTGCCAGCCGCCCGCCACGCTCGGCCAATTCGGCCGCGATGATCCGCAGTGCCTTGGGGCCTACTCCGTGCAAGGCCGCCAGCCGGCGTTCGGAGACCCCGTCCAACGAGTCCAGGCTGGGATACCCGGCCTGAGTCAGTGCCTGCGTTGCCGGAGCGCCGATCTTGGGCAGTGGGGTCGATTCCTCCATCCGCCCAGAATACTCCGGCGGAACAGCATCCTCCGGCAGCGCCGCCGGCCGCGGGCGGCACCCCGATTCGATCCGGCCCGGCCAGTAGCTGTCGCTGATTCGCATGGCATCAACGTACAACCGAACTAGGACAGCTCCTGTCCCTGATCGCGGCTAAGCTGCCAACATGATCGAAACATCAGCGCGGCTGCTCCAACTGTTGTCGCTTTTGCAGATTCGGCGGGAATGGACCGGCTCGGCCCTGGCCGAACGGATGAGCGTCACCGAACGCACGGTGCGGCGGGACGTGGGCAAGCTCCGGACCCTCGGTTATCCGATCAACGCCTCCCCCGGCGTGGCCGGCGGCTACCAGCTCGGCGCCGGAGCCGAACTGCCTCCATTGCTACTCGACGACGAGGAGGCACTCGCCGTCGCGCTCGGCTTGAGCACCGTGACCGCGGGGCCGGTGGCCGGCATCGGTGAAGCCTCGGTACGCGCGCTCGGCAAATTGGAGCAAGTGCTGCCGCCACGATTGCGGCCCCGTTTCGCCTCGCTGAAATCCGCGGTGAGCCGAATCGCCGCGCCGACCGATGCCGTAGACGCGCAGTTGCTGACCAAGGTTTCGGCTGCTATTTCGGAACGCCGGGCCATCGGTTTCCGGTACCGGAAGCACGACGGGGACTCGGCGCCCCGGATCGTAGAACCCTATCGCCTGGTCGATTCCGGAATGCGCTGGTACCTGGTCGCCTTCGATCTGGCCCAGATGGATTGGCGCACCTACCGGATGGACCGGATCCTGAGCACACCCAGCGAACGGCAGAGGTTCACCGCCCGACCGCTGCCGGCACCGGATCTGGCCGAATATGTGCACCGGGCGATCACCCGTTCGCCCTACCGTTACGATTTGCTGATCCGGCTGCATGCGCCGGCCTCGGAAGTCGCCGAGAGCTTCTCGACGGCCACCGCGGTGCTCGAAGCGGAGTCCGAATCGAGCACCTTGATGCGCTTGGGCTGGGATTCCCTGGTCTCGCCGCTGGCCCATTTGGCGCAGACCGGCATGCGTTTCGAGATCCTCGAGCCGGAGGCCTTGCGGGACCAGGCCAAGCTGATGGCGAAACGGCTGCTGGAAGCAGCTGGATCCGACTAGACTGAGCAAGCTATGAGTCTGACCATCACCTACCCGCCGGAGCTTCCGGTCTCCGCTCGCCGGGAAGAGCTGATGGCGGCCATCCGGGACCACCAAGTCGTGATCATCGCGGGCGAAACCGGCTCCGGGAAAACCACCCAGATTCCCAAGATGTGCTTGGAACTCGGTCTGGCCGGAACGGACCGGGACGGCCGTCCCCGCTTGATCGGGCACACCCAGCCACGACGGCTGGCGGCCCGCACGGTCGCCGAGCGGATCGCCGCGGAGTTGGATGTGAAACTCGGCGAAGAGGTGGGCTTCCAAGTCCGGTTCACCGGCGAAGTCTCCCGGCAGACCAAAATCAAGGTGATGACCGACGGGATCCTGCTCGCCGAAATCCAACGCGACAAATTGCTGCGCAAATACTCCACGCTGATCATCGACGAGGCCCACGAACGCAGTCTCAACATCGATTTCATCCTGGGCTATCTCAAGCAGATCCTGCCGAAACGGCCGGATCTGAAGATCATCATCACCTCGGCCACGATCGACCCGGAACGGTTCGCCAAGCACTTCGCGGATGCCCGCGGACCCGCCCCGGTCGAAGAGGTCTCCGGCCGGACCTACCCGGTGGAAATCCGTTACCGGCCGCTGGACGCGCCGAAGGGCGAAGCCGAACCGGACGAGGCGGATCCGGACTCCGAAGACCGGGATCCGCTCGACGCGGTCTGCGATGCGGTCGAGGAGCTCTCCGGCGAAGCGCCGGGCGACGTCCTGGTCTTCTTCTCCGGCGAGCGCGAAATCCGCGATGCCGCAGAAGCCCTGCGCGGCCGTTTCGCGCACCATCCGCGGCTGCGCGAGGCCGAGATCCTGCCCTTGTTCGCCAGACTCTCGCTCGCCGAGCAGCATGCGGTCTTCAGCACCGGATCCCGGCGCCGGATCGTGCTGGCCACCAATGTCGCGGAAACCTCGCTGACGGTTCCCGGCATCAAATACGTGGTGGACACCGGGACCGCGAGGATCTCCCGGTATTCGCATCGGACCAAAGTGCAACGGCTGCCGATCGAACGGATCTCCCAGGCCAGCGCCAATCAACGAGCCGGTCGTTGCGGCCGGGTTTCCGACGGGATCTGCATCAGGCTCTACTCCGAGGCGGATTTCGAATCCCGGAGCGAGTTCACCGACCCGGAAATCCTGCGCACCAACTTGGCCGCGGTGATCCTGCAAATGACCGCGGTCGGCGTGGCCAAAGGGCCCAAGGACGTTGCGGATTTCCCCTTCGTGGAACCGCCGGATTCCCGGGCCATCGCGGACGGCGTCGCGCTGCTGCGCGAATTGGGCGCCTTGACCGCGGAAGGCGCGATCTCCCCGGTCGGCCGGCAATTGGCCCAACTCCCGGTCGATCCCCGGTTGGGCCGGATGATCGTGGAAGCCGGCCGGCGCGGCTGCGCCCGAGAGGTGATGATCCTGGCTGCCGCGCTGACCATCCAAGACCCCCGGGAACGGCCGACCGAGAAACGGCAGAGCGCCGACGAGAAGCACAAGCGCTTCGCGGACGAGAACTCCGATTTCACCGGGTTCTTGAATCTCTGGCGCTACCTGCAGGACAAACAGCAGGAACTTTCCAGCACCGCCTTCCGCCGGCTCTGCAAGGCCGAATTCATCAACTACCTGCGGGTGCGCGAATGGCAGGATTTGTTCGCGCAGCTGCGCCAGCTCGCCAAACCTCTGCAGATCACCCTCGCCGCAGGCCAGGTCGATCCGGTGGGCCTGCACATCCCGGTGCACCAGTCGCTGCTGGCCGGAATGCTCAGCCACATCGGCCTCTTCGACGAACGCAAACGGGAATACTCCGGGGCACGCGGCACCCGGTTCGCGATTTTCCCGGGCTCGGCCCTGTTCAAGAAGAGCCCGGATTGGGTGATGAGTGCCGAACTGGTGGAGACCTCACGGCTCTGGGCCAGGGTCAATGCAAGGATCGATCCGCTCTGGGCAGAGGAAATCGCCCCGGGCTTGCTGAAACGCAGCTACTCCGAGCCGCATTGGTCCAAGCGCAGCGGCTCGGTGATGGCTTTCGAAAAAGTCACCTTGTTCGGCTTGCCGATCGTGGCGCAGCGCCGGATCAACTACGGCCGGATCGATGCGCCGCTGTCCCGCGAGCTGTTCATCCGGCATGCGCTGGTGGAAGGCGATTGGCGTACCCAGCACAAGTTCTTCCACCGCAACCAGGCGGTGCTGGCCGAGGTCGAAGAACTGGAAACCCGGATGCGCCGGCGCGATCTGCGGGTCGACGACGAGGCGCTGTTCGAGTTCTACGACGCCAGAGTGGGCGTCGATGTGGTCTCCGAGCGGCATTTCGACAAATGGTGGAAAACCGCACGGCAGGAGAACCCTGCGCTCTTGGATTTCGACCCCGGCGTGGTGATGGCCGAAGCCGCCGAGCTGGACGAAACCGCGTACCCGAAAATCTGGCAGCAGAGCGGTTTCGAGCTGCCTTTGAGCTACGAGTTCCAGCCATCTTCGCCCGGCACCGCAATCAACGAGTCCGACGGCGTCACGGTATCCGTCCCGGTGCTCTTCCTGAACCAACTCGACGAAGCCCCGTTCCAGTGGCAGATTCCGGGTCTGCGCGCCGAACTGGTGACCGCGCTGATCAAATCCCTGCCCAAAGCGGTACGGAAGAACTTCGTCCCAGCACCGGACGTCGCCCGGCAAGCTGCCGCAGCCCTGGCTGCGGATTTCGATCCGCAGCACGATCAGCTGGAAGCATCGTTGGAATTGGTTTTGCGCCGGCTTCGCGGGCACGTAATCCCGCCGGGTTCCTGGAACTGGGCCGCGGTGCCGGCGCACGTCCGGATGAGCTTCCAGGTCGTCGATGCGCAGGGCCGGATCATCGACGAGGGCAAGGACCTCGCCGCTTTGCAGGAGTCGTTGGCCGGGGCGACCCGCCGGGCGATCGCGGAATCCCTGGGCGCCACCCCGAAGACCACGGCGCCGAAGGCGACGCCGGCCCGCGCGGAAGTTGCTGCGGCGCCGCCTCTGGTGCAGGAACTCAACGGGCTGCACAGCTGGTCGGTCGGCACCATCGAACGCTCGGTGAGCCGATCAGTGAACGGCCACGCGGTGACTGGTTATCCCGCCTTGGTGGACCAGGGCAGCGCTGCCGGGTTGCGGGTTTTCCAGACCGAAGACGAGGCCTTGGCGGCGCACCGCGGCGGAGTGATCCGCCTGCTCGCCCTGCGGATGCCGTCGCCGGACCGGTATGTGCTGGACCATTTGAGCAATGCGGAGAAATTGACTTTCAGCCAGAATCCGCACGGCCAGGTCAGCGAGCTCATTGCAGACTGCACGCTCGCTGCGATCGACAAGCTGGTGCCGCCGGAGTTGCCGTTCAGCGAGCCGGAGTTCGAAGCCCGTTACGAAGCCAGCCGGGCCGATCTGATCGATACCGTATTCGTGGTGGTCGCCGTCGTCGAACGGGTGTTGGCCAGTACCCGTCGGATCGAAAAGCAGCTCAAGGGCAGTACCAGCTTGGCCCTGATCAGCGCGCTCAACGACATCCGCGCGCAGCTGGACGGTCTGGTCTACCCGGGGTTCGTCGCCCGCACCGGATATGCCCAATTGAGCCAGCTCCCCCGGTATCTGGCCGCGATCGAGAAACGCTTGGAAAAGCTGCCCAGCTCGGTGCAACGCGATGGGCTCAGCATGGCTGCGGTGCAGACTTTGGAGGACGAGTACGACGACGCAGTAGCGGCTTTGGCCGCCGGGCGTGCGGTTCCGCCGGCCTTGCGCCGGATCCGCTGGATGCTCGAGGAACTGCGCGTCTCACTCTTCGCGGTAGAACTGGGCACCGCCTACACGGTGTCCGAAAAACGGATCCGGCAGGCCTTGGCGAAAGCTTTGGCCTAGCCCTGGTCCGGTCCGCCGGCTGGAACCGGGCCGGCGGCGGATCAGCGTTCCGGTACCGAACCGCCGTGGCCGGCGGCCCGCAGGGCCACCCGGATTTTCTCCGCATTCTGATCCAGGCGGGCCGGATCCGGGCTGTTGTCCACGGTGCCGAAGTCGTAATCCGCCATGGAATTGACCGGCCACACGTGCAGGTGCAGGTGTTCCACTTCGAACCCGACGATGGTCAAGCCGGCCCGGGCCGAACCGAAAGCCGCTACTTGGGCCTGCCCGATCGCTTGCGCCACCGCGGTCAGTTTCTGCAGCAGCTCCGGGTCGGCGTCGGTCCACCGGTCGACCTCCTGGCGCGGCACCACCAGGGTATGCCCGTCAGTGAGCGGGCCGATGGTCAAAAACGCCACCACCTCAGGGTCGCTCCAGACGAAGCGACCCGGGATCTCACCGGCGATGATTTTGCTGAAAAGCGTTGCCATATCCAGTCCTTAGGGTTCAGAGAGTTGCCGTATCGAGGACGAAGCGGTATTTCACATCTCCGGCGACCATCCGTTCGTAGGCCGCGTTGAGGTCTTCGGCGTCCACCATCTCGATGTCCGAGGCCACACCGTGCTCGGCGCAGAAATCGAGCATTTCCTGGGTTTCCGCGATGCCGCCGATCATCGAGCCGCCGTAGGCCAGCCGGCGTCGGATCAGCGCCCCCGGCGAAACCGGCGGCATGGGCTTTTCCGGCATGCCGAGCTGCACGATGGCGCCGTCGCGCTTGAGCGTCTTCAAATAGGTGTTGATGTCGTGCTCGGCGGCGACCGTGTCGATGATCAGGTTGAGCGAATTCCGCGCACCCTTCATTTGCTCCGGGTCCTTCGACACCACCACGTGGTCGGCGCCCAGTTCGTGCGCGGCTTCGGCTTTGGCCGGGCTGGTGGTGAACACCGTGACCTCGGCACCCATCGCCTTGGCGAGTTTGACCGCCATGTGGCCCAGGCCGCCCAGGCCGACGACGCCGACGGTGTCGCCCTCCTCCACCCCGAAATAGCGCAGCGGCGAGTAGGTGGTGATCCCGGCGCACAGCAACGGGGCCGCGGCGGCCTTGGCCAAGCCGGCCGGAATCCGGACTACGTAGTTCTCATCGACGACGACCGAGCTGGCATAGCCGCCCTGGGTGATCGCGTCGCCGTTGCGCTTGTCCACGGCACCGTAGGTGCCCACCATGCCGACTTCGCAGTACTGCTCGAAGCCCTCCTGGCAGGATTCGCATTCCCGGCAGGAATCCACCATGCAGCCGACCCCGACGGCGTCTCCGATGCCGAATTCGGTGACTTCCGAACCCACCCGGGCCACGGTGCCGACGATCTCGTGCCCGGGTACCAGCGGCCAGTGCTGATTGCCCCATTCGCCGCGGACCGAGTGCACGTCCGAGTGGCAGAGGCCGCAGAATTCGATGTCGATCTCAACGTCGTGGGCGCCGGGTTCACGCCGATCGATCGTGGTCGGCTCCAGGCCGGTGGAAGCGGACATTGCGGCATAAGCTTTAGCGACAGTCATGGAACCAGCGTAATGGTTGTTCCTGGCCGGCCGGTCACCGGTTCAGCCGGTCGCCACCGGCAGCTCCGGATGCTGCGACCAGGCAGACCAGGAACCCGGGAACAACGCCGCCCGAATCCCGGCGATTTCCAATGCCGCTACTTGGTGCGCCGCGGTCACTCCGGATCCGCAGTATGCGGCGACCTCGGCTCCGGGAACCGCACCGAGCGCGGCGAAATCCGCAGCCAATTCCGCAGCCGGCCGGAACTTTTGGGCCGCGTCCAGATTTTCCGCAGTGGGCCAGCTCCGCGCTCCCGGGATGTGCCCGGCCCGCGGGTCCACCGGCTCGGTTTCGCCCCGGTAGCGTTCCCCCGCGCGAGCGTCCAAGAGAACGCCGTGTTCGGACCACCCGGCAACCTGTTCGAGCGAAACCACCGGCATCCGGCCGAACTCCAGGCTCACCGTGCCCGGCGGATTCCGGATCTCGCCGGCTTCGGTCGGTAGGCCGGCTGCCCGCCAAGCAGCCAAACCGCCGTCGAGCAGTCGTACCGACTCGAAGCCGGCGTGCCGCAACAACCACCACAGTCTGGCCGCTGCGAGGTTGCCTGAATCGTCATAGCCGACCACCAGATCAGCATCGTTGATTCCCCAGCGGCGTGCCGAGGCTTGGAAATCCGCAATCGAGGGCAAGGGGTGCCGGCCCTCCTGCGGCAGGCCGGCACCGGCCAGTTCGGTCGCCAGCGAAACATATACCGCTCCCGGAATATGGGATTCGAGGTAGTGTTCGCGGCCGTTCGGATCACCCAGTGCCCAACGCACGTCGAGCAGTACCGTGCGCTGGCCGGATTCAGCTCGTTGCCGCACTTCCGCCACATCGATCAGAGTCTTTGCCATGCCCCCAGGTTAGGCCATCTTCCGGCAACCGGCTCAAGTAAGCTCGAGATGTGGATTTCACCTCTTGCACCCCTGCCCGGCGTTGGGCCGATGAAGCGATCCGACGCATCGAAGCCGAGAACAACCGTTCCGCCGATACCCACCTCTATGCGGTCCCGTTGCCGGAAGAGTGGGGCGTCCAGCTCTACCTCAAGGACGAATCGACCCACCGTTCCGGCAGCCTGAAACACCGCCTGGCCCGGTCCTTGTTCCTCTTCGGGCTGGTCAATGGCTGGATCGCCGAAGGGACCACGATCGTCGAGGCGTCCTCCGGCAGTACTGCGGTTTCCGAAGCGTATTTCGCCCGGCTGCTCGGCCTGCCGTTCATCGCGGTGATGCCACGGAGCACCAGTGCGGAGAAAATCGCCTTGATCGAGCAGTACGGCGGGCGCTGCCATTTCGTGGACAGCTCGGCAGAGGTCTATGCGGTCGCCGCCGATCTGGCTGCCCGGAACCACGGCCATTACATGGACCAGTTCACCTATGCCGAGCGCGCCACCGACTGGCGTGGCAACAACAACATCGCGGAATCGATCTTCGAGCAATTGGCCTTGGAAGAATACCCGATCCCGCGCTGGATCGTGGTCGGCGCCGGAACCGGCGGCACCAGTGCCACGATCGGGCGCTATTTGCGTTACCACTCGCATCCGACCCAGCTGGCCGTCGTCGATCCGGAGAACTCCGCCTTCTACCCGGGCTGGCGGGACGGATTGAGTGATTTCGAAACCGGTCAGGCCTCTCGGATCGAAGGCATCGGCCGGCCGCGGATGGAACCCAGCTTCGTGCCCAGTGTGATCGACGAGATGATCCAAGTACCGGATTCTGCTTCGGTCGCCGCGATGCGCCAGGTGCAGGATTTGGCCGGATTGCAGGCCGGCCCGTCCACCGGCACGAACCTCTGGGGCGTCTGGCAGTTGATCGCTGCGATGATTGCCGACGGCGAACGGGGCAGCGTGGTCTCGCTGCTCTGCGATGGGGCGGAACGCTATCAGGCCAGTTACTACAATGATTCCTGGCTCAGCGAAAAGGGCCTCGACCCGGCACCGTACCGCGCCGTGATCGAGGACTTTTTCCGCACCGGACGTTGGCCCGGCGCCGAATAACCCGCTTCGGGGCCGGCGTCGGTTAGATTTCCACGCTCTCGCGCACCGCCAGGTGCCGGAACTCGACTCCGTACCGGGCACCGAAGAGCGAAACCTGCCCCTCCACGAACTGCAATCCGATCTCGGACAACAGCACGTCGTGGATCTGGAAGGCTTTCGGCGCCCGCACCGAGTTCACGAAATCCACCACCTCGGCGGTCTTCGACCACGGGGCATGGATCGGTACCAGCAAGGTCTGCGCCTGAATGCCGTCCGGCACCGTGAAGGAATCCCCGGGGTGGAAGACGTCCCCATCGATCAGGTAGCCGATATTGGCCACCGGCATGATCCGCGGATTGATCAAAGCATGCTGCCCGCCGAAGGTCCGCACCGAGAATCCGGCCAGTTCGAATTCCGTGTCCGGCAGGGCATCCTGGATCCGGGCCGCTGATTCCGGCGCCCCGGTCCGCAACTGCCCGGCGACCACCGCCGGCGCAAACACTTGGAGCGCCGGATCCCGGGACAATGCGGCAAGGATTTCGGTCTGGTCGAAATGGTCGGCGTGTTCATGGGTGATCAGAATTGCCGCCGCCCCGTCGAGCGCCTCGGCCGCTTCGGAAAACGTCCCCGGGTCCAGCACCAGCGCCACTCCGGCTTTTTCCAGGCGGATGCAGGCATGAGTGAATTTGGTCAACAACATGGCAACAGACTACGCCTGCGGCGCAGCCGCCGCGACGCCGGAACACCTCGGGGACTGATAACCTTTAAGCCGGGGGAAGTTCGCTGAGCAGGAGGCAGATGTGACCGAAACAAGCACACCGGTGAAAGAGCAACGGGTCACCAAACAACGGCTGGCGGTCAGCGCGGCTTTGGACGAACTGGATGATTTCGTCAGCACCCAGGAGCTGCACCGGATCCTGCAGGACCGCGGCATTTCGGTCTCCCTCGCCACCTCTTACCGGATTTTGCAATCCATGGCCGAAGACGGCGCCGTGGATGTGCTCCGCAACCCTGAAGGCGAAGCGGTCTACCGGCGCTGTGCGGTCGCCGAACACCACCACCACCTGTTGTGCCGCAATTGCGGCAAAGCCGTGGAGATCGAGGCGCCGGTGGTGGAAAAATGGGCGGTCAAAATGGCCCAGGAAAACGGCTACACCGAGATCAACCACACCGTGGAGATCATTGGACTGTGCCCCGAATGCACGCTGCTGCGGCAGGCCGGACAACTCTGATTCTGCTGCAGCCGGTGGTTCAGCGCCGCAGCAGATAGGGTCTGGCACTGCGCGTCCAGACCAGAATCAGCGCGGTCGCCGAGATCAGCAAGTCCGCCAGCGGAATGGACAGCGCCTGCACCGACCCGGCTTGCTGGAACGGATTGCTGCCTTCCGGCGCATAGGACATCCCGATCATCAGGGAAATCACCAGGAACCCGGCCAGAAGTGCCAGGAAATTGGCTCCGGCCAGCAGGCTCGAGACCCCGCGGACCCGGCGCCAACCGATGGCCGTGGCCACCGCCATCGCAGTCCACAGCCCAGCCGGCAGAACCGCCGGCAAAATCGCGAACAGGACAAGCGACCAAAACCAATCACCGGGGTCCAAGAAGCCGTCCGGAAGGTACAGCGGGAACAGCAGCCACAGCCAGAGCAGGGATTGCATCGCGCCGAGGGCCATCAGCAGCACCGCGGCCCGGACGGTTCCGGGCATCCGGTCCACGGCTCCCCCGGCACCGGGCGACGGTTCGATTGGCTCCACCAGTCGAGCCTATGCCGAGCTCAGCGGCATTGCCCCGGAACCGACGAACTCTGCCCGGAAGGTCCTCAGACCATGCGCCTGCGGGTAATCCCCCGGTTTCGCCGGCGCCGCGCGATCAAACGGCAGACCAGATAAATCGCGAAGGAAAGCGTCGTGACGTAAGGGCTGATCGGGATCCTGCCGCCCAGGGCGAGCATGATCCCGCCGACCGTCGCCCCCACGGCGAAGAGCACGCTGAGCAAAACCACGATGCGCGGCGATGTCGCCACCTGCATCGCCGCCGCCGCCGGCGTGATCAGCAAGGCGAGCACCAGGAGCGCGCCCACGATTTGGATCGACAAGGCGACCGAGATGCCCAACAGCACCATGAAACCGATCGACAGCGCCCGCACCGGCACACCCCGGGCCTGGGCGATGTCCGGATCCACACTGGCGAAAGTCAGTGGACGCCAGATCACCAGCAAGGCCAGGATCACCAGGACTGCTGCTCCGAGCAGCGCATTCAGCTGGGTCGCATCGACCGAAACGATCTGGCCGGTGAGCAGCCCGAACTTGTTCGCGGCGCGGCCTTGGTAGAGCGAGAGGAACAAGATGCCCAGGCCCAGGCCGAACGGCATCAGCACCCCGATGATCGAGTTGCGATCGCGCGCCCGCACCCCCATCAAGCCGAGGATCAAAGCCGCAGCCACCGAACCGACGAGCGAACCGCCGATCACGTCCACTCCGATCAGCAAGGCGAGGGCCGCGCCGGCGAAGGACAATTCCGCGATCCCGTGCACCGCGAAAGCCAGGTCCCGCATCATCACGAAAGTGCCGATCAAGCCGCCGACCACACCGAGCACCGCGCCGGCCAACAGGGAATCCCGGAACAACGGCAAGAGCTCGCCGTAGTTGCTGAAATTGAAAATCTCGCCGAAGACCGCGAGCACGTCCTGCCAGTTCATACCGGCTCCTCCGCGTCGTGCGCATGATCGTGCGTGGTGGCATCGGGTTGACCGACCACGACGATCCGGCCGTTGCTCCGGAAAACATCCACCGGCGTGCCGTAGAGGTCGCTGAGGACTTCCGAGGTCATCACCTCGTCCGGAGTGCCGACCCGGAACCGGCCACCGGCCAGGTAGAGCACCCGGTCCACGTGTTCGATGATCGGGTTGATCTCATGGGTGACGAAGACGACCGCGGTTCCGGCCCGATGCGCTTGTTCGGCGACCAACGAACTCACCGCCCGTTGGTGCCGCAAATCGAGGGAAAGCAGCGGCTCGTCGCACAGCAGCAACGCCGGCTCGGTGGCCAGTGCCTGGGCCACCCGGAGCCGCTGTTGTTCGCCACCGGAAAGCAGGCCTACCGGAACATCGGCATATTCGGTCGCGCCGACTTTGCGCAGTAGATCGTCGACCCGGCGGCGGTACGCCTTCGCGCCCAACCGCACGCCCCAGTGGTCGCCGTCGATGCCCAAGCCGACCAGGTCCCGGGCCCGCAACGGGGTTTGCGCGGCAAACCCCTTCTGCTGCGGCACGTAGCCGATGGTTCGATTCCCGACGGTCTTGCCGCCGACGGCTTTGCCCGCCACTTCCAAGCTCCCGGAACTCAGTTTCTGCAGGCCGAGGAGCACCTTGAGGAAGCTCGTCTTGCCGCTGCCATTGGGGCCGAGCACGGCGAAGAATTCCCCGGGCTCGATGGTCAAATCCAAATCCCGCCACAAGGTGCGCGCGCCGAAGCTCAAGGTGGCTCCGCGCAGGTTGAGGACACTCGACGGCACTGGGTTCACGCTTTCATCCGAACGGTCTGGCTTCAGGTGGTCTTACTTCAAGGCATCGGCGATGTGGTTCGCATTCTGCGTCATCCATCCCAGGTAATCTTGGCCCTCCGGCAGCGTTTCCGAGAAATTGACCACTGGCACTCCCGCCGCCTCCGCGGCCTTTTTCAGCGACTCGGTCTGCGGCCCCTCGGTCTGATCGTTGTAGGCCAGGAATCTCACGCTCTTGGAACTGAGCAGGTCGCTCGCCGCCTTGAGCACCGCAGGCGGCACATCGGAACCTTCTTCGATGGCATGGCTGTACTCCTCCGGGGTTTTGTTCACCAGTCCGGCGCTCTGCAGCATCCACAGCGGAACCGGCTCGGTGATCGCCACCGGCTGCCCCTCGGAGCCGGACTTCACCCCGGCCAAGACGGTTTCGATCTGCGCCACCGAGGCTTTGAACTTTTCCGCATTCGCGGTGAATTCGGCCGCGTTAGCGGTATCGATCCCACCGAGTTTCTGGGCGATCCGGTCGGCGAGTTTGCTCACCGACGGCAAGGAGTACCAGACGTGCTCGTTGAAATCCTCGGAATTCGCAGCGGTCTTCAACCCGGAAAGTTCCACGACGTCGATGAGTTTGCCCGGGTCGGCGCCCTCGGCCAACTTGCTGAAGAAGTCGTCGTAGCCGCCGCCGTTTTCGATCAGCAGGGCGGCTTTGCTCACCGCCAGCTTGTCCTGCGCAGTGGTCTCATAGGAGTGCGGATCCTGGCTGGCATTGGCGATGATCGAGGTGACCTTGACCCGGTCCCCACCGATCTTCGACACGATGTCGCCGTAGACGTTGGTCACCGCGACCACCTCGATGCGCTGTGTCCCGGAGCTGCCTCCGGAGGCCTGCGGGGATCCGCTCGAACCGCCGCAGGCGGCCAAGCCGAGGGCCAAGCCAGCGGCGGCGAGCGCAGTGAGCGCGGCCCGCGCCGGACGGACGGACGAGGGGCTTGGCAAACGCCGCATGATGACCTCAGTTTCCTCAGCTGTGTTTCGCTGGAATCGACCAGCTATCGAGAACGATGTGCAATAAGCACGTTCTCCAGCATAAGCCAACCAGGAATCATTCGCATAAACGAGGGATCGGACAACCCGCTCAGCGCAGTTCCCGCTCCCTGATCTCGCCCACGAGTTCTTCGATCACGTCTTCCAGGAAGAGCACTCCGCTGGTGCTCCCGTCCGCAGCGATCACCCGGGCCAGGTGCGATCCGGTACGCTGCATGATGCGCAAGGCGTCTTCGATTTCTTCGGCCTGATCCAGGTTTACCAGGGTCCGGACCCGGGATTCGGCCAATGGCATCTCGTATTCGTCTTCGGGGACATTCAGGACGTCCTTGATGTGCACATAGCCGGTCAGGTTGCCCGCATCGTCGGAAAGCACGAACCGCGAGAATCCGGTGTGCCGCACCGCTGCTTCGACATCCAAGGGCGTGGCCGAGGCGAACAGCGTATGCAGGGATTCCAAGGGCACCATGACCTGGCCCGCGGTGCGCTCGGAGAACTCCAAGGCACCGCTGAGCAGCCCGGTCTGGTCATCGACCAGACCGTGCTTGGTCGACTCCGCAACGATCGACTGCACCTCTTCGAGCGTGAAGCTGGAGGTTACTTCGTCCTTGGGCTCCACCTTGAACCAGCGGATGATGTGGTTCGCCACCCAGTTCAAGCTGAAAATCAGCGGCCGGACCACCTTGGAAACCCAGACCAGCGGCGGAGCCAAGACCAATGCGGCCTTGTCCGCCACCGAGACCGAGATGTTCTTCGGCACCATTTCGCCGAAGGTCACGTGCAAGAAGGTCACCAATAACAACACCAGGATGAAGACCGCCGGCGAGGCGATGCTCTCCGGGACGCCCAGGTCCACGACCGGACCGAGGATCAAGTACTTGATCGCCGGCTCCGCGACCTGCAGGATCAACAACGAGGCCACGGTGATGCCCAGCTGCGCGCAGGCGAGCATGAGCGAGACGTGTTCCATCGCGTAAAGCGTGGTCCGGGCCCGCTTTGAACCCGCCTCAGCAAGCGGCTCGATCTGGCTTCGACGCGCGCTCATGATCGCGAACTCGGCGCCTACGAAGAATGCGTTCGCCAGCAGCAACACCACCAGCCAGACGATTCCGCCCCAGTCGCTCATCGTTCCCGCCCTTCAGCCGCGGGCAAAGCATCCTCGGCAATCGGGATGAACCGCACCCGGTCCACCCGTTTGCCGTCCATCCGCTCCACCTCCAAAACGCCACCCACCGTCTCCACGGTGTCGCCGACGGCGGGGATCCGGCCCAGGCCGGCCATCAAAAAGCCGCCGACCGTCTCGTAGCTGGCCTCATCTGGAACTCGCAGCCCCGGAATCTGGTCGGTGATTTCATCCGGACGCATCAGCCCCGGGAAGTGCCAGTCTCCGGTGGTGCTCTGCAGGACGCCCGGCGTCGTGTGGTCGTGTTCGTCTTCGACTTCGCCGACGATCTCTTCCACTAGGTCCTCCAAGGTCACGACCCCGGCAGTGCCGCCGTACTCGTCGACCACGATGGCCAATTGGAGGTTGCCGCCGCGCAGCTCGCGCAGCAAGGCATCGAGATGGATGGTTTCCGGAACCCGGAGCACGTCCTCCTTGATGGTTCCGGCCTGCAATCCTTCGCGTTTGTCGGTGGGCACCGCGATTGCCCGTTTGACGTGGACCACGCCCCGGACGTCGTCGGCGGAATCGCCGGTTACCGGGAAGCGGGAGAACCCAGTGCGTCGGGCGGCATCGATGACATCGGTCAACGGGGCGTCGATGTCAATCATCTCCGCCTGGATCCGCGGCGTCATCACATCGGCGGCGGTACGCTCCGAAAATTGCAGCGAACGAGCCAGGAAGTTCGCGGTCCCCGCAGCCAAGGTGCCCATTTCCGCAGAACGCCGGACCAGCGAAGCCAATTCGGCCGGACTACGCGCCCCAGAAATCTCTTCTTTGGCTTCAATGCCGAAGAGATACAGCACCCGATTCGAGAACCCGTTCAGCAACACGATCGCCGGCCGGAACACCGCAGTGAACATCAATTGCGGCCGGGCCAAAAGCTTCCCGACGACGAAAGCCCGGGCAATCGCCATGTTCTTGGGCACCAATTCGCCCAGCAGCATCGACAGCAACGTCGCCAGCACCAAGGCGATGACCAAGGAGATCGTCGAGGCGATTTGCGGCGGAATGCCCAAGGTGGCCACCGGACCGGCCAGCAGTGCACCCAAAGAGGGCTCCATCACGAAACCAGTGAGCAAAGTGGTCAGCGTGATGCCCAACTGGCAGCTCGAGAGCTGGGTGGAAAGCGATTTGAGACACCGCAACAAGGGTTCAGCACCCCGATCGCCGCCTGCCACCGCTTTCTGGACCATGGTCTGGTCCAGCGCGACCAGGGAAAATTCGACCGCCACGAAAAATCCGGTACCTAGAATAAGGAACACGCCGACGACTAAAAGCAGCCATTCCATTTACCGGATCACCGCCGTCGCGGCTGATCTGCGCGCGCAATGCGCTGCAATTGATGGAGGTTGGTCGTCCTGGCCGAACTCGCCGGGCAATTGGCCGCCGGCTGCGGAGTTCTCAAGCGCAGGGATATCGGATAGGGCTGTGCCGGCAAGTGCCTCGACCGTAGTACGGATCGGCTGCCGGCTCCTAGAGTGGTAGTCCATAGTCCTCACAGTCTACCGGACGTGGGAACCCCTCGGCGACTCCTACCAGCTCTGTTGCAGCGGGCGGCCTTCTTCGTAACCCGCCGCGGACTGGATTCCGACCAGGGCTTTTTCGCGGAACTGGGCCAAATCAGTGGCCCCGGCGTAAGTCAGGGAGCTGCGCAGCCCCGAAGTGATCATGTCGAGCAAGTCCTCCACACCAGGCCGGGCCGGGTCGAGATACATCTTCGAGGAGGAAATGCCTTCCTCGAAAAGCGCTTTCCGGGCCCGGTCGAACGCCCCTTCGCGCTGCGTCCGGTTCTGCACCGCCCGGGCGCTGGCCATCCCGAAGCTTTCCTTGTAACGCCGGCCCGCCGAGTCCACCAGCAAATCGCCGGGGCTTTCGTAAGTGCCGGCAAACCAGGAACCGATCATCACTTGGCTCGCCCCGGCGGCGAGCGCGAGGGCGACGTCGCGCGGGTAGCGCACCCCGCCGTCGGCCCAGATCGACTTGCCCAGCTCGCGCGCGGCCCCAGCACATTCCAGCACCGCGGAGAACTGCGGCCGACCCACGGCGGTCATCATCCGGGTGGTGCACATCGCCCCCGGCCCGACGCCCACTTTGACGATGTCCGCGCCGGCTTCCACCAAATCCCGGACGCCATCGGCACTGACCACGTTTCCGGCCACGATCGGCACCTTCGGACTCAGCTCGCGGACCGCGGCGAGCGCCTCGAACATTTTGCGCTGATGCCCGTGCGCGGTGTCCACCACCAGGCAATCCACCCCGCCCTCGAGCAGTGCCGCGGCTTTGGCCTGCACATCGCCGTTGATCCCCACCGCCGCGGCCACCCGGAGCCGCCCTGCCGAATCCAGGGCCGGCTGGTAGATCGTGGAGCGCAACGCCCCGTTCCGGGTCAAGGCGCCGACCAGCTTCCGGTTCCCGCCGGCATCGGAGCGCAGTACCGGAGCGAAACCGCCCGGCGCGCCGTCGAGCAATTCGAAGGCCTGCTGCAACGCGGCCCGGTGGTCCGCAACGCCGTCGAACAAGGCGGCATCGATGGTGACCACCGTGCTGCGCATCACCGAGCCGAGCGAGCTGAACCGGTCCACGCCCTCGCAATCGGCGGCGGAAACCACACCTTGGAACGTTCCATCGGGGGCCGTCACCACTACCGCGCCGTGCGCGCGCTTGTCGATCAGGTGCAAGGCGTCGATCACGGTGTCCCCCGCCGACAAGGTCACCGGGGTTTCGAACAGCGGGTCCCGGGATTTGACCCACTCGGTGACTTCGCGCAGCACCGGCAGCGGAATGTCCTGCGGCAGGACCGCCAAGCCGCCCCGGCGGGCCATGGTCTCCACCATCCGCTTGCCGGTGACCGCGGTCATATTGGCCACGACCAAGGGGATCGTCGTCCCGGTGCCGTCGTCGCTGGAGAGATCGACGTCGAGACGGGAAATCACCTCGGAACGCGAGGGCACCAGGAACACGTCCGAATAGGTCAGATCGGTGGCTCCTGCCCTGGAATCCTGAGCAGAACGTTCGGTCGCCGTCTCGATGAATCGCATGGTTTCCAGTCTATGCGCGGTCGCCGACGCCGAACCAGCGCCGAATCCATGTGGCCTGCGACACAGAATGTGAAAACATGCAGTTCTAATTGGATTGTGCGGCCAAAGCGTTACTAGACTGAGACCCGGACGGCAATGTCTTGAAGCTCATGGAAGAGGCGTATTTCAGGTGCCAGAACAATCCATTCCTCGTTTGACCGAAGAGTTCGGCGGAAACGAATGGCTCGTCGATGAACTGTACGAAAAGTACCGGCAGGACAAGAACTCGGTGGACGAGAAGTGGTGGCCCCTGTTCGCTTCCATCGACGCCGAGAATTCCGCTGGTTCCGCGGCCGATGGCGGCAACGGGAAGCATGCTGCGCCAGCCGCCGGCAGCGAACCGCGCCCGGTGACCCGTCCGCTGCCCGTGGTGCCGCAAGCGGCCCCGGCAACCGAAGCGCCCGCCGCGCCGAGCCAGCCCCCGGCTTCCGCCCCGGCACCGGCTGCCGCCGCGGCCCCGGAAGCACCGGCTGCCGCCGCGGCCCCGGACGCCAAACCGGCCACCCCCGGAGTCCGCGCGCCGAAGAGCGCCACCGCCCCCATCCCGGCCCAATTGCCGCCCACCGCGAAGAGCACCGCGGTTCCGGACGAGGACCGGGTCGACGTGCTGCGCGGTCCGGCCAAGGCCATCGCGACCAACATGATCAGCAGTCTCCAGGTGCCCACCGCAACCAGCGTGCGCGCGATTCCGGCGAAGTTGCTGATCGACAATCGCCTCGTGATCAACTCGAACCTGGCCCGGGCCCGGGGCGGCAAGGTGTCCTTCACGCACCTGATCGGCTACGCGGTGATCCGGGCGCTCAAGCAATTCCCGTCGATGAACGTGCACTATGACGAGGTGGACGGCAAGCCGGTCGCGGTGCAGCCGGCGCACGTGAACTTCGGCATCGCCATCGACATGCCGAAGCCGGACGGCTCCCGGCTGCTCGTCGTGCCGAACATCAAAAAGGCCGAAACGCTGAGTTTCGCCGAGTTCTGGCACACCTATGAAGATCTGATCAAACGCGCCCGGGCCGGCAAGCTGACCGCCGACGATTACGCCGGCACCACGGTGTCGTTGACCAACCCCGGCGGCATCGGCACCGTGCATTCGGTGCCCCGGCTTTCCAAAGGCCAGGCGAGCATCATCGGCGTCGGCGCGCTGGACTACCCTGCGGAATTCCAGGGCACCAGCGAACGGATCATCGCCAAGAATGCGATCAGCAAAGTCATCACGCTCACCTCGACCTACGACCACCGGGTCATCCAGGGTGCCGGCAGCGGCGAATTCCTCAAGCTCGTGCATCAGTTGCTGCTTGGCGCGGACAACTTCTACGACGACATCTTCGAAGCCCTCCGGATCCCGTACGAGCCGGTCCGCTGGAGCCCCGACGTCCAGGTGGATCCCTTCGACCAGATCAACAAGGTCGCCCGGATCCAACAGCTGATCCACGCCTACCGGGTGCGCGGCCACTTGATGGCGGATACAGATCCGCTCGAGTACGTCCAGCGCAAGCACCCCGATTTGGATGTGCTCAACCACGGCCTGACCTTGTGGGACCTCGACCGGGAGTGGCCCACCGGCGGCTTCGGCGGCAAGGACAGCCTGAAGTTCCGGGATATCCTCGGCGTGCTCCGGGACGCTTATTGCCGGACCACCGGCATCGAATACATGCATCTGCAGGATCCGGAACAGCGCAAGTGGTTCCAGGACGAGCTGGAGCACCCGTATTCCAAGCCCAGCCGCGAAGAGCAGCTGCGGATCGTCTCCAAACTGAATGCCGCCGAGGCCTTCGAAACCTTCTTGCAGACCAAATTCGTCGGCCAGAAGCGGTTCTCGCTCGAAGGCGGCGAATCCTTGATCCCGTTGTTGGATTCGATTCTTTCGGACGCCGCCGACGACGGCCTCGACGAGGTTGCGATCGGCATGGCGCACCGTGGCCGGCTGAACGTGCTCACCAATATCGCCGGCAAAACCTATGCCCAGGTTTTCCGCGAGTTCGAAGGCGTGCAAGACCCGCGCAGCGTGCAGGGGTCCGGCGATGTGAAATACCACTTGGGCACCGAGGGGACCTTCACCTCGGACAGCGGCAATGAAACCAAGGTCTACTTGGCGGCCAATCCCTCGCACTTGGAAGCCGCCGACGGCGTGCTGGAAGGCATTGTCCGGGCCAAGCAGGACCGGCTCAACCAGGGCGAGGCATTCCCGGTGCTGCCGGTGCTGATCCACGGCGACGCGGCCTTCGCGGGCCAGGGCGTGGTGGCCGAGACGCTCAACTTGTCCCAGCTTCGCGGTTACCGGACCGGTGGCACGATCCACGTCGTGGTGAACAACCAGGTCGGATTCACCACTTCGCCGTCCTCCTCGCGCTCGTCGGTCTACTCCACCGACGTGGCGAAGATGATCCAGTCCCCGGTGTTCCACGTCAATGGCGATGACCCGGAAGCCGTGGTCCGGGTGGCCCAGATGGCTTACCAGTTCCGCGAGCGCTTCCACAAAGACGTCGTGATCGATCTGGTCTGTTACCGCCGCCGCGGGCACAACGAGGGCGATGACCCCTCGATGACCCAGCCGATGATGTACAACCTGATCGAAGCCAAGCGCTCAGTTCGCCGGCTGTATACCGAGTCTCTGATCGGCCGCGGCGACATCACGAGCGAAGAAGCCGAGCAGCTGCTGCGCGATTACCAGGAACGGCTGGAACGGGTGTTCGCCGAAACGCACGCGGCGCAGACCTCGCCGATCCCGGTGATCACCTCCGATTCGCAGGCGGTTTCCGACCTGGAACGGCCGATCGCGCAACAAGCCGATTCCGGCTCCAACACCCCGACCACGACGGCGATCAGCGCCGAGACGCTGGCCAAGGTCGGCGCGGCGCACTTGGCCGTGCCCGAGGGCTTCACCGTGCACCCGAAGCTCAAGGCCCTGTTGGAGAAGCGCGAAGTCATGTCCCGGGAAGGCGGCATCGATTGGGGCTTCGGCGAATTGGCCGCCTTCGCATCGTTGCTCATGGAAGGCGTGCCGGTCCGGTTGGCCGGGCAGGATTCCCGCCGCGGCACCTTCGTGCAGCGGCACGCGGTCTTCCATGACCGGCTCAACGGCGCCGAATGGACCCCGCTTTCCAATTTGACCGAGGACCAGGCGAAGCTGTGGATCTACGATTCGCTGTTGAGCGAATTCGCCGCGATGGCGTTCGAGTACGGTTACTCGGTGGAGCGCCCGGACGCCTTGGTGCTCTGGGAAGCGCAGTTCGGCGACTTCGCCAATGGTGCGCAGACCGTGGTCGACGAGTTCATTTCCTCGGCCGAACAGAAATGGGGCCAGCGTTCTTCGTTGACTCTGCTGCTGCCGCACGGTTACGAGGGCCAGGGCCCGGACCACTCCTCGGCCCGGATCGAACGCTATTTGCAGATGTGTGCCGAGAACAACATGGTCGTCGCCCAGCCTTCGACTCCGGCATCGCATTTCCATCTGCTCCGGCGCCAGGCCTTCAGCCGGCCCCGCAAGCCGCTCATCGTCTTCACGCCGAAGCAATTGCTGCGGTTGAAGGCTGCCGCGTCGCCAGTCGAAGAATTCACCACCGGGACTTTCCGCCCGGTAATCGGCGATGCCCAGTTGCCGGCGACGGCAACCGTGGACCGGGTAGTACTGGTCTCCGGACGGCTCTACTACGATCTGCTCGCGGCACGGCAGAAGTCCGGAGACGAATCAACCGCTCTGGTCCGGGTGGAGCAGCTCTACCCGCTGCCGGTCGGAGAGATCGAAGCCGAACTGGCGAAGTACCCGAATGCCGAGGTCGTCTGGGCGCAGGACGAGCCGGCCAACCAGGGCCCTTGGCCGTTCATGGGCTTGAACCTGCCGCAGGCTCTGGAACGCGGCGTCCGCCTGGTGTCCCGGGCTGCTTCGGCGTCCACCGCCACCGGTTCCGCAAAGCGCCATGCGGCTGAGCAGGAACAACTTGTGGGCAAGGTCTTCGCTCGCTGACCCACTGCCGATGCCCAGTCCGCAACGAGCGGACTGGGCATCGGCGTGTCCGGACGAGTACTGTTCAAAACATCCGAAAGCCATAAAGAACGAAAAGTAGGTAAGTGTGGAGCAGAGGAAGATCCGTCTGGCTGCAGTCGGCGACGAGCTGCTTGCCGGCCATGGCGACCCGAGGGCTTTGGGCTGGATCGGCAGAGTACTGGCACGCACTCCGCAAGAAGAGATCTCGCTTGAACCCTATTCGCTGGCCTGCCCGCAGGAGGGCACCGAAGCCCTGGCGGCCCGGTGGCTCTCCGAATCGGGCCGGCGCTTCGATGATTTCCATGAGAACCGGCTGATCATCGGTCTCTCCGACCGGGACATCGAGCTGGGCCTGTCCACCGCTCGGAGCCGGCTCAACCTGGCCAACATCCTCGATGGCGCAGCGCAGCTGAGCGTCCCGGTATTCGTGGTCGGACCGCCGCCGGGCTTGGACCAGAGTGCCAACCGCAAGCTCAGCGAACTCAATACCGCATTCGCCGATGTGACCACCCGGCGTCGGCACGTTTACGTGGACACCTTCTCGCCGTTGCTCAACCACGAACAGTGGCGTACCGATCTGGCCGCGAACGGTGGAACGCCCGGGCAGGCCGGTTACGGCCTGATGGCTTGGCTGGTGCTGCACCGCGGCTGGTTCCAGTGGCTGGGGATCCCCGACTCCGTCTGAGCGTCCACGAGAAACCACAAGCGCTGCCCGCGCGTCTCCAGGCGCAACAACTCCGGGCGACCCGGGAAACCAAAGACGCGATATATCTTGACCTTGCCCTAGACGCGTTATATCGTGAACACATAAACGCGATATAACGCGATCTAGGAGGAACCATGGAACAGCAAGATCCAACCGAATTCGTGCCGCCGGCTGCGCACTGGAGCCTGGACTCCGCGCAGACCATCGACATCGACGACGTCCGCGAACTCAAAGTCGCGATCGTCGGCGGCCGGCTCGACGTGATCACCCACGACGAACCGGTGACCCGGGTGGAAGTCGCCCAGATCAGCGGCACCAACTTGGAAATCGGGCTACGCAATGGAGTGTTGCACGTCGAACACCGGGATCAGAATCCGTTGGGCTGGCTCAAGCGGCTCAGCAGCATGACCAACCAACGGATCATCGTGAGCATCGCGGTACCGGCCGGAACCCCGGTGCGCGCCTCCACGGTCAACGGCGAAGGCCTGATCAGCGGAATCCAGGCGGACAGCGAGCTGAGCACGGTCTCCGGTTCGATCATCGCCGACGGCACCCGCGGAGACCTCGAAGTGGATACGGTGAGCGGGGAAATCATCGTGCGCGGCCATTCCGGCCGCTTCGGCGCAAAAAGCGTTAGCGGCGAAATCACCGCGTCCGGCGAACTCATGGGAGTGCGTGCCAAGACCGTCAGCGGGGATCTGGGCTTCGATTTCCACGGCTCCCCCGACGTTTTGGACTTGACCAGCGTCTCCGGAGACGTGACCGTTCGGGTGCCGGCTGCAGTGGGCGCCGCACTCGATCTGAAAACCGTGTCCGGCCGGGTGATCCTGGACGACCAGAAGTTCACCGGCACCGGTCAAAGGGTCAGAACCAGCTCCGGCCCGGCACAGCCGCAATTGCGGATCTCCGGGAATTCGGTTTCCGGGGACATTTCGGTGGTCCATGCGATTCCGGCCGAATCCGAAGGAACCGGCGCATGAGCGGGAACCATTGGAGCATCGAGACCCCGCAGACTTTGGAGATCGACGACATCCGGAGCATCAAGTTGGCCGCGGTGTCCGGCCGGTTCGACGTGGTGGCCCACGACGAACCGGTGGCCCGGATCACGATCAGCGAGCTCGAGGGCGATCCCTTGGAAATCCATGCCGACGCCGGCCATCTGGAGATCCGGCACGGCCATCACGACGCCGCGCGCTGGTTGAACAAGCGCCATCCGAGCGGCCCCGACAACCAGTTTGACCAGCCCAATCGGTTTGACCAGCCCAATCGTTTGGTGATCACGATCGCGGTTCCGGCCGGCACCGACGTCGATGCCGGAACCGTCAGCGGCGACGGCCTGGTCTCCGGGCTGGCCGGTCGGATCAGGGTCTCGTCGGTCTCCGGTTCGGTGATCAGCGATTCGACCGAGGGTTCCTTGGGTGCGAATACGGTCTCCGGCGAGGCGATTGTGCGCAATCACAGCGGAGACCTTGCGCTCAACTCGGTTTCCGGCGAGCTCACCGGTTCAGGCAATCTCTCTGGAATCAAAGCTAACTCCGGCACCGGGGACATGACCTTCGATTGCTGGGGGCCGGTCCGGAAGATCTCCACGAATTCGGTATCGGGCGCGGTGCTGATCCGGCTTCCCGAGGATCTGGGAGTCGATTTGTCGGTCACCTCGGTTGCCAGCCAGATCACGGTCGACGACGAGAACTTCAAGGTACTGGGCAACACCAAGCGCAGTTTCGGCGAGCGGTCCGCCAACTCGGTGCAGATCGGCTGCATTTCGGTGTCCGGCGCCGTTTCGGTGTTCCACCGGATCAAGGAGGCCAGCTGATGCCCCCGGTTTTCGCGCACGGTGCGCTGCGGCTGTATCTGCTGGCGCTGCTCGAGGAAGGCCCGAAACACGGTTACGACGTAATCCGGGCGCTCAGCGACCGGTTCGGCGGCACCTATTCGCCGAGCGCCGGCACGGTCTACCCGCGCCTGGCGAAACTCGAAGAAGAAGGCCTGGTGGCCACCGCCGCCGATGGACGTCGGACGGTGTACCAGATCACCGATGCCGGACGGGCCGAGGTGGCCGCCCGCCGCACCGAACTCGACGAAGTCGAGCAGGACATTTCGGCTTCGGTCCGACGGCTGGCCGACGATCTGCGCCAAGACATCCGGACGAACATGAAAGGCTTGCGTGCTGATTTGGCGGCGACCGCGGAAGCGGCCCGGAGCGTGGCCCGGAAGATGCCCGAAGCCGGGCGCTATTCCCCCACCAACCAACGGCTGCTCAAAGAAGCCGAAATGCTGCTGCAGACCTTCCGCGATGAGATGCGGGTCGAACTGCGGCAGTATGCCCGGCAGGATGTGCTCAGCGACATCACTTTGGAAACCATCCGAACGGTTCTGGACCAAGCAGCAATTGCGATCCGGACCACGCTCGGCGACCCGAAGGACCAACGCAATCCGGCAACACAACCCCGAGAGGACTAGCCATGCACCTCGCCCGGAACTATCTGGCACCGCGGCGCATCGATACCGCAACCCGGCGGAATCGGCAGAACCTCCCCGGCACGGCGGTCCCGGACTTCCGGCTGATCGCCGACCGGGACGCTGCCTCGGCAGCACTCGTCGTCGCCTACCAGCTGCCCGGTTGAGCCCGGGAAGGCACCGCCGACGGCATTCGTTTCGAAAATAGCCTCTTGAGCCCGGACTCGGCGCCCGAGTCCGTCGCGTGGGACCGCGCAGAACCGGTCCCCGAGGTCCCGCTCCCCCAAAGGCAACGATTCCGCGACGAATCACCGGTCCGACTGCCCGATCGTGGCAAGCTCGCCAATAATGGGCAGATGAAGGCTCGGCGCACTTCCGGTGTTTTTGTCGGCGATTGGCGCTCGTTGCTGATCGTGCCGGCCAGCATTGCCTTGGCCGCCGGTTCGCTTGCCGGATGCACAAGGCCGCCCGGCAGTCTGCCGCCCGGCAGCTTGCTGCCCTGCGGCCCGCCGGGCTTTTCGGTGAATCCGTCCAGTGCGAAAGTCGGCGAGCAGGTGACGGTCAGCGCGCCAGATTCCACGTGCAACCCGCGATACGGCGCAGCTGCCCGGATCCAGGTGACCGTCATCGACGCGATGCAGGCGGAAATCCTCAGCACCATTGCGCCGATGAACGATGCCGGCGGCTTCAGTTTCAGCTTCGAAGTCCCGGCAGGAGCGGCTGCCGGCGAGGCAGCGGTGAGCGCCGCGCCCTACAACATCGATTGGTGCGATGACACCGGCAAAAACAACCGCGCGGCCGGGACGGCGGAGGCCATCCAACGCGCATCGTGCGCGATGCCGGTGTCCCCGCTGCAAATCACCCCCTAGCCTCGATCGACCCAGCCACCGGATTCCCGGTTAGGCCCAGCGCGGAAGGTGTGAAAGACTTGTATCCGAATCTTTTCAGGTCCGTTTCGAGGACCTGCTCGAAGTTTCAGCATCGATAGAGGAATGGAGGCTGCTATGTCCAAGCGTGCACGCAAGCGTCGTGACCGGAAGCGTGGCGGCGCGAACCACGGTAAGCGCCCCAACACCTGAGACGTGAGAAAACCCCTGCTGCCATCAGGCCGCAGGGGTTTTTTCTTGCCCGGAGCAGTCCGGTGCGCCGACCACCGGGTCAGGCTACCACCGGCTCAGGCATCGACTGCTTTGGCCGCATGGATCCGCTCCAAGATCGACGCCTTGAGGTTCTCCGGCGCCACCTCGGTGCAGGAACGCTTCACCACGGACCGGATCACGCACTCCAGATCATGTTCTCCGGCGCAATCCGCGCAGGTATCCAGGTGCTCCTTGATCTCGGCGAGGTCGTCGTGGGACAACGCCCCGTCCAAATACTCGTAAATCCTCTGGACCCGCGAATCTTCGCAGTCCCCCAGACTTTGGCAGTCAGTCATTTCGCACTTCCCTTAATTTCACTGTCCGGTGTTCCACTGCCCACTCCAGCAGCACTGAATCCGCGCTCCGCGGCGTAGTCCGCCAGCAGCTCGCGCAACATCTTCCGACCACGGTGCAATCGGGACATCACAGTTCCGATCGGCGTGTTCATGATGTCCGAGATCTCCTTGTACGCGAAGCCCTCCACGTCCGCGAAGTAGACCGCCAAGCGGAATTCTTCTGGAATCGCCTGCAGGGCGCGTTTCACATCGGAATCCGGCAAGTGGTCCAGGGCTTCAGCTTCGGCGCTGCGCAGCCCCGAGGAGGTATGCGATTCGGCCCGGGCCAATTGCCAATCCTCGATCTGGTCCGACCCGGACTGCAAGGGCTCACGCTGCCGCTTGCGGTACAGATTGATGTAGGTGTTGGTCAGGATCCGATACAGCCAGGCCTTGAGGTTCGTGCCGGGCTTGTACTGGTGGAAGGCCGAAAAAGCTTTGGTGTAGGCCTCCTGCACCAGATCTTCGGCGTCCGAGGGATTCCGCGCCATCCGCATTGCCGCCGAGTAGAGCTGATCGACATATTGCATGGCGTCGCGTTCGAAACGGACGCGCCGCTGTTCGATCGATTCCGTGCTCGGATCGACCCATTCTTCCGCAGACACTGTGGCCGGGACTTCATTGCTCGCGTTGCTCATTGCCTTCAAGTCTAGTCTCAGCTGAAGACCGGCACCTGCCGCAGCGCGGTCCGGGGCAATCGCCTCCGCCGGCACAGCTTCTGCCAAAAGCAACTCAGCCATGGTGTCCTTCCGTTTGTGCTTACCACTGGGCAAACTGGACGGAAAGCGAAATTATTCCGCAAAAGTGCCAGACTAGAGGCGACCAGCACCACTCATAGGAGGCCCCCTGATGTCACTCGTCCGCACCATCGCCCGCCCGTTGCTCGCCTCGAGTTTCATCGTCGCCGGGGTCGAGAGGATTCGACATGCGGATGAGACGGCGCAGAATCTCGGCATTGTGCTGCGGCCGATCGCGAACGCAGTGCCCAGTGCGGACGAAAAAATCGTGGCCCGGGCCGTGGGCGGCGTCCAGCTGGCTGCCGGCATCCTGTTGGCCGTCGGCAAGCTGCCGCGCTTCGCCGGCCTCCTGCTCACCGTCACGTCGACGTTAAACGCGGCGGCGGAGTTCGGCGCTGCGGACACCACCACCGCCGAAGGCCGGCGCTGGCAGCGCAACCAGCTGCTCAAGAACGTCTCGCTGCTCGGCGGCGTGCTGCTCGCCTCGGTGGACACCGCCGGCAAGCCGGGGCTCGCTTGGCGCGCCGAACACTTGGCCGAATCCGGCAAAAAAGCCGGCAAGAAACAGCTCAAAGCAGCTAAGAAGGGCGCCAAGAAGACCGTGCAGAAGGCCGCCGACGGAATCGCCGGTGCGGTGCCAGCCCGGTGATTCAGGATCCAATCACCCGGAACCCGGCGGCCGAACTGTGGCCGGCGCCCACGGCCCAGAGTCCGGTCCAAGCAACGTTGACGGTGCCCGGCTCAAAGTCGTTGACCAACCGGTATCTGGTGTTGGCTGCGCTCTCGGATGGGCCCAGCCGGCTGCGCGCCCCGTTGCACTCGAGGGATTCGGCCCTGATGATCGCCGCGCTGCGTCGGCTCGGCGCGCAGATCGAGGAGGCCGGCGGCGAGGGCGCGTTCGGACCGGACCTGCTGGTCACTCCGATCGAAGCCGGCAAGCCGGTAGCCGCCACCTCGGTCGACTGCGGCCTGGCCGGCACCGTCATGCGCTTCGTCCCGCCCTTGGCCGCCCTGGTGCCGGGGACGGTGCGCTTCGACGGCGACCCGCATGCCCGCAACCGCCCGATGGGTCCGGTGCTCGAGGCGCTTTCCGCGCTCGGCGTGCGGCTGAGCGACGACGGCGGCAGCGCGCCGACCGCGCTCCCGTTCACCGTGCACGGGGCCGGCAGCCTGCGCGGCGGCTACCTGGCCCTCGACGCCTCCGCGTCCTCGCAGTTCGTTTCCGCGCTCTTGCTGGCAGCGCCCCGGTTCGCCGAAGGCCTGCACCTGGAGCACATCGGAAAGCCCGTGCCGAGCCTGGAGCACATCGCGATGACCGTCCGGGTGCTGCGCGAGGCCGGCGTCGTGGTCGACGACTCGGTGCCCAGCCATTGGATCGTCTCGCCCGGCCCGATCCGGGCCTTCGACGTCCAGGTGGAACAGGACCTCTCCAACGCCGGCCCGTTCCTGGCTGCGGCATTGGTCTCCCACGGCACGGTCCGGATTCCGGGTTGGCCGGAAGGCACCAGCCAGGTCGGGGACAGCTGGCGCCAGATCCTGCAGCAGTTCGGTGCCGAGGTGACGCTCCAGGACGGCGTGCTCTCGGTAACCGGCGGGCCGCAGATCCGCGGCGTGGAACTCGCCGACACCTCGGAGTTGGCCCCCACCGTGGCGGCGCTCTGCGCCCTCGCCGAAGGACCCAGCCGGTTGAGCGGCATTGCGCACCTGCGCGGCCACGAGACCGATCGGCTGGCCGCCCTGGCCGCTGAGATCAACGGTTTGGGCGGCGACGTCGAAGAGACCGCCGACGGCCTGCTGATCCGCCCCCGGCCGTTGCGCGCCGGCGTGTTCCACAGCTATGCCGACCACCGGATGGCCACGGCCGGCGCGATTCTGGGCCTCGCGGTTCCCGGCATCCTGGTCGAAGACATCGCCACTACGGCGAAGACCATGCCGGAGTTCCCGCAGCTGTGGCACCGGATGCTGGAGCATTAGTGGCCCGCGATTGGGATGAATCGGACGTCCGGATCCGGCCGAACAAAAAGGGCAGCAAGCCGCGCACCAAAGACCGGCCGGCCCATGCGGACGCGCTGATCGGCCGGATCATCACGGTAGACCGCGGCAGGTACACCGCAATCGTGGACGAAGCCGGACCGGACGAGCGGCTGCTGGTCGCGGCCCGGGCCCGCGAGTTGCGTAGATCCCCGGTCGTGGTCGGCGATTTCGTGGCCTTGGTCGGCGACACCTCGGGCGAGCCGGACACCTTGGCCCGGCTGGTCCGGATCGAAGACCGGCGGACGCTGTTGCGTCGTTCCGCCGACGATACCGATCCGGTGGAACGGGTTCTGGTGGCCAATGCGGACCAATTGGTGATCGTGGTTGCGGCGGCCAATCCGGAACCGCGCACCGGGTTCATCGACCGGGCTCTGGTCGCCGCTTACGACGCTGGTCTGGACCCGCTCCTGCTGATCACCAAAACCGATGTCAAAGACCCGGCGGAACTGCTGGCGCACTATGAGCAACTCGATTTCACCATCGTGCTGAGCCGAACCGTCGGGCAGGGTTCGGCGCAACCCGGCGAGCACCGCACGGCGCATCTGGAGAGCGATGCGGTGGAACGTCTGAGCGAACACCTGGCCGGGAAAGTCTCGGTTCTGGTGGGCCACTCCGGCGTCGGCAAATCCACCATGGTCAACGCGCTGACCGGCTCGAACCGGGCCACCGGCGGAGTCAACGCGGTCACCGGCCGCGGCCGGCACACCTCGTCCTCGGCCTTGGCGTTGAAACTCGTCGATGTGCAGACCGGCGAGCCCAGCCCGGGCAGCTGGATCATCGACACGCCCGGCATCCGCTCCTTCGGCCTGGCCTTGGTCGATCCAAACCGGATTCTGCGCGCGTTCCCCGACCTGGAACCCGGCATCGAGGACTGCCCGCGCGGCTGCAAGCACGACGACGACGCACCGGAATGCGGTTTGGACGGCTGGGTGTCCGCCGGGCACGCCGGTGACAGCGGGCCGGCCCGGCTGGCCTCCTTCCGGCGGCTCCTGGCAGCGGTTTCCGGAAGCCCCACGGCCACGAACTGAGCTGGTTCCAGAGCCGGCCGGTGCCGCGAAATACCCGGAAAAAGCCGGAATCAGGATAGCGTTGGAGCTATGAATTTCGCGCCGCAAGGCTACAACGATGATCTGCGCCTGGCGCACGTGCTGGCAGACTCAGTCGACGCCCAGACCATGGACCGGTTCAAGGCCCTGGATTTGCGGATCGAGACCAAGCCGGACCTGACCCCGGTCACCGACGCGGACAAGGGCGCCGAAGAAGCGATCCGCAGCCAGCTTTCCCGGGCCCGGCCCCGGGATGCGATTCTGGGCGAGGAATTCGGCAGCATCGGCCATGGCCCGCGACGCTGGATCATCGACCCGATCGACGGCACCAAAAACTTCGTCCGCGGCGTGCCGGTATGGGCCACTTTGATCTGCCTGGTCGACGAAGGCGTACCAGTAGTCGGCGTGGTCAGCGCCCCGGCTCTGGGCAAACGCTGGTGGGCTTCCAAGGGGACCGGCGCCTTCACCGGCAAGTCCTTGGCCGCGGCCAGCCGGCTCAAAGTCTCCAATGTTTCGAAACTCTCCGACGCCTCGATGTCCTATTCTTCGTTGAAAGGTTGGCGGGAACGCGGGAACCTCGACGAATTCACCAGCTTGATGGACTCGACGTGGCGGACCCGCGCCTATGGCGATTTCTGGTCCTATTGCCTGGTCGCCGAAGGCGCCGTGGACATTGCCTGCGAACCGGAGCTGAATTTGTACGATATGGCCGCCCTGGTGCCAATCGTCACCGAGGCCGGAGGCCGGTTCACCTCGCTCGAAGGCGCCGATGGCCCCTTCGGCGGCAACGCTCTGGCGACCAACGGCATCCTCCATTCCGAGGTGCTGCAGATGCTCAACCCGAATCTGGATCCGCTGCTCTGAACCGCAAGGCGCCCTGGATCCGCGGGGCCGGGATTGTTGCGTAACACTTTGTCCCGGTCCGCGGAACTCCTCTAGGCTGGTGCCAGGTCACGAGTGCCAGCGTCAAACCCCGGTTTGCTGGCCGGCAACCCTCCTTTCGCGGCGGGGTGCCCCGGGTGACGACCTGGCCGGACCGGTGCGGTCCCGGCAAGCGCGGATCCCCGGTGCCCCGGTTGTTGTGCCGGGCCAGGGATTCTCAACAGACGAGGTCCCATGAGCATTTCCATTCTCGAAAATCCCGAATCCACCGCCGTTTCCGCAGATCAGGCTTTGTTGGCCGTGGTCGGCGCGGACTTGCAGGCTCCGCTGATCCAGGGCGGGCAGCGGCGCTATGTGAATCTCGACTACGCCGCCTCGGCTCCTGCGGTGAGTGCTGTCGCGGATTACTTGCAGGAAATCCTGCCGTACTACGCGAGCGTGCACCGGGGAGCCGGATTCGCGTCCCAAATCAGCACCTCGGTCTACGAGAACGCGCGCAACATCGTGCGGGATTTCGTCGGCGGCCGCCCCGACGACGCGGTGATCTTCACCCGGAACACCACCGACGCGCTCAATCTGCTGGCCCGTTGCCTACCGGAGCCCGGATCGGTCGGCGGCGGCGATGTGCTGTACCTGGACATCGAGCACCACGCCAACCTCCTGCCATGGCAAGCCCTGCCGCACCGCAGCGTACTGGCGGCCGATTCGATCGCGGAGACCATCGCGGTGCTGGAAAGCGAATTCGCCGCCGGACCGGTCGCATTGCTGGCCGTGACCGGCGCTTCCAACGTCACCGGGGAAATCCTGCCGATCGCCGAATTGGCGGCCTTGGCACACCGCCACGGTGCCCGGATCGTGGTCGATGCGGCGCAATTGGCACCGCACCGCAGGATCGACTTGGCCGGCTCCGGCGTGGACTACCTCGCCTTTTCCGGGCACAAGCTCTACGCCCCCTTCGGTTCCGGTGTTCTGATCGGCCGGCCGGACTGGTTGGACTCCGGGCTGCCCAATCTGTTCGGCGGCGGAGCCGTCCGGGAAGTCCGACTGGATTCGGTCAGTTGGGCGGACGGGCCGGCCCGGCATGAAGGCGGCACCCCGAATGTGCTCGGCGCAGCGACCTTGGCGCACGCGGCAGAAGTCCTGGCCGGCTTGGACCAGACCGACTGGCAGCAGCACGAGGAATCGTTGCGCAGCGCCCTGGTCTCGGCCTTGGAAGCGATTCCGGGAGTCCAAGTGCACCGCTTGTTCCGGGACTCGGCGGACTATCCGGGCAGCGGCAGCATCGGCGTGGTGAACTTTTCGATCGAAGGGTACGACGCCGGTTTGGCCGCAGCGTTCCTCTCCGCCGAGTTCGCGGTGGGCGTACGCGACGGCCGCTTCTGCGCCCATCCCCTGCTGCGCCGGTTGGGCTTGCCGTCCGGTTCGCTGCGGGCCAGCTTCGGCGTCGGCTCCCGGCTGGAGGACGTGCAGCGCCTCGCCGACGGCGTCCGGCAACTGGTCGAGACCGGCCCCGCCGCCGACTATGTGGTCGATGCCGGACGCTGGGTCCCGGCGGACGACTTCCGGGAATTCCCGCAGTGGGCCCCGAACACGCCCGGGACCGCCGGTGCGGCCCCGTGCCGGGCCACGGACTGATGGCCGTTCGCAGTATTCTGGAGACCTCAGTTTTCCAGCAGGAGGCAATCCGTGAGCCAGACGCCCACCGGTCCGAAACTCGACGATTCGCGCCGCTTGGAGTTGGCGGGGGCGTTCCAGAGCGGCGGCGAACTCTATGACCGGGTGCGGCCGGGGTACCCCTCCGGTGCTGCCCGGTGGCTGATCCCGGAGCATGCCGGAGCCGTGGTCGACTTGGGCGCCGGGACCGGCAAGTTCACCGAGCGCCTGGTTGAGCACGGCCTCCGGATCACCGCGGTGGACCCTTCGCAGAACATGCTCGACCAGCTGGCTGCCCGGCTGCCCCGGGTCGCCACCGTGCGCGGCACCGCCGAACAGACCGGCTTGCCCGATTCCAGCGCGGACGCGGTTTTCGTGGCCCAAGCCTGGCATTGGTTCGACCAGGAGCCAGCGAGCGCGGAAATAGCCAGGATCTTGCGCCCGGGCGGAACCTTGGGCCTGATTTGGAACCAGTTGGACGTCCGCATTCCATGGGTGCACCGGTTGTCCCGGATCATGCACGCGGGCGACGTGCACGACGAGAACCACGTGCCATTGATCGGCACGCAATTCGAGGCCGCGGAGCCGCATCTGATGCGCTGGAGCCAGCCGCTCACGCCCGAGGGGCTCATCGAACTGGTGAAGTCCCGCAGCTACTATTTGCGGGCCGGTGAAGCGGACCGGGCACGGGTCCGGAAGAACATGGATTGGTATCTTTTCGAACACTTGGGGCACCAGCCCGCGGAACCGATCGACTTGCCCTATCTGAGCATCGCCTGGCGTGCCCGGAAACGCTGAGCCCGCTTGCAACCGGCACCCTTCGGATCTACTATTTCGGTATGCCTAAATTTATTGATTAGGTATGCCGACTTCAGGAGGGTGGCCCGTGCTGCAGAAAACCGCGGCCAAGGCAGTACCGGTCCGCGCGATTTTCATGCTGGGCCCGGCGTTCGTTGCCGCGATCGCCTATATGGACCCCGGGAACGTCGCGGCGAACCTGACCAGCGGAGCCAAGTTCGGCTACCTTCTGGTCTGGGTCCTGGTGGCCGCGAACCTGATGGCGATGATGGTGCAATACCAATCCGCGAAACTGGGCCTGGTCACCGGCAAATCCTTGCCCGAGATGCTCGGATCCCGATTGCGCAAACCAGCCCGCCGGGCCTTTTGGCTGCAGGCGGAACTCGCCGCGATGGCCACCGACTTGGCCGAGGTGATCGGCGGCGCGATTGCACTCAATCTGCTGTTCGGCTTGCCGCTCCCGGTGGGCGGGCTGATCGTCGGGGTGCTCTCGATGATCATGCTCACCGTGCAGAACCGGTACGGCCAGCGCCAATTCGAGTCGGTGATCGTCTTCCTGCTGGCGATCATCACGGTCGGCTTCCTGTTCGGACTGCTGCTCAGCCCGCCGGATCCGGCCGAGGCGGTGGCCGGGCTGCTGCCGCGTTTCGACGGCGCCCAGTCGGTGCTGCTCGCCGCCAGCATGCTGGGCGCCACCGTGATGCCGCACGCGATCTACCTGCATTCGGCTTTGGCCAGGGACCGGCACCGGCCGGCCGGCTCGGCCGCCCCGGACAACGGGAGGCTGCGGAAGCTAATCAAGGCCAATCGGCTGGATGTGATCATCGCCTTGCTGATCGCCGGCACGGTCAACATCGGGATGCTGCTGCTCGCCGCAGCCACGCTTCGCGGCGCCGAAGGCACGGACAGCATCGAAGGCGCACACCAAGCGATTACTTCGGCACTCGGGCCGGCCGTGGGAATCGTCTTCGGCGTCGGGCTGTTGGCCTCCGGCCTGGCCTCGACCTCGGTCGGCTGCTATGCCGGGGCCACCATCATGTCCGGGCTGCTGTCGATCCGGGTGCCGCTGCTGCTGCGCCGGTTGATCAGCCTGATCCCGGCGATCCTGCTGCTCAGCTTGGGCGTGGATCCCACCTGGGCCCTGGTCGTGAGCCAAGTCGTGCTGAGCTTCGGCATCCCGTTCGCGCTCATCCCCTTGCTGCGGATGACCTTCAGCGCCGAAATCATGGGTGAGCACCGAGACGGCTTACCCCTGCGGGTACTCTCGGTGATCAGCGCGGCCTTGATCGTCCTGCTCAATGTGGCGTTGATCGTGCTCACCGTGACCGGGGCCGGCTGAGTACCGGCAGTCTGGCGCGGCAACCGAAAGGTATGGTGGTGACTGTGAAGGCGAACCCCACCTCATCGAGCGTCGAAGACTACGTGAAGACCATTTACGGCTACACCGAATGGCAGGACAAACCGATCAACTCTTCGCAGTTGGCGGCCCGCCTGGGCGTCGCCAACTCTTCGGTCTCCGAAATGGTGCGCAAGCTCAAGGACTCCGGCTTGGTCGACCACCAGCCGTATGGCAGCATCCGGCTCACCGAAAAGGGCCTGGCTCTGGCGCTGTCCATGGTCCGCCGGCACCGGCTCCTGGAAACGTACCTGGCGCAAGAACTCGGTTACCGCTGGGACCAAGTCCACGACGAAGCGGAGACTTTGGAACACGCAGTCTCCGACACCTTCATCGAACGGCTGTCCGCGAAATTGGGCCACCCGGTCCGGGACCCGCACGGAGATCCGATTCCCGGGCCGGATGGCCGCATCGAGCTGCCGTCCGCCCACCGCCTGGCCGAGCTCGATTCCGGGCACCGGGGCCAGATCATCCGGATCAGCGACGAAAACCCGAGCTTGCTCCGCTATTTGGACGACGAGCGGATCGAACTCGACGCCGCAGTCGAAGTCGTCGGACGCAGGCCGTTCGGCGGCGCTCTGGTGGTGCGGTTCGGAGCCGGCGAGGCAAGCCGGGAGCTCGATGTGAGCGACGAAGTCGGGTCAGCCTTGTGGGTCAGCGATACCGCGGTGCACCAAGGCTGCGCACTGCGGTGAGCCGATCGCCGAACCGGCCGCCCGGCTCCGCTTGGTTGAGCGTTGCCCTGGCGGGCTTCGCGGGCACCGAGCTCCGCTACGGACTGGGGCTGCTTTTCCCCGAGGGCGCCACGGCGTTTCCGGCCACCACGTTTTCGATCAACGTCGTGGGCAGCCTGGCCCTCGGCCTGCTGACCGGGTTCTGGTCCGTCCGGCCCGCAGCCTGGTGGGTCAGGGCTGCACTCGGGCCCGGATTGCTCGGGTCCTTCACCACGTTCTCCGCAGTGGTCTACGCGGTGGACCAGTATGCGCGCCAAGGATTGACCGGCCTCTGGGTGGTTTACCTGCTGTGCAGCCTGATCGCCGGCTTGGCCGCCGCCTGGCTCGGCTTGAAAGGCGGCTCCCAATGGGCAGCCCGTCGGAAAGCCACATCATGACTGCTGCTTTGTGGATCGGACTGGCCGGGATGCTCGGTGCGCTCCTGCGATTCGGCATCGATGCCTGGTTGGCCGTCGGCGGCCGGTTTGCGGCCGGCCGGCCGGGGCATTTCCCGCTGGCCACTCTGCTGGTCAACGCCGTCGGCAGTTTCGTGATCGGCCTGGCCGGCGGGCTGAGCCTGAATGCGCAGATTTCGGCCGAATGGCACGCGGTGATCGCCACCGGCCTGGCCGGCGGGCTGACCACGTTCAGCTCCTTCACGGTCGCCACGGTGGCCCTGTGGCAACAGGGCCGACGGACCGCCGCCATCGGCAATATCGCCTTGAACGTCGGCGTCGGACTCACGCTGGCTTGGCTGGGGCTGGTCCTGGCCGGTTGACCCGCCGAACCGAATGGCGTTCGGCCGAAAGGTCCGTCCGGCCAGCGCCGAGGTCAGCCGAGTCGCTTGAGATAAAAACTGAGCCAGGTGTTCGCTGCGGCGAAAATCATCAGCAACAAGCCGACCACGACGGCTTGGACCAGAATCAAAGCGACGCCGGCGAGCAGGAACAACAGCAAAGCGACGAGCGGCTGGGCCGGCCAACGGATCCGCAGCCTCGCCTTCGGTGCCATCAGCAGCGTCCACAAGGCCACCAGCAGCGCCGCGATGAGCAACCCCAGGACCAAACCCAGCGGCGCGGCAAAAGTCTTGAACGCCCAGAAAAACCCGGCCACCAGGAGCGCGACTTCCAAGACGAAGCCGATCAGCCCGTTGGCGATGGTCAAATTCCGCCGGGCCGGACTCTCCCGCCGGCTCACCGAATCACTCGCTCGGCAGGGCGCGCTTCGTATTCCATATCCAGCATCCTAACAACGTGCCCGGTCCGCATTCGGCAGGCTAGTCCGTGCTGGCTCCGGCGACCTGACCGGCTGCCGTCCGATTCGCCCGGGAGGTCCGATTTTCGATGCCGACCAGTGACACCACACCGCCGAGCAGCAAAAGCACGGCGGTCACCACAGCGACCTGTTGGGTGCTCTCGGTGCCCACAGCACCACCCATCATCGCGCCGGCCAAGGCTACCGTCACCAGTCCCGCGATCCGTGCCACCGCGTTGTTCACTGCGGAACCGATGCCGGCCCGTGCCGCGCTGACCGAGCCCAAGATCCCTGCGGTCAACGGGGCCACGGTACAGGCCAAGCCCAAACCGAAAAGGATCAGCGCGGGCAGTACCTGCCACCAATAGTCGAATGCCGTGGACAAGGTGAGCAGCCACAAGAAGCCCAGACCGGCCACGATCGGCCCCAATCCCATGAACAGACGCGGCCCGAACCGGCCGGCCAGCGAACCGAACCACGAGGCCAGAAACAGCATGAGCACGGTGGAGGGCAAAAGCGCCAGACCCGCGACCGTGGCGCTCATCCCGGCCACCTGCTGCAAGTACAAGCCCAAAGCGAAGAATCCCAAGGAGAGTGCCCCGTAAATCAAAAAGGTGGCAATGTTGCCCACCCAGAAGTTCCGAATCGCGAAAAGCGACAAAGGCATCATCGGCTGGGCCGCCCGGCGCTCGTGCAGGACGAAGGCCGACAATGCGAGCGCCCCGAGCGAAAACGGGAGCCAGACCAACGGACTCCCCCAGCCGAAGGTTCCCTGTTCGATCATGGCGTAGACCAGCCCGCCCAAGCCGAGAACCGCGAGCGCAGCCCCGAGCCAATCGACTTTGGCCGCCGGGTCGCTGGGCGCATCGGATGACCGCAGCCCCCAGAGCAAGGGCAGGCAGACCGCGATCGGCAGCAGATTGATGAAAAAGACAAAGCGCCAGGAGAGGAAATCGACGGCGACGCCGCCGATCAAAGGAGCCGCGATCGCGGCCACCCCGGTCCAAGCGGTCCATTGACCGATCGCCCGGCTTTGCGCGGCGCCGGAGAAGGCGCTGATGATCAGCGCCAACGAACTCGGCACCAGCATCGCGCCGGCCACGCCCTGCAAAGCCCGTGCGACGATCAGCATCAAGTCGTCGACCGCGAACCCGCACAGCACCGATGTCACGGCGAAGCCGATCAGGCCCCAATTCAGGATCCGGACCCGGCCGAAGAGGTCGGAGAGACTGCCGGCCACTAAGATCAAGGCCCCCAGAGTCAGCAAGTACGCGTCGACGATCCATTGCTGCGAGGTCAACCCGCCACCGAGTTCCCGAGTGATCGCCGGGAGCGCCAAGTTGACCACGCTGCCGTCGAGAATCGATACGAACGAGGCCAGAATCGCAACGAAAAGAACCTTGCGTTGGTGCGGCGTCAAAGCCAACATCGCGGTGGACATGAACCAACGCTACGCCTCGGCCGTGGCACTTCGCCATGCGGGCTTCCAGGTGCTAGATTCCAGGAAGAGATTCCGGCGTTGCGCATACTCCGTGCCCCCGCCGACAAGCCTGGGAAGAGAGCACCCGATGACGTCCTCAGCAGCTGGTGGTGTGGCTTACCAGCAGCATTTTCTGGCCCGTGCGACGGCGATCTTCGCCGGCCTGCTGCTGCTGATTTCGCTGGGGCTCGTCTGGTTCCGGGTTGGCGGCGGTTCCAAGGGCCGGGTCCTGGAGGTCACCGGGCTGCAAAGTTTGCTGATTGGCCTGGGTGGCAGCAACCCGGTCCGGCCACGCGGCGGATTCACGCTTACCGGCCTATTCGCCGGGACCCTCCCGTTCCTGGTCGTCGTGTGCGCAGCCGTCGCGCTCCTGGCGCTGGCGCTGCTGCCGAGGTTGCGCGGCGTGCGCCCGGCAAGCGTGGTGCTCAGCGCACTGGCCACCCTGTTGCCGATTGCCATGACCTTGATGAGCTTCACGATCTTGCGTGCTACCGCCGTGCAGCCCGCCTTGTGGATCATTTTCATCGCTGCCGCAGCCGGGCTCTGGGCGGCGATCGCAGTCTCCGACCCCGGGCCGACGCAGAATCCGCCGAGCGAACCGCCCGCAGCGCCGGCCTAGCTCCAGTTCAGCCGTCCGCCGGACGGGTCCGCCTGGGACGTCTGACCCGGAGCCGCTTGATCAGCACCGGGTCGAGCCGGTAGCCGGCTTCGGTGTCCGCCAGGGCATTGAGGATCTGGTAATAGTGCGTTGCGGAAAGTGAAAATTCTCGCCGGATGGCGTTTTCTTTGGCCGCCGGATACCGCCATTGCAGTCGCTCGAAGTCCAGGATCTGCTCGGCGAACGCGGGCAGCACACCGGCCGTTTCGATGACCGCCTGCGGCTTCATCAGCTCGGATTCCGGCCTCATCCCGCCAGCTCCCCGAGCCCGGCCAAGGGCGCGTTGCGTTCCACGATCTCCCGGATCAGCAAGCGTTCCAGAGGTGAGAGCGTCGAAATGTAAACCGCCACGTCGCTGGGCAGCACCGACAGTTGGTGCGCCAGTCCCAGGCAATCATCGGCCAGTCGCAGGGCATCGATGAACTCGGACTGCTCGATGAGCCGCCGCACGGCCCAAACCGAGGCCTGCCGTTCCTGCTTGCGCCCAGTTCCCACATGCCGGTAGAACGCGTGTCCGCATTCGTGGGCCAAGGTTGACCGTCGTTGCACGAAACCCAGCTCGGGGGCCAACACAATCGAATGCTCGGCCGCCGAATAAGCCCCCCACCAGCCGTGCGGCAGGCTTCCTTCCTGAACCGTGACACCGAGATCGGCGGCCACTTCTTCCCATTGCATGCCTCGAGCATACGTCCGGCCACCGACGATATCCGGGGAAAGTCCGCAGCGCTCAGGGTTCGTGCGGCAGGTCGGCGGCACCGATCAAGGGCTCGGCCGTCCGCGCCGCCAAACCGAGCGGCGATTGCGCTGCAGCATCAGGGGCTGCGGCAGCAGCCGGACGCGCTCCGAGGCGCCGGCCCAGCTCGGCGAGCAATTCGGCGTCCTCGATCAAATCCAAGCGGGGCCGACCGCGGGGCCGCTCTTTTGCCTCATCGTTGCTGAGGAACCCTGCTGCCACGAAGGCCTCCAGGACCGGGCGCCGATAGGCTCGGGCGAAAGCTGCAACGTTTTCCGGCCGTGGCGGCACCCCGGATCGCTGCCAGCGGGACACCGTGGCTTGGTCCACTCCGGCAGCCTGTGCGATATCCCGTTGCTGAGCTGCCGGCGCGGTCGCCTTCAGATAGTCAGACCACACCATGCCTTCAGTCTAGATGCATAAATGCATATGTTCCGCACCCTCAAAAATCCTTTGCTACAGGGAAGAAAACATTCGGTTCGGAACGCTTGCGATTTCGAATATGCATGCGTACACTCATAAATATGTTCGTATATATGTTCGATTCGACCGCTTCGGGAGATCCCCCCGAAATGCCCCCGGCACAACTCCACCTGGTGGCGCTGCTGGGCGATCTCGCCGAGTACTTGATCGAGTTGGACCGGAGCACCGAAGAAGCCGGCGCAGCCGAGGTCTCCTGCGAGATCCAGACCCGCATCGAAGCCTGGCTGGACCGTACCGCGGGGCAAGCCGGCAGTCAGCAGAATGCACCCTCCGGAGCAGCCGCCGCCACACTCCTGATCGACCGGCTGAGCGAACTCGACTCGAAAGGAAATTTTGCCATCATGGCCATGGAATTCAGCACCCTGCTAGCGCAACGCGGCGCACTGCGCGGCAATCCGACCGCAGGCTGCACCCAGCCAGATTGCCGCCCCGCCCGCAAAGCGCAGTTCAGCGGTCGCGGAATCGACTGCAGCGATTGCGGCATCACCGCAACCCACGCCCTGCCACCGGCGCGGAGCGGCACCGCCCCCGCCTGGTCGAGCGACTGCGCCGGCTACCCGGAAACCATCTGCCGGGCATTGGGGCCGGATCAACACGGCACCGCACTGACGCCCGCAATGATCGCCGACTGGGAGCGTCGCGGACTGCTCGCCGCCTGCAATGCCGACTCGGTCAAGTCCGGCCGCCCGGCCGCCCGCAGTGTCCGTCGGATGTATCTGATCCACGACGTGCTGCGGGTTCGGAATGATCTCGAATCGAAGATATTTTCGATTATTTAGCTTAAAAGCTTGACATTATAGCACATATATTCTACATTAGAGATAGATCCAGCAAGGCAGATGCCGAGTCTGGAGTCTCTTGGAGCTGACCGATCTGGGCCAGCTTTCCTTTCAACGGGTGCGGCGCCTACGTGAAAGGTTATCCACTATGGGTGTTCCCTCAACTTCTAACGTTTCGGTCGGACAGCCCAAGGCTGGCGGCGGAATTTTCGCGGCACCGGCCGGAACCGCGATCCCCGCTGACGCGGCGGCTCCCTTGCCGGCCGAATTCGTCGGCTTGGGCTATGTCTCCGACGCCGGCCTGGTCAATACGGTTGCCACCGAGTCGAATGCGGTGATCGCCTGGGGCGGCGATCAGGTGCTCAATGCCCGGACCAGCCGTACCGAGACCTTCAAGTTCAGCTTCATCGAAACCAATGAGAACACCATGAAACAGGTTTATGGTGCGCAGAACGTCAGCACTGGGGACAAAGGGCTCACGGTGCTGCACAACTCCAAGTCCGCCACTGCTTCCGTCTACGTGTTCGAGATCCTGCTCGGCGACAAGCGCGCCAAGCGCATCGTGCTCGGCAACGCCCAGGTCACTGAGCTCGGCGATGTGAGCTACCTCGATGGCGCAGCCGTCGGCTACGAAGTGACGCTCACCGCGTTCCCGGACAAGAACGGCAACACCGCGATCGAATACATCGCCTCGATCGCCTAATTGAGCCGGTGGGGCGGGGGTTCCTGTTTAGCCGCACCCGCCCTCGCCCCACCTATTTTGCTTTTTTCCCTTGCGGCCTTCCTGAGAGGAAACCATGGCTTTCATCGTCCCCGAGTCCCTGCCCGACCACGAGCTCTACGAGTTTCGCTTCGCAGCCGACGGCCCGGTTTACACGCTGCCTTCGAAAGACGACCTGACGATTGGGGACGCCGAGCTGCTCGAAGCCGGCTCAGTGGAGAAACTGGTCGGATTCTTCCCCGCTGAAGTCCGGGAAAAAATCCGCTCGCTCCGACCGAACCAGGTAGAAGCGTTGATTGCGGATTGGGTCGGTACCAGCCTGGGAAAATCCGCGGTGTCCTCCGAATCCTGAGGGAGCACCCGGACGAAGTCGAATACGAACTGATCCGACTGGGGCTACGGCTGAGGTGGCTCGGCAGTCCGCTGCTGAGCTTCCGGGACCTGATCCTGATCGTCTCGCTGGCACCACGCGACTCGCCCCTGGTCCGGGTTCTGAACCCTGATTCGGGATGGGACCTGCATGCACATCTGCTCGCAGTCATCTTCGACTCGCTCAACGCGGCGAATTGGCAGCGTGCCGGCGGGAAACAGTCGACCCGGCCAAAACCGCTCAGCCGTCCGGGGCAACCAAGCAACGAATCGGGCCGGGCCCGGGGCCGCACCAATCTGACCGTGCAGGAATATGCCCGGCAGCTCGCCCGGCCGCGGCAAGCGCTCCCCCATCCCCCGCCAACCACCTGAACCCAGAAGGAGGTGCCATGGCAAGCACCGAGCCCGGCGCGTTGCGCCCAGACGCCATCACGTCGCTCAAAAATGCGCTCAAAGACGTCCTCGCCGAGTTTGAAAAAGTCAATGCGACCGGAGTCGGCGAAAAGATCGGCTCCCAGATCACCGAAGGCCTGCGGGCCAGACTCGCCGATGCCGGCTCCAGCATTTCTTCAGTCGGCGCGGCCGTCACCAATGCGGTGAAGGCGCCCATCTCATTGGCGCAGTCCGCGTTGACCGACTTCGCGTCATTCGCCAAGAACATCGAGGCCAATTCGACCAATACCGCGTTGCAAAGCGAGCAGAGTCTGAGCGGCGCCTTGGCGAAAATGACCTCGTCTTTCAAGAGCATTGGCCCGAACATCATCCAAGGGACTTTCCCCTTCATGGTGAACGTGGTCAGTTTGATCACCGGCGGACTGGACAAGATCGCGGACCGGGCCTCGGTCATCGGCGTCGCCATCGCGGACAAGCTCAACGGCTTGTGGTCCGGATTGACCATGGATGAGGCCACCCGCTCCGCGATGGCCGGTCAGTTGGACGGATTGGTCGCAGTCGGGGCCAAGATCCGGTCCGTGGTCGATTCTGCGCTGGCGGTCTGGAACGGGCTCAGCCAGGGCCAGAAGACCCTTGCAGGTTCGCTCGCCGGTGCTGCAGTTGCGGCCGGCCCAGTCATTTCGATGGTCGGCAGCCTGGTCTCCGGCGCTTCCGGCGCCTTGGGATTCTTCAGTTCGTTGACCGGTGGCGCCGGCGGACTCGGCACCGCATTGCGTCTGCTCACCGGACCGATCGGCCTGCTCGCTTTGGGTTTGGGCGCTTTGATCGCGGCCTCACCCGAATTGCAATCCGCCTTGGGCGGGGCATTGCAGCAGATCCTCACAGCCCTGGGTGGCACTCTGCAGGCCCTGGCCCCGGTGCTGGGCCAACTGGCCGCAACCCTCGGTGGCGTTCTCGCCAGCGCCGCGCAGACTCTGGCCCCGGTCCTGGCACAACTGGCCAACACCTTGGGCGGTGTCCTCGCGCAGGCAGTAAATGCTTTGGCGCCGCTCCTGGCCCAGTTGCTCGGGATCCTGGGGCAATCACTGACCGGGGTGCTGCAAGTCCTAGCCCCGGTAGTGGCACAACTCGCCGGCACCATCGGCACTGTACTGACCACCGCAGTGACCGCGGTACTGCCCGTCGTCGGGCAGCTGGCCAGCACGCTCGGCGGCGCTTTCGCCGGGGTACTGCAAACCCTGGCTCCGGTGCTCGCCCAGCTGGCGGAGACCTTGGGCGGGGTCTTGGCCACCGCAGCCGCTACCTTGGCCCCGGTGCTCAGCCAGATCACTGAAACCCTGGGCAACGTGCTGCTCCAAGTAGTCGAGGCTTTGGCCCCGATTCTGACCCAACTGGCCGACACTTTGGGCAATGTGCTCGCCCAAGCAGTCCTCGCCCTCGCGCCGGTCCTGGTGCAGATCGTCGAGGCCCTTGCGCCGATCATCGAACTCGCCGGCCAACTCGTAGCCGCCGTGCTGCCTCCGTTGATCGGCATCGTCCAGCTACTGCTTCCGGTCTTCGCCGCCCTGGTCGCCGCAATCTTGCCGATCGTCGGCGTCCTCGCGGAGGCTCTGATCCCGGTGATCCAGTCCCTGCTGCCGATCGTGCAGACCGTGTTCAGTGCGATCGCCGCAGTGATCACTGCGGCGATGCAGATCATCCAAGGCATCATCGATGTCTTCACCGGAATCATCTCCGGCAACTGGGCTTTGGTCTGGTCCGGGATCCAGGGCATCTTCACCGGAATCTGGAACACCATCGTCGCCGTGGTCAGCGGGGTCTGGAACATCATCCTCTCCGTGGTCTCCGGCGGGTTGAACGCTGTCTTCGGCTTCGTCAGCAGCATTCTCGGTGCGATCGGCGGCTTTTTCGCCAGCACCTGGAACGGCATCATCAATGGGGTCAGCGGGTTCATCAGTGGCTTCCTGGGCTTCTTCTTCGATTTGCCCGGGCGGATCATGGGTGCCCTGTCCGGGGCCGGCCAATGGCTCGTCGGCGTCGGCCGGAACATCGTGCAGGGGCTGATCGACGGCGCCGGTTCACTGCTTCGGAACATCGGGAATTTCTTCCTCAATCTGCTTCCGGACTGGATCGTCGGCCCGTTCAAATTGGCGCTCGGCATCCACTCCCCTTCGCGGGTCTTCCGCGGTTTCGGCAACAACATCGGTGAGGGACTCAGCCTCGGCATCGACGACATGCATCCGGTGGTGAACGGTTCCATCGAGCAACTGGTCGACCTCCCGGCAGTCGAGACCTCCCTCGAACGTCCAGCCGATGCGCAACCGGGCATCAGCAATACCTGGCAACTGTTCGGGACCCCGGAGACCTTGGCCCAGCAGATCAACGAACAGCAGCGCTACGCAATGGTAGGAGTGTCATGATTGTCGATTCCTGGGTCAATTGGCGAGGTCTCGAGCTGAACGCCGATTACCGCGCCGAGACCGATTTCCTGCTCAAGGGCATCGTCGGATGGAGTTCCTGGGAAGCCTCGCGGTGGACCGGGAAACGCCCGGATGCGCATGGGCAGTTCGCCGGCCGGGCTTATGTCGCCAACCGGCAGGTGGTGTTGACCGGAGTTTGCTACCGTCCGGAATCCCGTGATGCGCTCTTCGATGAACTCAGCAAGTCCCTGGCGCTTCCGATGCGGGGCGGCACCGACGAATGGCTCACCGTGCGGCATGCCGGACGGACCTTGCGTGCCGCGGCAACGCTCATGCAATTCGAGCCGATGGAAACCCAGGCCACCTGGGCGGCCGGAGTGTTCGGCTGGAAGATCGAGTTGCATTGCGCCGATGTGTACCGTTACGAGACCACCAGCCGGACGGTCAGCACCGGTTTGGCCGGATACGGCTCCGGTGCATTGGAGTTCGACCTGTTCACCGACGGCGCAGCGGACACCGGTTTCCTGGAGTTCGGCGCCCCCGGGGCCGATGGCCTGTTCACCCTGGAAAATCCGGGCTCGATGGAAATCCATCCGGTCTTCACGGTCAAAGGACCGGCGGCGGCCTTCGCGATCGAAAACCAGAGCACCGGGCAATCGCTGGTGTACAGCGGTGAGATCTTCCCGGGACAGAGCCTGGTGCTCAATGACGGGTCGGTCCTGCTCGACGGCGTCGACCGGAGCATCTTTCTGACCGGACGGCAATGGTGGACGGTTCCTGCCGGCGGCCTGGTGACCGGCCGCTTCCGCAGCCTGGGTCCGGCGAAACCGGGCAGCTTGCTGACCGTGACCACCACCGGGAGGCACTTGTGAGCGTCGAAGTCATCTGCGGAGAACTCCGCACCGGTCGAATCCTGGCAGTTTCCCAACCGGGGACCGCCACCCAATGGGCGGCTTCCGGCAGCTGGTCGACGGTGCATCGGGACATCGGTCAGATGAAGATCACCGTGCCCCTGGCCGGGAACGTGCTGCGGCAGAATCCCGGCCTGCTCAGCTTCCTGGAACCGGGACGCTGCTTCATCGGCTTCCGGGTGCCGGAATCCGGGCAGGTGCTCAACGCCGGCCCGATTTGGTCGCACAGTTGGGACGGTGCCGGCCAGAGCCTCGGCCTCACCGCGCTCGGCATCGGGTCGGTGTTCGAACGACGCCGCCTGGTCCCGGTGCTCGGCCCGGGCGAACGGGTCCAGGACAGCTTGCTTTCCTTCCGGGGCCTGAGCCTGGGCAGCATCGCCAAACGGCTCGTCGAACTCGCGCTTTCGCACCCCGGCGGCAACCTGCCCCTGGTTCTGCCGGCCGATGTTCCGGGAGCGGACGAGCGCAGCTACAAAGGAGTCGAATTGGGCAAAATCTGGGAACGGATCAACCAGCTCAGCGCCGTGGCCGGCGGTCCGGACATCGCGTTCATTCCGCGGATGTCCGGACCGACCGCGCTCGAATGGGTGATGCGGATCGGCGAACCCCTGCTGACCCAGAGCGGCGCCGATTGGCAATGGGACCTGGCCACCGGTTCTTCCACCGTGCTGAGCATGGACGTTACGCGGGACGCTACGAAATTGGCTTCCCGGGCTTGGGCCATCGGATCCGGTCAGGGCAATGAAGCAGTCATCGGCATGGCCGAGGACCCGAGCCTGGTCCGGAACAGCGATTTCCCGTTGCTGGAAGCTTCGGTTTCGCAGACTTCGGTGAGCGTGCAAACCACGATCGACTCCTACGCGCAGGCGCTGGTCGCGTCCAGCAGCCGTCCCTGGCAGACCTGGAAGTTGGTGGTTTCCGCCTCCGGGAGCCCCGCGCTCGGCGACTACCGGCCCGGAGATTGGTGCCGGATCCTGATCCCCGAAGAGCATCCGTATTTGCGGCCCGGGCCCTATCGGACCCGGATCCTCGCCATCTCCGGACAATTGGGCAGCGAAGCGGTTGACGTCGAGATCGCCCCGACGATGGAGGCCCGATGAATCAGAACGATGGTTGGCAGCACGAACTTCAGCGGCCGGAGGACGAATTCGGCATGGTTCAACTGTTCCGATCGCATGGCCGCCGGATCAGCGATTTGGAGACCCGGACCATGCCGGGCTCGGTCTCGCTCGGCTACGACCGGAAGACCAGCAACGGCTTCGCCTTGACTGCTGCGAGCACGGTTTACGCCTCGGCCGCGGTCAGCGCTCCGCCGGGCTTCAGCCTGGCCCTGGTGACCGTCAGTGCCCAAGTCCAGCTGGTGTGGGATGCCAAAGCCAGCACCTCCGGGGGCATCGGCTGGGGTGAGGCCTACGGCCAATTGCAGATCGGCAGCAGCAGCTTCCTGCCGATCGGGGCCGTGCCGAGCAGACAGGAAGCCGACCGCGATGGCGCGTTGAGCCGGGTGATCAAATCGATCCCGCTCGGTCCGGTGCTCGTGCAGCTGCGCGGCGAAGACCTCGGCCCCGGCGCGGCGATCGAAGCCAGAGCCCAGCTCTGGTGTTCCAGCGCTTCGAATACCGCGGCGGGATACCACGCCGACCCAGACATGACCTGCGATCTCATGATGCAGGTCCAATTCATCCGATAGGAGAACAGCATGGCACTCACCCGAGGAATTTTCATTCGGAAAGACGGCAAATCGGTCACCGACCCGGCCGGCACCGATCCGCGCTCGGCCCGGAAAGCGATGAGCGGCCTGGTCGCGGGCAACGCCGACGGCGTGCCGAGGTCCGGCATCTTCCCGCAGAAAGACGTGCTGATCGTGATCGGTTCCCAGGCCGGCATGGTCTACCGGGTCAAGCCGTTCGAAGGCGCTCTGATCCGCGACGCCGCCGGTTCGGACGGCGTCGTGCTCTACGCCAATGACGCGCTCACCGACGTCCCGACGTCGCCGGCGCCGAGCACTGGGAGCCGCTGGGACCTGGTGTATGTGCAATACCCGGAATCGACCTCGGACTCGACCAGTTCGAAACCGGTGCTGGGCGTGGTGCAGGGCACCGCTTCCGGCACCCCGAGCAAACCGTCGGCGGCCCTCCCAGCAAATTCTTATCTTCTTGCGGAATCCTTGGTCTCAGCGGGGAACAGCACAACCGTGGATGCCTCGATCAACCAGGTCTGGCGCTACACGGTTCCCCGGGGAGTGCCGATCCCGGTACGCAACCAGGCCGAACGCGATGAACTCAATGCACCCTATCCCGGTCTGCGGATCGTGGCCCTGGACCGTCCGGGCACCCCGGTGATGGTTTTTTCCGGCGGCAAGTGGCAACCGGAGATCCCGATGCCCGCCTTCGGCCACATGGGCATGACCGGAGGATTCCAGAATGTCTCAAGCCCCGATTGGACTACCTTGAAAATCGATGCGGCCCAAGACCTGGTCGGCGGCGTCGCTTTCGATGCCGCGGCGAAAGCCTTGGTAGTCCCGGCCGCCGGCCGGTATCAGATCGTGGCCCGGTACTACGCCACTGGAACAGGTGGCGGCAACGGCGCATTCGGCAGGGTGATGTACAACCGCAATGGAACCGTGGCCGAAGTCGAGGGCAGTTATGCCAGCTTCTGGAAAGGCAATGGAAACGACTTCATCAACGTTTCGACGCTCACCCGAAATTTCCAGACCGGGGACAAGATCTTCATGCAGATGGTCTATGCCTCGAGCAGCTGGGGAACCACCGGATACAACGGTTCCTGGCTTGAGCTGCTCTACATCGGGCCATCCACGGCGTACTGAGATGCAACCCTGGCTTTCACTTTTCGTCGCCACCGCGGTTCCGGCTGTGCTGACCAGCTATGTCGCTTTCTTGACCGGGCTCAGTCGGAACCGCCACGCGATGATCGACCAGTTGCAAGAAGAACGGACGCTCCGGGAGGCGCAGGTCGCGGAGCTGGAACATCGGATCGATGCTTTCTACGCGGACAAGCATGCCAGCCGGATTTACGTGGCGGCGCTGCTGGACCACATCTGGCAGCGCCAGCCTCCCCCGCCGCCGGATCCGCCGGCCGGCTACCTTCCCTGATCCCTCCGATGCACCTCCGGCGGCCAAGGCCGTTCCCCGATCGAAAGGACAGTTCCGTGGCCTACACCCTGCAGACCCGATACAACTCCAAGAACTTCACCCCGGCGGCTCAGGTGCCGGCCGTCTTCGGAATGCCCCGGACGATCACCGGAATCACGATCCATCATTGGGGCGCGTTCGGCCAGCAATTCGATCAGGTGCGGACCTGGCTGTGCACCAACAACGTCCCGACTTCTGCGCACTACGTCGTCCAAGCCGGACTGATCGCTTGCATCGTGGTCCCGGAAAATGCGGCTTGGCATGCCGGAACGGCACGCGGCAATGCCACCACCATCGGCATCGAATGCCGTCCGGAAGCCACGGACGGCGACTATGCCACGGTGGCCGAACTCATCGCGGAACTCCGTCGCAGCTATGGCGATTTGCGGCTCTACCGGCACTCGGAGTGGGTTCCGACGGCCTGCCCCGGGATGTGGGACTTGACCCGATTGGACCGGCTGGCCAGGAACGGGACTCCGTCCGCAGTCCCGCCGCCGGAAACCCCCCGGCCAGTCGCGCCGCCGCCTCTGGCAGCCGGCCCGATCCAGTGGCTGGTCGAGCCGGGCGAGACGCTTTCCCAGGTCGCCGCCTACTACAACGGCCCCTCGGTCGCCCAAATCGCCGCCGCGAACGGCATCGCCGATCCCGACGCCATCCAGGCCGGCCAGCTGCTCACCATTCCTGGGCCCTTGTCCTGGGTGGTCGACCCGGGCGACACCTTGAGCAGCATCGCCGGCTATTACCGGGTCAGCGTCGACTACCTCGTACGGCTCAACGGAATCGCCGATCCCGATTCGATCACCGTCGGCCAGGTACTGAAAATCCAATGACCAGCCAGCGTTGCGCCCTGGGCTGTTTGGTCCTGCTGGGCAGCGCAATGCTCGGACTGCTGCTGTGGACGGCGATCAGCATCCTGCACGATCTGGCCGCGGCCTTGCAACGCAGTTTGGACCTTCTGAGCGGCATTTAGGAGAAATCATGCTCACAGTTTCCTTTTGGAAAGCGGCCTTCGAGCGAGCGGTCAAAACTGCGGCGCAAGCAGCGATCGCCCTGATCGGCACCGGTTCGGTCGGTTTCACCGATCTCAACTGGCTCCAAATCGCCTCCGTCTCCGGGGTCGCCGGAGTCGTATCCATCTTGACCTCGCTCGCCTCTGGTGCGGGCGACGGCAACCCCTCCGCCAACAACGCGGAATCCGCCGGCGGCCGTCACGCCGCCCGGTAGGCAGGAGGAAGGTCCCTCGCCCGGGTCACGGGCGAGGGACGCTCCCGCCCGGTTGGCGCGGTCCGGAAACCGAACTAGAGTTATCACCAACGAACAGCCAAACAGTGAGGCCAGTATGAAATCGCCCCGAGTCCTGATCTGCGCCACGGTCGCTGCGGCTGCCCTTTTCGCCTTGGCCGGCTGTTCCGGGAGCTCCGCCGATCCGGCTCCTAGCAGTCTCGAGACCGCCGGGACGCCCAGCCCGGCCAGTCCCACGGCCAGTGCGACACCGGCAAAGGCCTACACGGCCGAGCAACTCTCCGCGGTGATCCCGACCATCGTCGATTCCACCGGAACGCCGTATACCCGGGTTCCCACCGAGCTCCTGGACCAAGGCCTGGCCGCGCTGAAGACCCAGATGGCAAGCATGCAAGTCGCCCCTGCCGAATGCCGAGATCTGGCCTTGCAGAACTCCAATCTTCCGGAGGGCAGCATCTTGGCCACCGGCAATTCGGCAGCAGACAAAAGCGCGCTCACGGTGCTTTCCGCCCAGGACCCCGCAGTGCTCACGAAGTATCTTGCCGACGTCGAATCGGGCAGCAAAACTTGCAGCAACTTCACCGTGATCGCCGGCGGCCAGGAGATCAAAGCTGCGGTGACCGCCCTCGATGTGAAGACTTCGGCGGCCAAGTCCACGGCGTCGCTGGTGGTCCAGACCCTGCCTACCGGCAATACCGTGAGCATCCTCGCGGTCACCGGAGTCAAGGACAACGTATTGGTCACCGCAGCCGCTACCGGGGTCGTTCTGCAAGCCAGTGACAGCCCCGGCCTGGTGCGAGTCGTCGATGAATACTTCGCAAAGCTCGATTCCTGAACCAGCGCGGATTCCGATTCGCTGGCGCATGCCGGCAGCTGCTCCGGAACGGTTCCCGACGCCCGCCCGGCTCGCGAATTCGGATTAGCGGTTCAAGCGCAAAAAAGACAGCCCCGGCGGGATACCAGAAGTATCCCGCCGGGGCTGTTTCAGTGGAGATGGGGGGAATTGAACCCCCGTCCGATGTCGTGTTGCCAGGTCTTCTCCGGGCGCAGTTTGCGTCGGTTTTTCTCGGCCCCAGTGATCATGCAAACAAGTCACTGCCAGGCCCAGCCGTCTAAAAGTCCCCCACGTTGCAACGACAACAACGCAGAGCAGTGGCTCTCTAAATGACGCCAAGGTCCGGGTAGAGAGCATCCCCGGTTTGACGGACCGTCAGGCTGCTTTAGGCAGCGAGAGCGAAGTCAGTGCGCTTAGAATTGGCACTTATTGGTTTGCAGACAGCGTTTACGAGATAATTCTGCATCCTCGGCCCGCTTCACCTGTCGCGACTAACATCGTCGAAACCAGTCATCCCCGTGTTCAGTTATCAAGGTGTTCCATTCTACCGTATCCGGCAGACACTGACTACAGCAGTCCCGACTCGCTTTTTATTTCCAAGACTTTGAGCGCAGCTGCATCGACCGCGGCGGCGAAGGCCGGATCGGCGGTGGCCCGAGCCAACATGCCCTGGTACATCTGCGGCAGCAGCGCTTGATTCGTGCACAGCGCCATGGTGCCGCCCGCGGCAATGAACCCGGCGCCGCGATCCGCCACCGGGAACGGCGAGAGTTGCACCGCATCGCAAATGTCGTCCGACACGATGATTCCGGTGAACCCGAGATCGCCGCGGAGCATGTCCTTCATCACCACCGGGGAAAAGGGCGCGATGTTCTGCGCGTCGATCGCCGGATAGTAGGCATTGGAGACCATCATCCAGCGCACGCCAGAAGCCACCGCGTCCCGGAACGGCTGCAGGTATGGATCTTGCCGCACGGTGGTTGCGTCCGTGACATTGCTGGCCACATCGGTGTTTTCGATCACCCGGCCGAGTCCCGGAAAGTGTTTGACCGTAGGCGCCACACCTGCTGCCGCAAAGCCCAGAGCCGCCGCCACACCGCGAGCCGAGACGTCGGCCGGAGTGTAACCGTACTCTCTGCCGAAGTAGCCGATCGGCGCGTTTTGCGGCGCGAAGGCCGCCGATGGCACGGTGTCCAGAACTGGCGCGAAATTGACATTGACGCCGGCCGCCGCGAGCTGTTGGCCCCACAGCGTGGTGTTCGCCTTGATCTGTTCCGGCGAGCTTGCCGCCTGTTGGATCGCGGATGGGATTTTGCCGAACCCCGGTCCATTCATGATTTGCACCAAGCCGCCTTCTTGGTCGGTCGCGACGAATTGCCGCACGTCCGCAGTGCTGAGCGGACCAACAGTCGCGGCGAGCTGATTCACCACTCCGGCGACCGCGGCGGCTCCCCCGTATTCGCGTCCTTTGAGAAAGACATTTCCCACGTTCATGGTGTTCAGTGCGGCCAATACATTGGCATCCGGGCCGCCCACCGGCGAGGAAACCATCAGGATCTGACCGATTTTCTGGGACAACGTGAGCCCGGCCAGCTTCGCCTGAGCCGGCGTCGGCGGCGGGCTGGACGGCGTGGGCTGGTCCGGCGTCGGGCTGATTGTCGGGCCGCTGCTGGCACTTGGCCCGGCGCTGCTGCCGGAACCGCCGGCAGACTGGCTGCCGTCGGCCTTGGCACTGCCGAACCAGGCCGTGGAATTCAGCCCCAAAACCAGCGCTGCGACCAGCAGCAGCAGCACGCCCGCCACCGAACCGGAAATCAACCAGGTTTTCTTAGTCATTGGCACCGCTTTCCGAACTGCTGAACCGGCGCAGGTGCGCCTGGCTCAGGGCGTCCATCTCTTCATCGCTGAGTTCATCGATCTGGGCACGTTCACGTTTGTCGGTGCGGGCGAAGCGCAGGAACATCAAGACCAGGATCGGCAGATCCGATATTTCCGCGATGAACCAGAGCCAGTCCCCGGCCAGCTGCTGGTCACGCAACGGGTTCGGGAACCAGCCGGGATGGATCCCCGGAACCACCCCGGCGCCGTCCAGCACGGTCTCCGAGAGCCGGAGCAGGATGCCAGGAATCGCATCGGCCAGCAGCTCGATGAAAGCGAACAGGATTTCCAAGACGATCAGGGCGCTGGTGGCTCGGGCCCCGGCTTCGGTGATCGGCAGGACCAAGAGCAATCCGAGCAGCGGCACGGCCAAGGTGAGCGCCGCTTCCGCGGCTCCGTTCATCCGGATGGTGCCGGCAATCGGAGTGAGCAGCCCGGCGAAAAACGCCAAACCCACCAACGGCGCTACCACTGCGTTGCCGAAGAACCTCATCGGCCAGCGGGCCCAGGAAACCAAGCGGTCACGGGCCGGTCCGGGAGCAATCGCCGCGCTCGCCAAAGCTACCGGCTTGCCCAGGGCCAGCAGCAGCGGGACCAGGAACAGCAACAAGGCCAACTTCACGGCGAAGGCCCATCGCAAGGATTCCGCGTTCACCCCGAGAAAGCCGAAAGCGACCGTCAGGTACGAACCCAGGCCGAGGACTCCGAAGAGCAGCGTCCGGTGCCAGGGCCATTCGCCGCGCAGCCGGATCACCCCGGTGGCGTAGAGCCCGCCGAAGAGCAGAGCGAGCGCCAAGGCCCAAGGATCCAATGCCCAGGTTCCGAAGAACTCGCCGATCGAGGGCATTTAGCCCAAGTTCTTTTCGCGCATTGCACGCAGCGCCTCACGTGAGTCCTGGGCTTCGCGGAGGGCTTGACGCTTATCGTATTCGCGCTTGCCTTTGGCCAGCGCGATCTCCACCTTCGCCTTGCCATCCAGGAAATACAGCTGCAGCGGGACAATCGTGAATCCGGCTTCCCGTGTTTTATGCGAGATTTTGGTCAATTCGGCACGGTGCAGCAACAGCTTACGACGCCGTCGGGCACTGTGATTGGTCCAAGAACCGTTCAGGTATTCCGGAATATAGACGGCTTCCAACCACAATTCATCACCGTAAAAGGTGGCAAAGCCATCGGTCAGGTTGGCCCGGCCCTCCCGCAATGACTTAACTTCGGTGCCCATCAAGGCAAGGCCGGCTTCGAAAGTATCCCCGATATGGTACTCATGCCGCGCCTTGCTATTGGTGGCCACTACCTTCCGGCCACTTTCCTTCGGCACAGCAGTCTCCTCTATCGTTTTGGCAGATGATCCATCTTACTCCTGGAATCAGAGCAAGCCAGCCGGGTTCACCGGAGAGCCATTGAGCCAGGTCTCGAAGTGGGCGTGGCAACCCGTGGAGTTTCCGGTGCTGCCGGTGTAGGCGATGACCTGCCCCTGGCTCACCGACTGGCCCACCGAAACCGCCACCGAGGTGTTGTGGTAGAACACCGTGGTGAGCGCATTGCCTTGGATCACGCCGTTGGAAAGCATCACGGTGTTTCCGCCACCGTTGTTGAGCCAGCCGGCAACCGAGACCTTGCCCGAGGCCGGGGCCCGCACCGGGGTGCCACAGGAGACTCCGTAGTCGATTCCGGTGTGCAGGTAGGATCCGGTGCCGTTGAAGTCGATGGTTCCCGGCGGCACTGCACGCCAGCCCCAACCGGAGGTTATCGGCGCACCGGCGAAGGGCGAAAGCAGGCCGAAGGCCGAAGGGTTCCCGGGCGGCGGCGGCGTCCAGTTGTTGTTTCCTTGGTTTTTGGCCGCCTCGCGGGCCGCCGCCTCGGCGGCGGCGATCTCCTGCCGTTGCCGTTCTGCGATTTGGGCGGCCACATTGTCCTGCTCGGTCTTCACCGCGGCGAGCTTGGCCTGGATCTCGGGCTTTTTCGCGTTCAACTCATTGCTCAATGCGGTGGTATCGACCACCAGCTTGTCCAACTCGGCCTTTTTGGCGGCTGCTTCGTCCTGGGCAGCCTTTTCCGCGGCCAACGCAGCATCGGCTTTGGCTTTCAAATCGGTGATCTCGGCCTCGACCGCGATCAACCGGGCCTGCGAGTTGAGGTTCGTGGCGCTTTGCTGATTGAGTTTGTCCAAAGCCGCGTACTTGCTCCGCAAAACCTGGTCGGCCATGCTCAGATTGCTGGCAATCTGATTGAGATCGGTACCGAGCAGCATTGAGATGTTCTCGGCCACACCGCCGGATTTGTAGGATTGCGCGGCAATCCTGCCGATCGCCACCTTGGACGCATCGGTCTGCTCTTTGTCGGCGGCGATCTGCGCTGCGATTTTGTCCCGGCTCTGTTGTGCCAAATCGACCCGGGCCGCCAACGATTGGACTTGCGCAGTCGCCGCGCCCACCCGGCCCTGGGCATCTGCCAGTGCCTGCTGCGCCCCGGGCAGCATGCCGGAGAACAAGGTCAGGTCTGCCGCCGACTTGGCAATTCCGGCGTCCACGAATTCGAGCGAAGCCTGGACGTCGGCAGCCTGCTGCTTCAGCTGGTTTGCCTGGTCATCGAGGTTGTCCGCGTAGGCCGCAGAGGGCACGGAGAAAGCCGGGATCAGGATGCCCAACACCAGACCCGCAGCCGCCAGGACGCTGATTCCTTTACGCAGGGCATGCGTCGTGCGGGTCTCCTCGGGTGCCATGTCCAACACTTTTGCCTTCATCGTCAGTCTCTCCATGTGGTCGCCGTCTCAGTCTAGACTAAACCTTCAAGTACTTCCTGAGGGTTATCCATGAAGATAGACCCGCTACGACGATGCTGATCCCGATCAGCACTGGTGCGATCCACCAGACCTGGCCCACCGTGATGAACGGCGTGACCGGATTGGCCGGCGCCCAGATGTCTTCGATCACGAACTTCGTCACCGCCCACAATCCCGCCGAGGCAAGCACTGCACCGATGAACGCCGCGATCACGCCTTCCAGGATGAAGGGCAATTGCACCACGGTCTTCGATGCCCCCACCAGCCGCATGATCCCGGTCTCGCGTCGTCGGCTGAATGCCGAAAGCCGGATCGTGGTCGCGACCAGCAAGAACGCCGCCACGATCATCAAGCCGGCGATCACCAACGCGGCGATGGTTCCGATCCGCATCGTGGTGAAGATCGGCTCCAGGGCAGTGCGCTGATCGACCACTTGGTCGACGCCGGGCACCGAAGAGAGTGCTTCATTGAAGATCTGGTATTTTTCCGGATCCGTCATGCTGACCCGGAACGAAGCCGGGAGCTGATCCGCGGTCAGGGAATCCGAGATCGCAGAATCCGGCCGCTGTTCCTTGAAGTGTTTGAGGGCGTCTTCCTGGGTTTCAAACTCGACTGTCTTGACGTACTGCTGGAGCGGCGGCTGATCCAATTTCGCCTGGATATCGGCGCGCTGCGCCTCGGTGTAAGCGCCCGATACGCAACTCGGATTCGTCGAATCCTTGTTGCAGAGGAAGACCGACACTTGAATCCGGTCATACCAATAGCCCTTCATATTGTCGATCTGCTGCTGCAGCATGAGCGCCGCGCCGACGAAGGCCAGTGACACCACGGTCACCAAGATCACCGATACCACCATGGACAGGTTCCGGCGCAGGCCGGAACCGATTTCACCGAGGATGAAGCCCAGTCTCATTTGCCGGACTCCTGCTCTGCCGGGTACGCATCCTGGCCATCGGAATCGACGGTTCCCGGAGCTACTTTCGGAATCATCGAGGTGTAGAGCGCCCGGGCTTCATCGCGCACGATCACGCCGTTGCGCAGTTCCACCACCCGCTTGCGGTATTGGTTCACGATGTCGTCGTCGTGTGTGGCCATCACCACGGTGGTGCCGTTCTGATTGATTTTGTCCAGAACCTTCATGATGCCCAGCGAAGTATCCGGATCGAGGTTTCCGGTCGGTTCGTCGGCCAGCAGGATCCCGGGCTTGTTCACCACGGCGCGGGCGATCGCCACGCGTTGCTGCTCACCGCCGGAGAGTTCATGCGGCAGCCGGTTCTCCTTGCCTTCCAACCCCACGGTTTTGAGCACCTCGGGCACGGTTTCCCGGATCACGCTGCGGTTCTTGCCAATCACCTGCATCGCGAACGCCACATTTGCGAAAACCGTCTTCTGCGGCAGCAACCGGAAGTCCTGGAACACGACGCCGATGCCGCGACGGAGCTTCGGCACGCGCCACGAAGAGATATTCGCGACGTTCTGGCCCGCGACGTAAACGGCACCGCCGGTGGCCCGGTCTTCTTTGAGGACCAGCCGCAGGAAAGTGGATTTTCCCGAGCCTGAAGAACCGACCAGGAAGGCGAATTCGCCCCGGTCGATCTCCAGCGAGATTTTGTCCAGCGCTGGGCGGGTCTTGCGGTCATAGACCTTGGTGACAGTGTCGAAACGAATCATGGCTCTTTTTCACCCAGAGGTTCACCGGCAGCTGGGCAGGGTTCGGGGAAGAATCCACCGGCTTCTCGACTATAGGCATCTACCGCCGGAGTATTCCCGGACCGGACGCGGTGTGTCGGCTATTTCCGCTCAGTTCGGCCGCAGCAGCGGCTATTCGGCAGCGTTGCGGTTGTTGGCCCGCCACCGGATGCCGGCGTCGATGAAATCATCGATGTCTCCGTCGAGCACACCGGAGGTGTTCCCGACTTCGTGTTCGGTACGCAGGTCCTTGACCATTTGGTACGGATTGAGCACATAGGAACGCATCTGATCGCCCCACGATGCTTTGACATCCCCGGCGAGCGCCTTCTTTTCCGCATCTTCTTCTTGCTTCTTCAACAGCAGCAACCGGGACTGCAAAACGCGCAAAGCAGCTGCCCGGTTCTGCAGCTGGGACTTCTCGTTCTGCATCGAGACCACGGTGCCGGTGGGCAGGTGGGTCAGCCGGACCGCCGAATCCGTGGTGTTGACGGACTGGCCACCAGGACCGGAGGAGCGGAAAACATCGACCCTGATGTCGTTTTCCGGGATTTCGATACTGTCCGTCTGCTCGATCAACGGGATGACTTCGACCGCCGCGAAGGAGGTCTGCCGACGTCCCTGGTTGTCGAACGGGCTGATCCGGACCAAGCGGTGGGTACCGGCTTCAACGCTGAGCGTTCCGAAGGCGTAGGGCGCTTTGACTTCGAAGGTGGCCGATTTCAAACCGGCTTCCTCGGCGTACGAGGTGTCCAAGACCGCAGTCGGATAACCGTGGCGTTCCGCCCAACGCAAATACATGCGCAGCAGCATCTCGGCGAAATCGGCGGCATCCACACCGCCGGCACCGGAGCGGATCGTGACCACGGCTTCCCGTTCGTCGTATTCACCGGCGAGCAGGGTGACCACTTCGAGTTCCTGCAAGGATTTCTGCAATGACTTGAGCTCTTTGACCGCCTCGGTGGCGCTGTCTTCATCGTGTTCCGATTCGGCGAGCTCGACGAGCACTTCCAAATCGTCGATTCGTGAGGTCAGCGTTTCCAACCGTTCGAGCTTCGACTGGGCATGGGAGAGCCTGGACGTCACTTTTTGCGCTTCCGCAGGGTCGTCCCAGAGGTCAGGCGCCCCGGCCTGCACGGAAAGCTCTTCGATCTCTTTCCGTAGCGAGTCGGCATCGATCACCCGTTCGATGGAATCGTAGGTGGCGCGGAGCGCGCGGATCTCTGCCAGAAAATCGATGTCAGCCATGATGCTCTAGCTTATGGCATCGGCCGACGCTGCCGGTATTTGCCGCTGAGCCCGCGCCCTCCGGTCAACGCCGCAGCTGCGGGCGGGCTGTGCTGGTGGCCGTGATTTCGACTCCGTCGGGCAACAACAATCCCACCACCGGCAAGCGGACTACCGCGGTCAGCACCACCGTGGCGCTGCGAGAGTCCGGCGAGCCGGTCCGTTCGGACACTGCCAACCGGTCGAAATCCTCCGCGGTCCGGGCCTGCTGGAGATACTGCCGAACCACGGCGCGGACCCGCTGGTCGCTCAGCGTCAATTGCGGTGCCGAGCCAGGCCCGACGGCGCCGAGGCTGAAGCTGTCCGCAGCGAACGCCGAGGCACTGTCCGCGACGGACAACAACCGTTTGTGCTCCAAGTACACCGCCGAAGCAGCCGTCACCACCGACACCGCCAACAAGGACAACAGCAGATAGCCGATGACCAGAATCGCAAGCTGCCCGGATTCGCCGGCAGCACAGTGCTGACCGCCGCGGTGCAAAGCCGCCGTCCGCCGCGCAACGATTCGGACCGTCACCGGAACCGACCGACCATCTGGGAAGCGCTTGCCGCCAGGCTGACCCCGGTGCGGTCGAAGCCAGGCAGGCTCGGCAACAGGGGCAAAGGCACCCGTACCGTGATCACCACGGTGACCCGGGTGCCCGCAGCCTGGCAATCTGCCGGCTCGCAGGCTATCCGCAACTCGGCCTGTTCGGGTTGCAGGCCGAAATCACGCATGGCCAAGAGCACCGCCTGTTCGGCCCGCAACTCCGCCGACTCCTGCGTCGCTTCGCGAACATAGACTTTGCCCGCCTGGTCTGCCGCGCCGGCTGCGGCAAACGCCGCCCCTTGCAATTGCGCCAAAGCCACGATCAAGTACAACACCGGAAGCAATAGCAGCACGCCCAGGAAAACGAATTCGATCACGGCACTCCCCCGAGCCGAAGGTTCCGCCGGCGGATGCCGAATTCGCTGGGCGATTCGGGCCAAGCCGCCGCCTGGCTCACGGTTGCAGTGCCGCATGTCCGTTCACCTCCAGGACTTTGGCCGGCCCGATCAAGCCGATCACCGGCAACGGAGCCCGAACCGTGATTCGCAGCACCGGAATCCCTGCGACGTCGGCACGGCTGAAACCGATGTCCTGGGCGAAGTCGGGGTTCAGCGCGGAGCCGATCAGTTCCCGGGTCCGATTCACCCCGTCCTCAGCTGCCCGGTCCGCCAAGCCGCCGTACCGGGCACCGGAGGCTGCGGCATCGATGATGGTGTTTCGGACGTGCAGAACCAGCGCCAGCTGGACAATCGAGATGAAGGTCAAGGCCAGCAACGCGCCTACCAGGACAAAGTCGACCAGCGCGGAACCGCGCTCAGCCGCGGACTCTATTGATCGCGTCATTGAACATGCTGGTCAGGGCCGGGCCGGCGAGCGCAAGCAGCGCGACGACCAATAACGCGGTCATCAGGGTCACCATGACCCAACCCGGGACGTCTCCGCGCTCGCCGTCGTCGGACCCTTTCAACCGGCCGCGGACAACCAGGCAAAGACTCCCGATGAAGCCAAGCAAGGCAACTGCCCGGATCCAGTTGCGACACCGTTGCAATCCCATGGTCATTCCTCTCATTCAAACCTCCTATAGACCGAAACTCAGCAGGTGGAATCCGGGGAAAGCTGCGAAGAGCACAGTCAGCGGCAAAATACCGAAGACCACCGGAATCATCATGGCGATTTCCTTTTTGCCGGCCGATTCCATGAGCTCCCGTTTCGCCAAGTCCCGGACGTCCTGTGCTTGGGCGCGCAGGACGTCCGCCAACGGGGTGCCGCGTTGGATCGCCACGGCGAGGCCGTCGGTGAACCTGACCAGGGGCATCGCCGTGGTCCGGGCGGAAAATTCCGCCAATGCCTCGATCAGCGGCGTCCCGCTGCGGGTGCGGTTCAGAATCCTTTCGAACTCACTGGAAAGTTCGCCGCTCGAAGCCCGGCAGACCCGTTCCAAGGCGCCGGCCGCACTCTCACCGGCACCGACCGCGAGGGCCATCAATTCCGCCAAGGCCGGGAATTCGTTCAGCATTTTCCGCTCGCGGCGTTTGATCTGCTGGGATAGCAGATGGTCGCGCAACAGATACCCGAAGCAGGCTGCGCCCAGCGACACGACGGCCGGCAGCAAAGGGTTGCTGGTTCGGCCGATCGCCCAGAACACCGAAATCGACGCTGCTACGCCGAAGCCCACGCCCGCCCACAGGAGCTGCTCGGCCCGGAATTCCAAGGGCGACTGTGCCCGGCCGGCCTGGCCGAGCCGCAGCGCCAAGTTCGCATTTCCGCTGCCGATTCCGGGAAACCGAACGCCGGCCCGCGCCAACCCGCCACGCAGGAACCGTCCCAGGGGACCCAGCATGGACCCGGGGGCGTCGACGCGCAGCAGAAGCCTCGATTGCGCTGCGGACGGGCGCATCTGCGGCTCAATCCGTTCGCTGAATTCCGGTCCGCGCATGAAGGGGGCTCGGAACAACACGAGGCACAGCCCCAGGCCGAGCAGTGCTCCGGACAGCATCGCCGGCAACATCTGGCTGCTCATCGCAGGACCCGCGCTTCTTCCGGCAGCGCCCCGATGCGGAGCATCACCCGGTAGCAGAGGACCGAGACGCCCAGGCCCACCAACAGGAGAATCCATCCGGCCGTCGAGTTGTAGGCATTGAGCGCATCCGGCTGGGTGGCCAACAACATCAAGACCAGCCACGGCGCCACGACAGCGAGCCGGGCGGCATTGACCGTCCAGGACTGCCGGGCTTCCAATTCGCTCCGGGTCCTGGCCGCCTCACGCAGGAATTCGCTCAACGTGCCTAGCAACCGCCCCAAGTCCGAGCCACCGACGTCCCGGGTCAATCTGAGCGCTTCGAAGATCCGGTCCGACACCGGATCGGAGAGCCGTTCCTTGAGCCGGTCCAAGGCCGGTTCGAAATGCCCGCTGGAACGGTAATCGACCGCGAAATCCTGAAAGTAGGCGCGAAGCTCCGCCGGCCCCTTTTCGCCCAGCTGGCTCAGGGCTTCAGCGAGCGCCAACCCGGCCCGGATCGCGGATCTGAGCTGGTCTACGACGTCGGGCCACAGTTGCCGGAACACCGCTGCCCGTTTCGCGGCACGCCTGCGCAGCACCAGAAAGGGAAGCAGGCCGCCGAAGAGTCCGAAACAGCAGGCGACCGGCAATGAACCGCTGAGGAGAAAGGCCGTGAGGAAGACCAACCCGCCGGAACATCCGGAGATCGCCACGAAGGCCGCCGTCCCGATCCGTTCGACTCCCGCCTGACGCAGATTCCGGGCAATCGGATCGGAACGGCCCTTCCGGGTTGGCCGGGCCGGCGTCGCCCAACACGACCACCAGATGAGGAAGAGGCCGATTCCGGAGCTCAAGCCCACCGCCACCGGCATCAGGAGGCCGCCAGGAGTTCAGCTACGTCGTAGCCGGCCCGTTGGAATTTATCCGCAGCCGGCATAGCCACCGCGACCGGCGCCAAGCGGCCGTCGCGGGTACCGAAAATCGGGGCCGTTTCAATGACCCCGTTCTCCACCCGGCTCCCGATCGCGAGGATCTCGACCACCCGGCGGGACCCGTCAGGCGACCTGTTGCAGTGCACCACCAAGTCGAGGCATGAAGCGACCGTAGGCACCACGAACGCCGAGGAGATGTTCTGGCCGGCCAAGAGCGGCAAGGTGCACAGTTTGACGATGGCATCGTGCGCGGAGTTGGCGTGCACCGTCGCCATCCCGGGCAATCCGCTGTTCAAAGCGATGAGCATGTCCAGGCACTCGGCCTCCCGGACTTCGCCGACCACCAAGCGGTCGGGGCGCATGCGCAGTGCTTCCTTGACCAGACGGCGCAACGGCACCTCGCCGCTTCCTTCGAGATTGGCCTGGCGGCATTGCAGGCCGACCACATCACGCAACGGAAAATGCAGTTCGAACACTTCCTCCACCGTCACCACCCGTTCCCGCGCGCCGATGCTCGCGGACAAGCAGTTGAGCATCGTGGTTTTCCCGGCTTGGGTGGCACCGGAGACCAGGATATTGAGTCCAGAAGCCACCGCCGCGGCCAAAAACCGTGCCGCTTGCTGCGGCAGCGTACCGAGTTCGACCAGGTGTTCCAGGCGGCTCGCCCGAGCGACGAACTTCCGGATGTTCACCGCCCAATGCTCCCGGGTGACATCCGGGATCACGACGTGCAACCGCGAACCGTCCGGAAGCGCCGCATCGACGAATGGACTGCTCAAGTCCAGACGACGTCCGGAACTCTTGAGCATTTTCTCGACCAAGTCCCGAATCAGTTGCGGATTCAGCTGCAAGCCGGTCAGCTCGGACTCCCCGTTGCGCGCGACATAAATTTCGGTCGGTGCATTGATCCAGATTTCTTCGACTGCAGGATCATCGAGAAGCGGTTGAATCGCACCGAACCCGGTGACCGCGTCGAGGACGAATCGTTTTGCCTCCGCGGCCCGGCGCAACGACGGCACCGCACCGAGCAACGCGCGTTCTTCATAGTCGAGGAAAACCGCTTCGACGATCTGCCGAACTTCGGCCAGCTGGCGCATCGGGTCTATTCCGTCGCGCCGCAATAGCTCCCGGACTTCGCCTTCGACAATATCCACCGCGTCCATCGGAGCCTCCCCCTGGCTATGAATCCGCTGTGCTTCCATACAGGGTAAAACAAGTTCCAAAGCATTGACAGCAAAATCTTGGAGCTTGTGGACAACCGCAGCCGGAAGCTGCCGAACGGCATTTCGCCGGCCCACGATCAAAGCCGGCGGCCGAACCCAGGTCTCATATAACATTAAGATAACGGATTCACATCAGCCTCACAGGCCCCATTGATCACATTGCTATCATGAATGCGGGCAGATTAAACCATCTCGATTCCCACAAACGGCAGACATCGCACCCGACGCGCCGAGGCCGGTGCCCCTACCGCCATAACGCCAGATCAGAGTTTTTGGAGAATCCACATGAATTTCAAGCTTCGGACTTCGCCGTCCCGTATCTCCATTGCTCTGCTCACCCTGGCCGTCTTGCCCGCGTTGGCACTCGGCACCGGCGCCGCAGTGGCAGCCCCGCCGCTCCCGGAACCGAGCTCGACCGCAGCCGCGGAAAAATCCGACCAGGCCCTTCCGCCTGAGGTTCCGTCGCCCGGCGCGAAGATGGGCTGGACCGAAGATTCGGTCGTCGCACCGCAACTGCTCAAGAACGCGCCGGTCGAATCCGGCCCGAGGGGGGCTGCTGCACCGCAGGCAGTGACCGGATCGACGAGTTTCGTGCCTGGCTGGGGCGTCCTCGGCCTCGACGTGAGTGCCTGGCAAGCCAAAGTGAACCCCAACGGTTCCCGGACCGACAACGTCAATTGGCAAGCCGAATGGAACCAGGGGGCTCGCTTCGCCTATGTCAAGGCCACCGAAGGGACCAGCTACAAATCGGACACCTTCGGACAGCAATACGGATCCGCGGCCGCGGTGGGCATGATTCGCGGCGCCTACCATTTCGCGTTGCCCAGCGTTTCGTCCGGAACCCAACAGGCAAACTTTTTCGCGGCAAACGGCGGCGGCTGGTCCGCCGACGGGATCACCCTGCCGCCCTTGCTCGACATCGAATACAACCCTTACGCATCCTTGGGTGACACCTGCTACAACATGGCTGGCACCCAGATGGTCAACTGGATCAAAGAGTTCTCCAACCGGATGATGACGCTCACCGGGCGCTACCCGGTGATTTACACCACGACCGACTGGTGGACGCGTTGCACCGGCAATGCTGCCGGATTCGGCAATCAAGCCCTGCACGTGGCCGCCTACAATTCCGTCGGGCCCGGCACCCTGCCCGCGAGCTGGAACCAATACAGCTTCTGGCAGTACAGCGACAAAGGGCCCACCGCCGGAGACAGCAACATCTGGAACGGCGATCTGGCCGCGCTCAAACGGTTCGCCACGGTCCCCGACTCGGCGGGCAACAACGCAGCAGCTCAAATCCAACAAACATATGCCCAGAACTCGGCGGTGCTCGGAACCAACTCAAGTGGCATCATCTGTGGTCTGCGGGACAACGGCTGTTATCAGAGCTTTCGAGGCGGCGAAATCCTTTGGTCCGACGCCACCGGTGCGCAGGTGAGCCGTCTGGGTGCCATCCGCACCAGCTATCGGACACTTGCCGCCGAAAACGGCAAACTCGGCTACCCCACCGGACCCGAAACCTGCGGACTCAAAAACAACGGCTGCTACCAAGGCTTCCAAAACGGCTACATCAACTGGACCAACAGCACCGGCGCCCAAATCACCGGCGGAGCAATCCGCCAAGCCTGGGCCCAAACCGGATACGAAAGCGGCAAACTCGGCTACCCCACCGGACCCGAAACCTGCGGACTCAAAGACAACGGCTGCTACCAAGCCTTCCAAAACGGCTACATCAACTGGACCAGCAGCACCGGCGCCCAACCCAGCCCCAATGGACCCATCCGCCAAGCCTGGGCCCAAACCGGATACGAAAGCGGCAAACTCGGCTACCCCATCAGCTCAGTCATCTGCAACCCGGCAGAGGACAGCTGCTACCAAGGCTTCCAAAACGGCTACATCAACTGGACCAACAGCACCGGCGCCCAAATCACCGGCGGAGCAATCCGCCAAGCCTGGGCCCAAACCGGATACGAAAGCGGCAAACTCGGCTACCCCACCGGACCCGAAACCTGCGGACTCAAAGACAACGGCTGCTACCAAGCCTTCCAAAACGGCTACATCAACTGGACCAGCAGCACCGGCGCCCAACCCAGCCCCAATGGACCCATCCGCCAAGCCTGGGCCCAAACCGGATACGAAAGCGGCAAACTCGGCTACCCCATCAGCTCAGTCATCTGCAACCCGGCAGAGGACAGCTGCTACCAAGGCTTCCAAAACGGCTACATCAACTGGACCAACAGCACCGGCGCCCAAATCACCGGCGGAGCAATCCGCCAAGCCTGGGCCCAAACCGGATACGAAAGCGGCAAACTCGGCTACCCCACCGGACCCGAAACCTGCGGACTCAAAGACAACGGCTGCTACCAAGCCTTCCAAAACGGCTACATCAACTGGACCAACAGCACCGGCGCCCAACCCAGCCCCAACGGACCCATCCGCCAAGCCTGGGCCCAAACCGGATACGAAAGCGGCAAACTCGGCTACCCCACCGGACCCGAAACCTGCGGACTCAAAAACAACGGCTGCTACCAGGTATTCCAAGGTAGTTCGATTTACTGGACTGGGGCGACCGGCGCGCAAATCACCACCGGGGCGATCCGCGATGCTTGGGCGAAAACCGGTTGGGAGCAGGGACGCCTCGGATACCCCGTGTCAGGCGAAGGATGCAACCAAAATGGAACAAACTGTACTCAAAGTTTCCAAGGTGGCCGCATCAACTGGTCGGTATTCGAGGGAATCTCCATCAATTGATCCTGGAATCCATCCGTAGCCTTCGGTAATAGATCGCAATAGCTGCAAGCCCGACGAGTGCCACTATACAGAAACTAGCGATTGCCGTCCCGATGTCCAAAGGCAACAGGACCATTACCGTCGTGACCGCTATAGCAACCGCCAGCCCTTTGAGCAAGAACCAAAAATCGACTAGCGATGGATTTAGTCTCCGGACCAAGATGCAGTAAACGAACCCCAAGACCAGATAGGAGGCGACCTGGATGAGGCCGACAGCGAAAAGGTCTCCCTGCGAAGCGGGCCAGGCTGCTCCTAGTAATGCCGCCACGGCGACAACTGGCGTGACCACACTCATCATGCGGGTGCGCCCGATGGCAAAAAGCTGCGTCGTCGCCATCAAAAACATGACATAGCCATAACCCAGAAGCGGCAATAGCCTGGCCAGCCTCAGCAAATCATCGCTTGCTTGCGGGAAGATGACGAAACATACCAGGACTGCGGCACCGCTTCCGCCGAGCGCCAGCAGCACACCAACGCCGGCGGCCTCACGTTGAACCTTTTTAACCTCGCCGGTGCTGTCGATTCCCCGGTGCGAGAAAATCGTGGTCTGCCAGACATTGGACAATGCCATGATCACCGCTAGTGCTCCTAGGGCAAGCGGCAGCACGGCGTTGTAGCGCCCAACCATTTCTTCTCCGTTGAACATGGTGATCAGTATCGCTTCGCCTTGAAGCATCAAAACCAGCGCCAGACTGTGCGGCAGCACTGGCAGCGCCACTGCGATTGCGGAGCGGAGCACCTTCGGATACTCGAACGGCGCTTTTGGCTTTGCCGCAAGCACGCCGAGCAACGATGCGAGGAAAACAGCCACCGCAAAACTGATCATGTATGCATTCGCGGTCCGCTCCACGAAGGTGATGGCCAAAATGCCGGTCACGTGCCCGAGGGCTGTAGCAATCACAGTGATCACGACGAAGGCGAGCGCACGGTGCGCCGAACGCAAGAAGGCAAGCGCCATCTGAGTGACCCCGTGCATCCCGATGATCAAGATCGAGATCAGATACGGTCCATTCGCAGCTAATTCGCCTCGGGAAAACCACCATAAGCCGACGGCCAAGGCAATCGCCAGGGCAGTGAGCACACTGAACCAGCTTCCGAAAGCCGCAAGCGAGCGGGCTTTCCGGGGGCCGGCATCGGCAACGAAATACGTCGTGCTGATTGCCTGCGGCAATCCTGCCGACAACGCAATCAAACCGATCGAAATCAAGCTGAGCGAAAAACTAACCTGGCCCCATTGCTGCGCATCCAACATCCGAATCGCGAATGGCTGGATAATGGGAAGTCCAAGCCCCTGTGCGACCGCAGCAACCAAATAGAGAAGACGATGGTGTGCCGGTGCGATGACCGGCACACCTTCAGGGTTACTGCTCATCGAGTTTACGGCCTCTCAGACGGGCGCGTCATTTGGACATTCCGAAAGTCCGCCGGACATGCCAGCGATAGAGCGCCGAGTACAGCTGGGGGCTGACTTTGATCAACAAAGCCGAGCATCCGATGAGCGACCAGCTCCGAGCCACACCGACCAGCGCCCGCCAAGACAGCTCCGACCGGAGGTACTCCACAATTTGCCGGTTGGCCTTGGCCGAGTCAGTCGCGAAAAGTCCGCCCGAATAGGTCATCACCCCCAGAAAAGCCCGTAGGGAATCCCAAGATCGCTGCGCCACCTTGCCCCGGGCTGCGGGATTGATTCCATCTTGTACCCCCTGGACCGTCCCCTTGATGTAATCGAGGGATGGCTGCTGACTCCACGTCAAGGATTCGGGTTGGACATGATAGACATAAACCGGATCATCGATCACCAGGACGTTTCGACTGTACGAGTATGCGCAGGCGTTCACCACCAAGTCTTCATATCTGACCAGTTGCGCCGGAAACCGAACTTGCTCGAAGATGCGGCTACGGTACAGCTTGCCGTGGAGATAATTCCACATTTTGCCTTGCAGCGCGGCATCGAGGATCTCCGCACCGCTGGCTAGCCCTTGCATGCGGTCCGGTCGACATTCACGTACGCCGTCAACTGTCGCGGCAAGGTGCGCGGCCGCCACTAGGTCGAGGTCGTCGCGCATAGCGGATACCAACACCGAAAGCCCGCTAGGGAGCAACTCGTCGTCACAGTCCACAAAGCTGAGGAATTCCCCTGAAGCAGCAGCCAACCCGGCATTCCGCGCGGCGCTGGGACCAGCGTTTTCCGACTGCCGAAGAAGCTTGATCCGAAGAGCTCTGTCCGAATCAATGATTCGCTGCACGAGTTCCGGGCCGTCGTCGGTGGAGCAGTCGTCGACAATGATCAATTCCCAGTCGTCGAAATCTTGGCCGATGACGCTTGCCACCGCGCGCTCGATTGTCGCCGAGCCGTTGTACATCGGCATCACCACACTGACTTGGACGATGCCCTCCGGCTGCATCAGGGTTTGACTGCGTGAACAGTGAGTTTACGCAGCCCGTCCCACATGCCTTTGGAAACCACCTTGGGCAGCAATGTCACAGCGTTCAGCCTTGAAGTCAGATGCAGCCGTGCTGCGCGCGAAGCCTTTCGCCAACCAAGCCGGGCGAAATCCCTTGCACATTCGTCGAAGAATGCACGCTCTTCAGCGAACCGCCGGCCATCCAATGCCTTGATCGAAGAGTCCGACTCGCGGTGGCGGCGATACTGAAAACACACTTCGTCGATGACTGCCATTTCACCGCCGTCCATAATGATGTCCATAGCCAAAGCAATGTCCTGGACCACGTTGTACTGTTCCCGGAAATCGTGTTTCAAAATTGCATCCGCGCGCCACGCCACCGAGGGGAAGTACAACCAGTCTCCGGTGATCAGGCTCTGCGCAATCGGCTCACCGGCTACAATGGCCTCGGTTGCTGACCCGACCACCATCTTGCGAAGTTGGGCCTTGACTCGGTCGCCGAGCGGCAAATAGACCGTTCCGTTTTCGTCGATGACTTCAACACCGGGCTGCACGATTTTAACCCGCGGGTTTTCCATCGCCTTCCGAACCACCCCGATGAAGTTCGGCAGCATGATGTCGTCCGCGCCCATCACGACGACCACATCGTGCTCAACTAGGCTCAAACACTTCTTGTAGTTTCCGTTCGCGCCAAGATTCGTTTCATTGCGGTAGTAGCGGACGCGCGAGTCGTTGTCCACCAGGGATTTGAAGTACTCCGGGAGCGAATCGTCCGGGTACCCGTCGTCGACGATGGTAAACCGAAAGTCCCGGTCCTCTTGACTCAGCACCGAGTCAACGGCGGCCTTCATCATGACGACATCCCCATAATAGGGGAACATCACGTCAACGGTCATTGGATTCTCCTGGCTGCTGGTGCTTGAGCGGGTCCGCCGAAGCTTCCCGTGGTAGTTGGTCGGGCGTCGAAGCAGTCCAATCTTCGACTGCGGCCCGAAGAATGGCGACCTCTTCGGCGAGGGCGCGTGTCTCGTCCTCCAAAATGGTCAATTCGCGGGACACATGGAGCCCTACTCCGACCAGAAGAACGATCGACAACGCAAAGAGCAGATTAGCCGGAATCTGGACGCCCACCAAACTGGCAACCCAATCGAGCAGGCTCGGGAAAAATCCCAGAATGATGGTCAGGATGCCGACCACGAGCCAGAGAATCGCATATTTTTCCCGCAATTTGCCCCGACGAAGTAGAAGCAGCACCACTAGCACCATGCCGATCGAGATCACCAGGGAGAATGCCACACTCACTTCGAGCCACCCCCTTCAACCGGGTTTTCGCCTTGCAAGCCAAAGTCATCCCAGCGATGGGTCCGTTTTCGGGCCAGCGCAAAGCAAAGCACCAATCCAGACCGCGCAAGGTAAATCGTCGATTTGAAAGGGCTGTGGCTTGGCGTCCCGGCCTGGCGTTCCCGCATTTCCACCGGGACCTGAGTCACCTTACAACCAGACTTCACCGCCACTACTAGGGAGTCGATGGTATCTCCCAGGTATTCCGTGGGAAAGTGCTCCATGTATTGGTTGAGACCCCGCACGTTGACCGCTTTGAATCCAGATGTCACATCGGTGAGTTCGGTCTTGGCCACGGCGGATATCACTTTGGAAAGCACCAGCATGGCCCATTTGCGAGGGCCCCGAGCCACGTAGTTCCCCTTGCCCGCAAAACGCGCACCTATCGAAATGTCCGAATCCTGCAGGCCGGCAAGTACTTTATTGATGTCCCGGGGGTCGTGCTGCCCATCCGAGTCGACTTGGATGGCCGAACTGTAACCGTAGCGCAAAGCGTACTTGAATCCGGTTCGCATAGCTCCGCCGACGCCGAGGTTGAACGGAAGCACCAAAACCTTGGCACCGGCTTCCCGAGCAATCGCGGGCGTGCCGTCCTGTGAGCCGTCATCGACGACCAGGATGTCGTGTTCCGGAGTAGTTTCACGAATTTCCCGGATGGTACTCGCTATGACCGCGGACTCATTCCATGCCGGCATGATGATCAGCGTGCCGGAGCGCCTGGATGGATCCATGATTTATGAGTGTAGCGTGTTCCAGCACCGGGATCCGACTTGCCGGTGCCGACACGCTGACGGTGTCGGTTATCCCGGGGTGCACCGTTTCAGCGCTTCCGCGGCGGCCTGCCGGCTTCGCCAGCACCGCACCTGCGCGTCCGTTGCGGCATGCTCTGGCATAATGAACTGGTCACTCTCGCCCCACCCTTCAGGAGACGCACCGCATGCAGTGGACGCAGCTACTCCCGCTAGTTCCTGCCCTCATCGGCGTTTATCTGATTCCTGGACTGATGATTTTGTGGTCTGCCGGAGTCCGTGGAGCCAACCTGGTTGCGCTCTCGGCACCGATCTCAATGACCCTGGTTTCCGGCTCCGCGATCCTCCTGCAACTGCTGTCGATCAAGTTCACACCGCTCTCCACTCTGGCGATGGCAGTCCTCGTCTCGGCCCTCACACTGGTCCTGCGGATGTTTTGGAACCTGAAATTCATGCCCGTGGCTCCCGGACCGGAGGCACCGTCTCGGCTTCGTTCTCTCATGGTCCAGTCCGACATCATCAGCCAACCTTCAAAGCCGATCACCGCGCCGGCGGTGCGGCGGCGAAATCTCGCACTGTGCTTAGGCTTGCTTTTGGTCGCCGGCATCATCGCGTACAACTACCTCTCGGCAATCGGCTCGCTGACCAACATTTCACAGACTTTCGACGATATTTACCATCTCAACGCGGTAAAGCTGATTGCAGACACCGGGAACGGGTCGTCCTTGACCCTCGGCAACCTCACTCCCGCCTCGCAAGGCTTCTACCCGGCCGGGTTCCATGATTCGGCAGCATTGGTTTCCGTAATTTCCGGGCAACCGGTCAACATCGCGATAAATGCGGTGAATATCTTCACCGCAGCGGTGGTCTGGCCGCTCTCCTGCATGTTCCTCATCTCAAGGATCTGGGGATTTTCGACCCAGTTCCTGGCTTTGGGATTGGTGCTTGCAGGCAGCTTCAGCGCATTTCCCTACCTCTCGATCGGCTGGGGCGTCCTTTACCCCAACCACACTGCGATCGCTCTGCTGCCTGCCGCTCTGGGGCTGGCTATTGAAGCCTGCCGGGTGGGCCATGCCCGACCGAAGCGAGCGTTGGGACCGCTGATCGTGCTCATCGCGGTGGCACCCGGGCTTGTCATGGCCCACCCGAGCGTTGCAATGGCTCTGCTTGCCTTCATGGGGCCGATCATCTTGTATCGCATCGTCAAATCAGTACAGGCCGACTTGCCGGACAACAGAGGCAAGATGGTCCAATGGTCGAGTCTTGGCATTCTCTATCTCCTGGTGGCGGTAGTCAGCTGGATCTACATCAGGCCTGACCTCGGTGGAGCCCCCTGGTCGGCAAACCAAACGCCGTCGCGGGCTTTGGGCGAAATTTTCCTGAGCTCTCCGATGGGCGCACCGACTCCTTGGATCATCGCGATTCTACTGATTACTGGCATCGCGGTCGCTGCCCGGAAGTTCCGGGAGAACTGGTGGCTGTTCGGAATCTTCGCGGTAGCGTCTATCCTGTTCGTCTTCTCTTCCGGCTGGGGCTCTGGACGGCTCCGAAGCTTCATCGTCGGGGTTTGGTACAACGACAGCTTCCGCCTTGCCGCACTTTTACCCACCGTAACGCTCCCCTTCGTGGTACTCGGCGGATCATTCATCTTCAACTACCTGCGGAAAAAGACTGAGCGGCTCAGCGCTTCGCTGTCACGGGTCAACTCCAAAATCCCGCGTTCGCTCAGCACCGCAAATGTCAATTGGGGGTTCGCCATATTTTTGGTCGTCGTGACCCTGGGATCCCAAATCGGAACACTGGGACCGATCAAGTCCTCCATCAAATCGTATTTCGAAGTCAAACAGGACTCGGCGCTCCTTACCAGCGACGCGCTGTCCTTGTTCGAGAAGATTCCGGACATTGTGCCGGTCTCCGACACAATTGTGGCCAATCCGCTTGAGGGTGCTTCGTTGGTGTATGCGCTCGCAAATCGGAAAACCGTTGCGCCTCATGTCTTCGGCGAACGGAGCGCCGAGGAGAAGATCCTGCTCGAGCACTGGCAAGACGCCACCTTCAATACGCAGGTTTGCCCAGTGATCAAGGAAAAACGAGCTTACTGGGCTCTTGATTTCGAAGGTCCCAAGATCACCGACATCCCGGACACCAATGCCGGCATCGACAACCTGAAAGACAACCCGAGGCTCGGAATTGTAAAAGTTGCGGAGGTAGGAAAGGCTAGGCTTTTCCGAATAACGGCATGCGGTTAATGCCAGAGAATACTAACAATTCTCGTCCTAAGCTTTCGACATTGAGTGAGATGACAAAATGAGACCAGATTCGAATCATTCAGGTTTGAGCCGACGCGCCCTGATTATGGGCTCGGTAGGAACGTTGTTTCTTACTGGATGCTCTGCCTTCGGCCCGAAAGAGTCTTACAGCCCAGACTCGACTCCTGCTGCGACGGTATCGATATCTCATCAATTCGGTGAGACCGTCCTCAACTACGTTCCACAACGAATCGTAGTCGTTGGGCTGTCCGCGGCCGATATCTGCATCGACCTAGGCGTGATTCCCCTTGCATTCTCCGGAATCGATGGATTTGCCGGCGCATCCACACCGTGGTTCGGAGAAATGCTCGGGAAAGTAAAATCTTCGCTCTCGGCTTTCTACCCGGAGATCTTCGATATCATCGAGTCCATTCCTTACGAAAAGATCAAAACGTATAAGCCCGACTTGATCATTGCGGTAAATTCCGGGATCGATCAATCTTCATACAACGAGTTGGCGAAGATCTCGCCGGTTCTCGGGCCTCTGCAACTGGGCTATACGACCCCGTGGCGGGATTCGACCCGCGCCATCGGAAAGGCACTGCGCAGGAATGATCGCGCCGAAGCAGTGATCGCGGAGACCGAAAAGGCAATTTCTGCGGCCAAAGCCGGGTATACCACCCCTACCGGGACGACTTTCCTCTACTTGGCAGCCAACTCGGCCGCAGAGTCTGCCTTCAGAGTGCATCCAACGAACTCCAACGGAGTCAGAATCCTTGAAGAATTCGGATTGGCTCCGGCACCCTTTTTGTCGTCTGCTGCAGCCTCGAACCCACAGACCTCCGAATCGGTTCAGGGGCCTCCGGATATCCTCGCTGATTCAGGTTCCGCCAACACAACGCTGATCTCGGACGTCACGGTCATCGATGTCTTTCAAGACAAAAAGGATGGTCTGGTCAAATCCGGAAACTTGGAGAAACTTCCCACATTCACTGCCGGTGCCCAAGCGTCTCTTGACTACGCACGGGAAACCTTAGCCCTCCGGAACGCCTCTCCCCTCGGTATCCGGTCAACCGCGACTTCGCTGTATTCGAAAATTGCCCGAGCAGCCTACCTCTCCAAGCTCGGCAGTTAGCAAGCCGTGATCTGGAGCAGTCGGGCATCACCTTCTTGATAGCGAGTCCGTGCGACTCCGGCTGTATCGAGGTTCTGCAGACCCGGGGTCGGATGCGAGCCGAAATTTACTTCCTGGGTTCCAAAATCCAGGACGTAGCCGATGTTCAAGCGCCGGACGGCGGCGCACACTGCGGGGTTGTCCTTCGCGTCGTCCAAATGGTCCAAGACCAGCTGCTGATCCTCCGTGGGCGGAGCACTCAGGACGTGGTACTGCATCGGAACCCGATCGGCAAAGGCATAGACCAGCGAACTTCCATTGGCCGGGTTGCCTACGACCACGGATCGTTTTGGCACCAGATCCGGCACTCTCTGCAGCACGCTCATCTCGTCATTGGTCAACAAGGCAGACGAGCTGCTGAGCAGATAATCGTTCTGGGTTCGCTGCGTGGCAGCGGAGACGTTTCCGAGCTGAGTCGCAAGCAGCATCGCCAGGAGGCCCAGGGCTCCGGCGGACCAACGGAATGCCGCTGATCGTCCGCGCAGCATACGGACTGGCTGCAGACGCCGGAAGTAACGGTAGGCCCGATATGCGCCCAGGGAAGCAATCGGGACCGAAAGCAGCGGCAACAGTGCCGCTAACCGATACTGGTCGTTGTACCAGATTCCGGTGAAAAAGTTACGGAATCCGCCCTGGCTGAACGATGAGACGACTATGAAAAGGAACCCAATCAGCAGGAACTGGCCGGCCAGCCACCAAAGCTGCTTTCGCCGCAGCGCCACCAGCAGTCCGAGGATCAGGAACGCACTCACGAAGATCGCCGGCGGAAGCCCGACGACAGCATTCGAAAAGACCCCGACGACGGCCCCGGCAGGAGAACGCGTGGGCGGCCAGAACGCGGCGTCGGCCGGCGGGCGAACTGCTTTCCACAACACCAAAGCGCCCACTGCCCAGAGCACGATGAGCCCCAACCTCGCGCCGGTGCCGAGCGGAGCTTGTTGCCAGCGAGGCTTCAACATGGGCAGCGCACGCCACGAGACGTAGCCCACCAAAGGAATGCTCAGCGCCACGAGCACCATCAAAGCGCTCGGGTGCGCCAAGCTGAGTCCGGGAAGCATCATGATCAAGGCAAGCCAGGCGGCGGCCTTTCGGCTTCCCTGCCCAGCGCCGATGCCGATTGCTTTGACCAGAAAGGCGATGCACGCCGGCAAAAAGGCATATGCCAGGAATGTGGGGTACAGCACCCCGAAATCGATCAAGATCATCGGGAAAACGCCAAAGGCAGTTGCCGTCGAAGCCGCGATCCAAGTCGCCGCCGGCGTCTTCGGCAAGACGGTTCGGCTGAACTGCACCGCGCCTAATGGCCAGGCCAAGGCCCCGATCACGATGTTGCCGCTGCTGACTGCTTGCGGAATCGACGAACCGCTGAGTTGAAACACCAACGAAACGAAATCATGCCAGGCAGCAGGATAAAAGGACTCCCCGGTCATCCGGCCGATCGTGAACGATGAGGCTTGCCCGGTGTCTGCGATATAGCGGATGGCATTGAGATGAAAAATATTGTCGTATGTTTGGGAAATCGACTCGGGTCTGCCGATCGCGAGCATCAGATTTCCTGCGATGACGATTGCGGCCACGGTTAGCGCGGCAATCGTCCAGATCTGCCGAACGGCAAAAGGTCGCCGGCTCTGCCGAACCCGGTAGCGGAGCGGGAGCAATCGGGTACCCAGGCCAACCAGCACCATAGCCACCGCGGTGAGCGCCAGAACCGGAAGCACTGACCAAGCGATGCCGAAAAAAGCGGAAACTATCGCGGCCACTGAGATCAACGAGATCGACAAAACCGGTGCTGCCGCAGCCAGGGCCAAACGACGCAGGTTCATAACCCAGCCCAAAGCCAGCCCCGGCACGAATAGCACTGCACCAGCCAGCAGCATGCTCCACCAGGCGTCCCACCACTGCATGGCGATCACTTATCCCGGATCTGTGCCGTAGCCCGGCACCTCATGCGTCATCCGCTGATCGGAGGCGCAGCTCTGCGACGACATCGCGGACGGGCCCGTCCAGCTGGATAACCCCTCGTTCCAGCAGCACGCCCCGTTCGCAAATGGTCGAAACGAGGTCGAGATCATGGCTCACCACGAACAGCGTCTTGCCGCGCGCTGAAAGCTCCTTGATCTTCGCGATGCATTTGCGTTGGAACGGTTCATCGCCGACCGCCAGAATCTCGTCGATCAAGAAAATCTCCGGATCCGTGTGAACCGCGATGGAAAAAGCCAAGCGCAGATACATTCCGGAGGAATAGAACTTGACCTCGGTGTCGATGAACTCGCCGATCTCGGAGAACTCCACGATCGAATCGAACCGCTCATCGATTTCGGCCCGGCTCATCCCGAGGATCGCACCATTGAGGTAAACATTGTCCCGGCCGCTGAGATCATGGTGGAAACCGGCGCCAACTTCGATCAGGCCGGCTACCCGGCCCCGAGTCCGCACCGAGCCGCTGTCGGGCTGCAGGACGCCTGAGATCAATTTCAACAGGGTGGATTTCCCGGAACCGTTGAGTCCCAGCAAAGCCACGGTTTCGCCTTGGGCCACGTGCAATGAAACGTCATCGAGCGCCCGGAACCGTTTGGTGATGTCACCTTTGCGCCCTCTGAGCAACCACACCAGGGCCTCTTTGAGCGAACGGGTGTGCCGGAGCACGAATTCTTTGACGATGTCGTCGACGACGATGGCAGTATCCGGTCGAACCGTGACGGTCATCAGAGCTCCTGTGCGAACTTTTTGGATAGCCTGGCGAAAGTGAACTGCCCGATGAACAGGATCATCAGTGAAACTCCGAAGGCAATCGGCAACCACATGGTTTCCAGTCCCGGCACCGGTGCTGCGGCCGGCATGCCAAGTTGTTCCGGGCTGAGCGTCGATTCCCAAAACGCGCGATGGAAGAGTTCCACGGCGACGGTCATGGGATTGAGCTGATAGATCCAGAAAAACCCGCCGAGCACGTGCTGCACCTGGCTCCACAGGTAGAGCACTGGCGACAACCAGGTCACCATCATGATGAGCAAATCGACAAGATTCTCCGAGTCCCGGAAATAGACGTTCACGGCGCCGAAAAACAAGCCCAGGCCAATCGCGAGCACGCCGACCATGATGAACGCGACGACGACCAGGACCAGCTGCAACACCGTCGGCTGCCATCCGGTGAACAGACAGACCACGAGCAGGATCAAGAACTGCGGCAGGAAATGCACCGCGGAAACCCAGACGCTGGCTACCGGGAAAAGCTCCCGGGGCAAATAGATCTTCCGAATCAGGTCTCGGTTCTCCACAATCGATCGCGTGGCATTGCCCAGCGCTTCAGTAAAGAAATTGACCAGGACGATCCCGGAAAAGAGGTAGATCGGATAGTTGGGCGTGGAACCCTGTACGCCCAAAAACAAGCCAAGCGCCACATAGAACACCAAGAACTGAGTGAGCGGACGCATGTAGGACCAGAGGATGCCGAGCACCGACCCCCGGTAACGCACCTTGATTTCCTTGCTGACCAGGAGCTTCAGCAAAAAACGATTCTTATAGACATCGCGCAGACCTTTTCCCCGGCCGGGAAAGCTCATCGCGATCTCGGTTTGGCTCAAGACTTGTCCTTGGAGTCTGCAATCGTGTGCTTTTCGAAGGTCGCCTTCCAGGCATCGATCGAGGAAATTCGCGGCGCCGCAGCCTGGTATCTGGCCGCTAGCTGCTCCCATTCATTGCGGATCCGCCAGTGCAATCGGGTTGATTTGGCCAACATTTCGCGCAGTCTTGCGGGATCCCGTTGGTACCAGGACGCCCCGGTGCCCTCCGCATTGGTCACCACGATGCTGTCGTAACCGGCGGTCCGCCACCAACGGTTGTCCCGGTGGGCCAAAACGGCTTGCGGGAATTCGGCGCTGTTCGGGGCCGGCTTCTGCACGAGCTGACGGACTACCGTCCGCAATGCCCAAGGGATCAGATCTTTTTTGGCCGGCATCCCGGCAGCCACGCTTCGGTGTGGTCCCTTGGTCACCTTGGGATGCGGGAAGTCGTCGATGTCGTCCTTGGTTTGCGCATCCGGATAGCGTTCGCGCAGGGCATTGATCTGCGGCAGGCGCTCCGCGAGCAGCCGGTGCAAGTGCTCGGGCCCGGCAAGCAGGTCTTCCATCGCCATGATCCGGCCATGTTCGGTGAAGTACTGCATCGAAACCAAATGTTTGACGTCTTGCTGCACGGATTCCCGGAGCACTCGCCCCCCTTTTGGGAAAGGGGAATGCAACAGAGCAGTGATCGTCCGGTTCCGCTCATGGAAATAGGCCTGCCAACCGACCAAATCGTCCTTGTCCGCCCAGGAAACATGCCACACCGCAGAACCGGGGAGCGAAACCGTCGGATATCCGGCTTCTTTGGCCCGCAAACCGTATTCCGCGTCGTCCCATTTGATGAAAATCGGCAACGCGAGTCCGATCTCCCGGATCACTTCCGTGGGGATCAAGCACATCCACCAACCGTTGTAGTCCACATCCACCCGGCGGTGCATCCAGGACGCCTGGCGGAGGTTGACCACACCGAACTCATGGCCCAGCTGCATCTCTTCATGCGGCAGCGCGGGCTGGATCCGATAAGCGTCAACAACTTCACCGAACGTGTGCAACACGGTCCGGTTGTACAGATCGAACATATGGCCGCCCACAATCGTGGGCTTGCGGCAGTAATCGGCGAAACACAACACCCGCCGAATGCTCTCCGGCTCGATGACAATGTCATCGTCCATGATCAAGGCATAGTCGTTACCGGACTCGACCGCTTCGTACATCCCGCGGGAAAAACCTCCGGAGCCGCCGAGATTGGCTTGATCGATGATCCGCAGGCGCCCGCCGAATCGCTGCGCGACTTCGTCGAACCCGGGTTCGTCGGCAACTTTCTGCGAGCCCTGATCGACAATCAAGAATTCCCGGACCGCATCGAGGACTTCGAGGTTCTCGGACAGCGTGCGCAAGTTGCTCAAGCAATAGTCCGGTTTGTTCAGCGTGGTGATTTCCAGCGTAACCGAGCCGGGTCGGGCATTCCTCGGGCGCTCCCGGGTCGACCAATCTGCACCGAGCATAACCAGCTCAGAGCTTCCGGCCGCCAAATCGAACCAGTACCAACCGCCGTCGCCGAATGGCTTCAGCGAGAGCTCGAAGGTACTTTCCTGTTCTCCGGTGACGCGCTCGCTTGCGACCCGTTGCAGCGATCCCCTGGCATTCGATTTGTACACGACGACGGCGCCGTCGCCTTTGGTACGCACCGAAAGCCGGATATCACGGACGTTCGTCCACCTCCGCCAATAGCTTGCCGGGAAAGCGTTGAAGTAGGTGCCCAAGGAAAGCCGGTCGCCGGCGACCACGCGCAAAGATGTCCGGCTGAGCAAATCCTCGATATGCGCTTCCCTGGGCGTCGAGCTCAAAAGCCGGAGCTTGTCCTCGACCTTCTTGGGCGAGCGGTACATCGTATCGTTTTCGACGAGCCGGACGCCGTTCACCGAACCGGCGTCGACGTACAACGGGATGGTATCCACTTGACCGCTGCTGGGCAGGATCACCCGTTGCAATAAGTTCCAGTTCCCGTCGCCGTCGCTCATGCGTCGACTCCCCCGCTTTCCAGGAGGCCACCACCGCTGAAATGCGGTTTGATCTTGTTTTCGAACATCGTCAATGCCGAGCCGATGGCCATGTGCATGTCCAAATACTTGTAGGTGCCCAACCGGCCGCCGAAGAGCACCGATTGCTCGCCTTTCGCCAGGTCGCGGTAGGCGAGCAGTTTACGGCGGTCTTCGGCCGTGTTCACCGGGTAATACGGTTCGTCGCCCTTTTCCGCAAACCGGGAGAACTCCCGCATGATCACGGTGGCGTCCTTGGTGTAATCGCGTTCCGGGTGGAAGTGGCGGAATTCGTGGATCCTGGTGTATTTCGCATCGTCATCCGGATAGTTCATCACCGCGCAACCTTGGAAATCCTCCATCGGCAGGACCTCTTCTTCGAGGTCGATGGTCCGCCAGGAAAGATCGCCTTCGGCATAGTCGAAGTACTTGTCGACTGGTCCGGTGTAAACCACCGGCGTCTGGCCCAGCACTGCGGAGCGGCCGAATTCGCCGTCATCGAAGAAATCGGTATTGAGTTGGACCGTGATGTTCGGGTGATCTGCCATCCGCTCGATCCAGGCGGTGTACCCGTCTACCGGAAGGCCTTCGTATTTGTCGTTGAAGTAGCGGTTGTCGTAGGTGTAGCGGACCGGCAATCTCGAAATGATCTCCGCTGGCAAGTCTTTGGGATCGGTCTGCCATTGCTTGCCGGTGTAGTGCTTGATGAAGGCCTCGTACAGCGGTCGGCCGATCAGTTGGATGCCTTTGTCGTTCAGATTCTGCGGGTCGGTGCCTGCCAACTCGCCGGCCTGCTCCTGGATCAGCGCCCGGGCTTCCGCGGGGCCCATGGAAGCCCGGAAAAATTGATTGATCGTGCCGAGGTTGATCGGCATCGGGAAAACTTCACCCTTGTGATTGGTGTAGACCTTGTGCTGATAGTCGGTGAATTTCGTGAACCGGCTGACGTAGTCCCAGACCTTCTCGTTCGAAGTGTGGAAAAGATGCGCGCCATAGCGGTGCACTTCGATGCCGGTCTGGGCTTCGTTCTCGCTGTAGGCATTGCCTCCGATGTGGTGCCGTCGATCCAACACCACGACCTTCAAACCGAGCTCAGTGGCGGCTCTTTCGGCGATCGTCAGGCCAAAAAAGCCCGAACCAACAACAACTAGATCAGCGTTCACTCATTCTCCTGGTTCAAAGTTTCCGGGCACCCCCGCGCCCGCACAATCCATCTAAGATTACCCGACACTACTGGATAAGCCGGTATTAGCGGGGCCCGCAAGGAGCCGGGCCAAGACCACGCCGGCAAGCTCTAGAGCGCTCCCGAATCATTCCGGCGCATGGTGAACGCGACGACGCTCGGGAAGAACAGCAAGACCAGCACCAGCAACGGTGGAAGCAGCAGCGCCAAGCCCCAGAGGTATCCCCCGGTCAGCGTCGGCACCGCGATCGTGAGCATCAGCAGCTGCCAAACGAACGCCGCGGCCCGGGTCCACCGGTAGCCGCGGAAATGCTGTACCGCGGCAGCAGCCAGGGCCGCACCGAGCAAGAACAGCAAGACAGTCAGGAACACCGCGCCGCCGAAGGTCTCCACTTGGACCGTGAACAGGCCGATGACATACACCGCTGCGGTGATCAGCAAGGCTGCCGCTTCGAGGCCCAGCACCGCGCTGATCGCCCAAACCCCCCACGGCCGGCCTGCAGGGGCGACCGTACGGGCAGATTCGACGGGCGGTTCGGACTTCGGATCGATAGCTCTTGACACACTGGCACCCTACCGGAGATATTCATGGGACGGGATGCGGCGCAGCGCAGAATGTGACGTATCGCTCACGTTTCTTGGCAAGTTGTTGGCTTTCACCCCTTGTTTACACACTGTTAACGTGAAACGCTTAATAGCAGTGACCCCAGGGGCCTGCCTCGAAAGATGTACAGCAGAAGTACAGCTCAACGCAGCCCCTTTTCTTATGCAACTGCTCGTGAATCTTTTCACAAGGCAGTTGAGATACTTGTAAGGAGTAAGTGATCAGCATGGATTGGCGTAGCCGCGCAGCCTGCCTCGACAAGGACCCGGAGCTTTTCTTCCCCGTGGGGAACACCGGGCCTGCCTTGCTCCAGATTGAAGAAGCCAAAAGCGTTTGCCGCCGCTGCCAGGTGGTCGACACCTGCCTGCAGTGGGCCATCGAGAGCGGCCAGGACGCCGGTGTCTGGGGCGGCATGAGCGAAGACGAGCGCCGCGCCCTCAAGCGCCGCGCCGCCCGGGCCCGTCGCGCCAGCTGAATTTCCCCATCCCCGGAGCTGGATTCCCGCCCCGGGGTCAGACCGGAAGCTCGATTTCCACGGCAGTTCCACCGTCTGCTCCGGGCAACCAGCGGATTGAGCCCTTCAATTCGCTCATCACCAGAGTTCGCACGATCTGCAGCCCCAGGCCCTCTTTGTGCGGAGTTTCCGGCAGACCCACCCCGTCATCGGCCACGGTGACCCGCAACATTTCCGAATCGCCGGCCGCCAGGAACCGCTCGGCGATCAGCCGGACTGTCCCGCCGCGTTCCTCCAATCCGTGTTCGACGGCGTTGGTCACCAATTCGTTGATCACCAGGGCCAGCGGGGTGGCCAAATCACTGGGCAGATCGCCGAATTCCCCCTCCCGCTCGGTATGCACTTCCTGCAAGGGCGAAGCGACCTCGGCCGCCAATCGGAACTGGCGGCCGATCACCTCATCGAAATCGACGTTCTGGGTCAGCCCCTGGGAGAGCGTCTCATGCACCAATGCGATCGTGGCCACTCGCCGCATCGCCTGTTCCAATCCGTGCTTGCCCTCCTCGGACTGCATCCGGCGCGACTGCATCCGCAGCAGCGCGGCAACCGTCTGCAAATTGTTCTTGACCCGGTGGTGGATCTCCCTGATCGTGGCGTCCTTGCTCACCAACTCGAGCTCGCGCCGACGCAACTCGGTCACGTCCCGGCACAAGACCACGGCACCGAACCGCCGTTCCTGATCCCGCAGCGGGATCGCCCGCAGTGACAAGCTCACCCCGCGCGATTCGATTTCGGTCCGCCAGGGCATCCGGCCGGTGACCACCAGGGGCAGGGTTTCGTCGATCATCCGGCGTTCGTGCAGCAAGTCCGCGGTGACCTCGGCGAGCGAACTGCCTTCGAGCGACTCGATGCCGCCCAGCCGCCGAAACGCCGAGACGCCATTGGGGCTGGCATACTGCACGACCCCCTCGGCGTCGAGCCTGATGAATCCGTCCCCGACCCGCGGCGCACCACGCCGCGACCCGGTCGGCGAAGCAAAATCCGGCCACAGCCCCATGGTCCCCATCCGCAGCAGGTCATAGGCGCTCTGCCGATAGGTCAGCTCCAAGCGGGACGGCAACCGGGACGATGAGACGTCCATATGCGAGGTCACCACGGCCAGGGTCCGACCATTGCGCACCATCGGCACGGCATCGACCCGCACTGCCATCTCGGAATTCCAGCTGGCCTCGGCAGCCCGTTCGATGGTTTTGCTCAGCCAAGCCCGTTCGACCAGCGGCCGCAGGTCCCCCCGCAGCTTCTCCCCCACGAAATCCTTGTGGAAAACAGTGTGCGTAGTGGACGGCCGGACGTGCGCCAAGGCCAAGAACCCGCCTTCCGGGTCCGGGAACCAGAGCGCAAGATCCGCGAAAGCCAGATCCGCGATCAGCTGCCAGTCCCCGACCAGCAGATGCAGCCATTCGGCATCTCCTGGGCCGAAGTCGGCGTGCTCCCGGATCGGATCAGTGAATATCGCCACGGGAGCGCCGCCTTCCAGCCTGCAGGACTACCTCCGGACAATCGAACGGAGCAACCTCAAGGCTACCGACAAAGAGGCCATGTCGTCCTGTTCGAGCTGGTTGACCTCTTCGAACATCGACCGCGCCCGGGCCAGTTGCTCGGCGTTCTGCCCGGCCCAAGCGGTGATCCGGGCATGCGGATCAAGTTCGCGTCCGCCATCCGCGGACGTCGCATTCATCACGGCGATGGTCATGTCCGCCGTGGTCGAATACAGGTCGTCGCGCAACGCGGCTCTGGCCAGTGCTTGCCAACGGTCCCTGCGCGGCAAGGCAGAGATCCGCTCCAACAGGCCATCCACGCCGAATTCCGCGAAAATCGCATAATAGACCCGGGCCACCGCGTCCACGGGTTCGTCGATCTGGTCCTTGATCCGGGCAATATCCAGCAAGGCGAAGCTCTCGAACATCTCCGACCAGCGGTTCGCCAAGTCCGCTGGCACGCCCCAACCGGACGCCTTGTCCCGCCAGGCCTGCGCCCGGTCGCGATCGACCCCGTCAAGCAGTCCGCTCAGTTCCGAACGTAGCTTTTCGACGATCGGGCCGAACTTCGCGACGACGTCGGAGATCGGTTGCGAGGTGGCTGAATGGTTCACCAGCCAGCGCACGGCCCGGTCCAGGAGCCGGCGCATGTCGAGATGGATATTGGACCAGTGCTCGGTCGGGAATGACGGCGGCAAAGCGGCCAGGGCGGCCGCCATTTCGTCCAGTTGGTAGATCTCGCGCAACGCCACGAAGGCTTTGGCCAGCACCGCTTCGGAAGCGTTCGTCTCCTCGATCGCCCGGAAGGCGAAGGTGATGCCGCCGATGTTGATCATGTCGTTGGCCACCACGGTGGCGATGATCGCCCGGCGCAGGGGATGCGAATCCAATTCCGCGTCGAAACGCTCCGCCAATTGCTTCGGGAAGTACTTCCGCAAAGTTCTGCGGAACCAAGGGTCGTCGGCGAGGTCGCTTTCGGCCAGCGCCTTGGCCAGTTCGATCTTGGCATAGGCCGCCAGCACCGAAAGCTCCGGCGAGGTCAACCCTTGGCCGCCGTCGAGCCGGTTCCCGAGTTCCTCGGAACTCGGCAGGGCTTCGATCGTCCGGTCGAGGCCGGCCCGGGTTTCGAGCCAATCCATCAAGCGTTCGTAACTGGGGCTCCATTCGACCACCCGCATCCGGTCATTGAGCAGCAGGACATTCTGGTCGATGTTGTCCTCAAGCACCAGATGACCGATTTCATCGGTCATCGCGGCCAGGAAGTCGGCGCGTTCCACGGGGTCCAAAGCTCCCGCGGCGACCATCCGGTCCACGAAAATCTTGATGTTCACCTCGTGGTCGGACGTGTCCACCCCCGCAGAGTTGTCGATCGCGTCGGTGTTCAGGATCACTCCGTGCAACGCGGCCTCGATCCGGCCGCGTTGGGTCAGCCCCAAGTTCCCGCCTTCGCCGACCACTTTGACCCGCAGGTCTTTGCCGTCGACCCGGATCGAGTCGTTGGCCTTGTCGCCGACCTCCGCGTGCGTTTCGGTGCTCGCTTTGACATAGGTGCCAATGCCGCCGTTGTAGAGCAGATCCACCGGGGCCAGCAAGATCGCCCTGAGCAGTTCCGGAGGACTCATCGAAACGGTGTCCGCCGGCAACCCGAGCACCTCGCGGACCTCGGCGGAAATCGGAATGGCTTTCACTTGGCGCGGGCACACCCCGCCACCGCGGCTGATCAATGCGGCGTCGTAATCCTGCCAAGACGAACGGGGAAGTTCGAACATCCGACGGCGTTCGGCATAGGAGACCGCCGGGTCGGGATTCGGGTCCAAGAAGATGTCCCGGTGGTCGAACGCGGCAACCAGCTTGATGTGTTCGGAGAGCAGCATTCCGTTTCCGAAGACGTCCCCGGACATGTCGCCGACGCCGACCACCGTGAAGTCTTCGGTCTGGGTGTCCACATCGAGCTCGCTGAAGTGCCGCTTCACCGATTCCCAGGCGCCGCGGGCGGTGATGCCCATGACTTTGTGGTCGTAACCCACCGAGCCGCCTGAAGCGAAAGCATCGCCCAGCCAAAAACCGTACTCCGCCGAAATCGAGTTCGCGATGTCGGAGAACGACGCGGTGCCCTTGTCCGCCGCCACCACCAGATAGCTGTCATCGTCGTCGTGCCGGACCACCGCGGCCGGCGGCACGATCTGTTCGCCGTCCTCGGTAACCACCAAATTGTCCGTCACATCGAGAAGTCCACGGATGAAGGTCTTGTAACTTTCGATGCCTTCGGCCATCCAGGCCGAACGGTCCGCGGCCGGGTCCGGCAGCAGCTTGGCGTAGAAGCCGCCTTTGGCCCCGGTCGGCACGATCACCGCGTTCTTCACGGTCTGGGCCTTGACCAGGCCCAGAATCTCGGTTCGGAAGTCCTCGCGCCGATCGGACCAACGCAAACCACCGCGGGCCACCTTGCCGAATCTCAGATGCACGCCCTCGACGCGCGGCGAATAGACCCAGATTTCGAATTTCGGCCGGGGGAACGGCAATCCCTCGATCGCCGTCGGGTTGAACTTGATGCTCAGATAGGACTTCGACTGGAAGTAGTTGGTCCGCAAGGTCGCCTCGATCAGGTTGACCAAGCGGCGCAGCACCCGGTCCGCGTCAAGCGTCGGAACCTGGTCCAGGCCTTCCGCGAGCCGGGCACGGACGTCGTCGAGTTTCCGGGTGCGGTCGGTATCCGGGATCTGCGGATCGAAGCTGGTTTCGAACAATTCGACCAAAGCCCTGGCCACCGTGGGATTCCCGAGCAGGGTGTCCGCCACGAAGCCGTACGAGTTCGGGTTTCCCATCTGGCGCAGATACTTGGCATAGCTTCGCAGCACCACCACTTGCCGCCAGCCCATGCCTTCGCGGAGCACCAGCCGGTCGAAGGCATCCGACTCGCTGGCCCCGGTGATCGCGGCGCCGAAGGATTCCTTGAGCAGATCGCCGGTGCCGATCGGATCGATGCCCTGGGGATACTTCAGCCCCAGATCGTAAAGGAAGAAGTCCCGGCCGTCTGCGGTTTGGATCTCGAACGGACGCTCATCGAGGACCTCCAGGCCGAGGTTGTGGAAGAACGGCAGGATTTGGCTCAAGCTCTTCGGCCGTGCCATGTAGAGCTTGACCCGGGCATCCTCTTCCAGTTCATCGCCCACGCCTTCCGGCAGATAGACCTTCATCCCGGGCCCGCATTCGGCCGAAGCCGCATTGCGCTGCGCATTCTGGAAATCGCGGTCGTAGTCCTCGAAGCGGCGCAGATCTTCGATCGCGTCTTCGATCTCGAAATCTACCCGGTAGCTTGCCGGGAACGCTTCGGCCCACTGGGCGGCCAGAGGTTGCGCCTGGCCCGAGGGCAGCACTGCCGACAGCACCTCGGTAAGGCCTTCCGACCAGGATCGCGCAGCGGTGACCAATCGGGCTTCCAACTCACCGGCGTCGACCTCAAGGGCCTTCGCTTTGGCCTCGGCATCCTTGGGCAGCCGGATCCGGAAGAACAACCGGGCCAGCGCAGATTCGCTCATCCGGGCCTCGAAGTCGATGCTCACAGCACCGAAGGTCTGCGTCAGCTCCGCTTCGATCCGTTTCCGAACCGCGGTGGTGTATCGATCCCGTGGGATGAAGATCAGCGCGGACATGAACCGGCCATAAATGTCCTGGCGCAGGAACAACCTGGTCCGGCGCCGTTCCTGGAGCCGCATGATCCCATCCGCGATCGCGATCAAGTCAGCGACCTCGATTTGGAACAGTTCGTCCCGCGGATAGGTTTCGAGCACCGCGAACAGGTCTTTGCCGGAGTGCGAATCGGGTGGGAAGCCGAAATGCCGGAGCACCTGGTTGACCTTCTCCCGGACCACCGGGATCTTCCGGACCGACCCCGTGTAGACCACCGAGGCGAAAAGCCCGATGAACCGCTTCTCGCCATTGACATTGCCTTCGGCGTCAAACGATTTCACCCCGATGTAATCGAGATACCCGGTCCGGTGCACCGTCGAGCGCGAGTTGGCTTTGGTGATCACCAGAGCGCGCTTTTCCCGGGCCTTCCGCCGGCCGGCCTCGGTCAAGTGTTGGACTTGTTTGTTGACTTTGGCGTCCCGGAGCAACCCCAACCCGCTGCCTTCGCGGTTGATCAGCACGTCTTCGCCGGCTTCGGTGACCAAATCGTATTCGCGGTAGCCGAGGAAGGTGAAGTTCCCGGCGTCCATCCACCGGAGCAGCTCTTCGGCCTCGCGCAGATCGGAGACTTGGTCCCCGCCGGTGACTTTGGCCAGCTCGGCAGCGCAGCCGACGGCTTTCTGCCGCATCGGCTGCCAATCCTCGACCGCCGCCCGGACGTCGCCCAAAACCCGGGTCAAGCCCTCGATCAGCGCCTCGGCGGCAGCCTCGTCCTGTTGGCTGATCTCGATCGCGATCCAGGATTCCAGATGCGAAGACTGGTTTCCGCTCGCGATCAGGTGCGAAATGTCCGGCATCGCAGCAGTGTCGCCGCTGGAGACGCCCAGGTAGGCGGGAACCTTCGCGACGCTGATCAGTTCGTCGTCGGCATTGCCCCGCGCCGCGACGAACATCGGGTGCACGACCAAGGTGATTGCCGCATTCTGCCGGACCACCTCTGCGGTTACCGAATCGACGAGGAACGGCATGTCATCGGTCACGATGTAAACGATGGATTCTTTGTAATGCCGGGTCTGGTCGTCTTCATTGACGATCGCGACCTTGGCCGTTCCGGGCGGCCGGTTCTGGGCCAACTCCCAATGTTTGAGTGCCCGGTTGCGCAAAGTACTGGATTCGTACTTGGCCCGGTCGTCGTCAGCAATCTGCTGGTAATAGTCGTCGATGAAACTGTCGATTGTCTCTTCAGTCAGTTTCGTCGTCCCGGTATTGGGCACCATGGTCTCTTCGGACCCGTTCGACATGGGAATACGCCTCCGTCGCAGTTAAGGACCGCTTCCTTGCGGTCCCAGAATGAGACTAGCGCGAAACCGTCCGCCCTGCTGTGTTTGAAGTTACAGCAGATCTTCTGGATCGCTGTGCATCTGCACCAATGATATCCGCGATCTTCCGGCGCAGCTGCGAGTCGGCCACCGCCTCCCGGAGGGCTTGCCCGGCAAGCAGAGCACGATCTGCCGACTCCGGTTCCCACGGCAGGAAATGCGCGATCGGCAGCGACGGTCCGAATCGCTCCCAGGCGCGCCGCAACGCCGCTTCCGGCCGTCGGCCCACGGCCGAAGCCCGGACCTTGTTCAGCACCACGGTGAGGCACGCTGCCGGCACGATGGAAAGCACCTCATCGAGCGCCCGGAGCAATCTGGGCACCCCGATGCTGTCCGCCGCCCCCACGGCAATCACCTGATCTGCTTCGGACAACACCAGCAACGCCGAGCCGTTGCGCCGCGGCGCCATGGTGTCGAAGCTGAGCTCCTCATCCGCTTCCAAGGCAAAACCGCAATCGATCACCGTGGTCTGGAAAACCTCCCGGGACCGGTCCAACACCTGGCGCAGCGCGGAACTGCGCAGTTCCGGCCAGCGGTCCGCGCGGCTCAATCCGGTCAACACCCGGAGGGGGCTGCCCCCGACCACCAGCTCCACGGAAGACTTCAGCAGACTCGCCGGATCGAGCACGCCCTGTTCCGCGTATCGGCAGGCTTGGGCTATCCCGGCGGATTCGTCGAGCAAACCGAGCGTCGCGGCCACGCTCGGACCGTAAGTGTCGGCGTCGATCAAGAGCACGGAATCCCCGGTGGCAGCCGCTTCGGCAGCCAGATTCACGGCAACCGTGGTCTTGCCGGGCGAACCTACCGGACCCCAGACCGCGAGGACCCGGTGCTCGGCAACCCCGGCCGGCGCCGGCCCCGCCGGCCCGCGGCTGCCCTGGGGCAAGAACCCTTCACTCGGCGGATCCGTCGCCGCGTGCGTCCTGAGCGGCGCAGAAGCATCCGCATACCCCGGGTCCGCCCCGCCCGACGGCGTGGCAACACCCAATTCCGGGCCGGCATCGACGAGCCGGCAGATCTGCGCCGCGAGATCCACGGCGCCGCTGCGCTCCGGAGCCGTGGCCACCCCGAGATTCTGCAGGCGCCGCTGTTGCGCACCGTCGTCGCTGAGCACCAGGAGGCTCACCCCTTGGTGCCGGAAGCGGTCCAGGACGCTGGCGGTGAGCTCGTCGATGCCGGTCGAGACGATCGCTGCCCTGGCCAGTCCGCTCTGGCAGACGGCGATCAGCTCGGCAAGTTCCGCGCAATGCCTGACCACTGCGATCGGCCCGCGCAAGCCTTCCAGACCGGCGACCAGGTCACCCGCCGCCCGGCCGACGGTAGCGACCGGAATACTCATCCCTGGCCGCCGGAAGGGTTCCACACCACGGAAATTTTGGCGTTGTTCGCCAGCGAATCCAAAATCTGGGGCATCTGCTGTTTGCCCACCAGCACGTAGACCGACGTGCTCCGATTGCTGCCCAGGCCCCCGGATCTGTTTTCCAGCTGCGAAATTTCGGCCCCGGCCAGCAGCCGCACCGGTTCATTGAAACCGCCGGACCGCACATCGGGCCGGCTGGCCCAGACATCCACCCGGCTGCCGACTTTCGCCCCGGCCGGCAAATTCTCGTCCAGGCTGAACGCAATGGGGCTGCGATCGACCGACGCGGCCTCGTCGATGCTTGATTTCGGCAGCAATTCGCCCTGCGGAATGCGCTGGACCGCAAATCCATTCGACGGCAATCCTTCGGCAGCCAACTGATATCGTTCCTGCACCGGATCGAGGCGCACCCGGCCACGGTCCAGCAGGTCTTCGGTGATTTTCTGCCCGACCGGGATATCCCGTTTGGCAATGAAGACCTCGGTCGTCCGGTCGGCTCCGGCCAGCAGGGACACTACCGCGGCTACCGAAGCGAGGACCAGCAGAATGCCCACCAGGAGCCGGGGATCACGCCAAGACGGCCGCTTGAGCCGATTCGTTGCCGGGGTGCCGAGCGTCATTCCGCCTCCGCCGCGTCGTCGGATTCCTGCCGATGCCATCTGTGGGTCACCGTGGTCCCACCAGACTAGACGCAGATCACCGGCTGCCAAGCAGTTCCCCGAAAATCTGTGGAAAACCACGGCAAAGCTGTCCAAACCCGGTCAAGGGTGACAAAATCGAGGCATGCCCCGCTTCCTGACCTTGGCCGACGTCTCGGAACAGCTCCAGATTTCCGCACCGGCAGCCTACGCTTTGGTCCGCAGCGGCGAACTCTCCGCGATTCAAGTGGGCGGCCGGGGACAGTGGCGGATCGAAGAGGCGATGTTGGAGAAATACATCCAAGACCGCTATGCCGAGGCCGAGCGCCAGATTGCTGAGAACCGGGCGAAGTCCGGCAGTACCGATTGATTCGGCGAACCAGGGTTCACCGTGGTTCCCTGGTCGCGGACGAGAGCGCTGCGATCGCCGCGAAAGGCACCATCCGCCGCCCCGCGACATTCCCGACCCGGCGTGCTTCACCATCCCGGACCACGGTGATTTCGCAGTAGTCCCGCCCGACCTGATCGATGGTTCCGGAAATCGTTGCCGGCGCTGCGTCCAGCCCGGCCAAATGAACGGTGACGAACTCCCGGTCCCGGGCCAGCAGACGCACCGCAGATCCGAAGCCATGCCGCAGCGCGCTGCTCGGCCGGCTCGCCGAACCTGAAAGTCCCTGCACGGTCAGCACTTCCGCGCTGCGGATTAGCACTGAGCGGACTTCGGTTTCCAAGAGGAACCAGGCCTCCCCCACCCGGGACAGTACGCCGTCGAACCGCAGCCGCGATGTCAACTGCACCGTCACAGACGAACCCGAGGAACCACGAATCCGGTCCGCGAACTCGATCCCGGCGGACTCGGCGCGGGCCAGATCGGTGATCTCGGATTCGAATCCGAGCTGTTGCGAAGCCGACATCTGGCCGTCCAGATCTCTGAAGAACCCCTCCCATCGCATCCGCACAGCGTATTGGCGCGGCAGGAAGAGGTCAAGGGAACGGCACACAAAAGGCATGGACAAAAAGACCAGGAGATGCTCCAATGTCTTCTATGAATCTCAAAACACATCAAACATCATCAAAAGGCATTCAAGTTCATCGGCATTCTGTACCGTTGTCCGAAGACCTGCTGCTCGGAGTACTCGTTTTGGCCCTCGGCGCGGGCTTCACCGTGCTCGGCGGCTTCGCCTTGCCGGACTGGCAACGAACCGGCTTCTGGCAATCGGCGACCTTCGACGATCTGATCGGCGCCACGGCAATCGCAGCGGGGGTCGCCATCGTGCTCTGGTGGCTGGTTTCGATGCTCGCGGCAGTTGCCGCAGCGCTGCTTTTCGCCCGTGGAAACCGCCGTCTGGCAGCCCGCTTCGGGCGACTGGCACCGGGGTTCATAAGGCGTCTGGCGATCGCCCTGCTGGGCATCAACCTGACCACGGTGCCACTCGCCTATGCCGACCAGGCAACGGACCCCGCGGCGCCGGCCGCCCAGGAAGCACCAGGCCAAGAATCCGTCGAACCGACCTACCGAGGGGTGGATCCGGCGTGGAAACCTCGGAACGCCACTCCCCCGCCGAACGCCGCTCCCCCGCCGGCCGCAACCCGCAGCGTCCGGGTGGTGGCAGCCGGCGAGAGCCTGTGGTCGATTGCCGCCACGACGCTGCGCGCCGGCGCTGCAGCATCCGACATCGCCGCCGAGTGGCCCCGCTGGTATGCGCAGAACCGGGAATCTGTGGGCCCGGACCCGGATCGGCTCCTGGCCGGGTCGGAACTGCAGGCGCCTGATCCGGCTTGAATCCTGGTGTTCGGTAAGGGGAACCGAAATGAACAGTGCCCTTGCTGCAGCTTGGGAGTCCGACGAGCCGGGGGTGCGACTTAGTGCGGTACGGGCTGAATCGCGGACTCGGCAGAGCCGGCCCGCCGCCGATGAACGAGCGGAAGTGCACCGGGTCGCCGGACATGTCGCCCGTGGCGCCCTCGAGGTGCTGGCCGGATCGCGGCAGGCCCAACAACTGGCCTCGCTGCTCGTGCCTGCGGTCTATCGCAGTCTGTTGGCCCGCGCCGAACTGAGCAAACGGGCCAGAGAATTGGACCCGGCGAAGTTCGCCAAACTCCACCAAGGAGTCAAGGCCCACTCGGTGCATTCATGCGCCGTAGTCCCAGGGGTTTACGAACTGAGCGTCGTGGTCACGGAACGAATCCGGTGCCGAGCACTGGCGATGCGGATAGAAAAGCAGGGCGGCAACTGGAAAGTCACCGCCCTGCTCATCGGTTGAACCCGCGCATCGGCTGAATGCCAGGTCGTCCGGGCCGCCGGCTCAGCGCCGTTTTTTGCGCTTGTTGTTGGGTTTGCTCGACTTGCGTGCCGAGGGCGGCAAGGTGCTCTCTGCCGAGGAACCCGTGCCGCGCCGCTCCACTCTGGTCTCGGCTTCACCGGAAGCATCCGGCGCCGTGAACTGCAGCTGGCTGGGGCGCTCCGGAGCTTCCAATCCGGGCGCGGTGAGTACCGGACGGTTCGCTGCGGAAGCAGGCTCCGCCCCGTCGTCCGACCCGGATCCGCCATCGCCGACCCGATTGAGCAGGGCCGCGGGTTGATTGGCCTGGATACCGACCGATGCGGCGGGAGCTTCTTCCACCTGGACTTCCAAATTGAACAAGAAGCCGACGCTCTCCTCGCGGATCGCACCCATCATCGATTGGAACATGACGAAGCCTTCGCGCTGGTACTCGACCAACGGATCACGTTGCGCCATGGCGCGCAGACCGATGCCCTCTTTCAAATAATCCATCTCGTAAAGGTGTTCCTGCCACTTCCGGCCGATCACCGAAAGCACCACCCGACGCTCGAGTTCCCGCATGGTTTCGGCGCCCAGCTCCGTTTCCCGGTTTTGGTAAGCCAACTGGGCGTCGGACAGGATCTCACGTTTGAGCATCTCCACCGTGATATTGCCGGTGCCGCCTGCCTCCTCGGCCAGGTCGTCGACCGTGAGGCTCATCGGGTACAAGGTGCCCAGGGCGCTCCACAAGGCCTTGTAGTCCCAACCTTCCGCGTGGCCCTCGGCAGTGGCTGCGTCGATGCTTTCGTTGATCGTGTCTTCGAGGAAATGCTGCACTTTTTCATGCAGGTCGTCGCCCTCCAGGATCCGCCGACGGTCACCGTAGATCGCTTCGCGTTGCCGGTTGAGCACATCGTCGTATTTCAGCACGTTCTTGCGCTGCTCGGCATTGCGCCCTTCGACCTGCCCCTGCGCCGAAGCGATCGCCTTGGAGACCAGCTTGGATTCCAGCGCCTGGTCGTCCGGCATCGCCGAGCCGCCCATCAGGCGCTCGGCCGCACCGGAATTGAATAAACGCATCAAGTCGTCGGTCAAGGACAGGTAAAACCGGGATTCGCCCGGATCTCCCTGACGGCCGGACCGGCCACGCAGCTGGTTGTCGATCCGGCGGGACTCGTGCCGTTCGGTGCCCAGCACGTACAGGCCGCCCAGCTCCACGACTTCTTCGTGCTCTACTTCAGTGGTTTTCTGAGCCTTCTCATAAGCCTCGGCCCAGGCGGCCTCGTACTCCTCGGGAGTCTCTTCAGGGTTGAGCCCGCGCGCGGCCAGTTCGGCCACCGCGTTGAACTCGGCGTTTCCACCCAGCATGATGTCAGTGCCACGGCCGGCCATGTTGGTGGCCACGGTCACCGCGCCCTTGCGCCCGGCCTGCGCCACGATGGCGGCTTCCCGCGCGTGGTTCTTCGCGTTCAGGACTTCATGCTTGACGCCGGCCTTCGCAAGCTGCTTGGAGAGGTATTCGCTCTTTTCGACGCTGGTGGTACCCACCAGAACCGGCTGGCCCTTCTCGTGCCGTTCGACGATGTCCTTCACCACGGCTTCGAATTTGACCACTTCGTTCTTGTAGACCAAATCCGGCTGGTCCACGCGCACCATCGGCTTGTTGGTCGGAATCGGCACCACGCCGAGCCCGTAGGTGCCCATGAATTCCGCGGCCTCGGTCTCTGCGGTACCGGTCATTCCGGAGAGCTTCTCGTAGAGCCGGAAGTAGTTCTGCAGGGTCACCGTGGCCAAGGTCTGGTTTTCCGCCTTGATTTCCACGCCCTCTTTGGCTTCGATGGCCTGGTGCATGCCTTCGTTGTAACGCCGGCCGGCCAGAATACGGCCGGTGTGTTCGTCGACGATCAGCACTTCGCCGTCCAGGATCACATAATCCTTGTCCCGCTTGAAGAGCTCCTTGGCTTTGATCGCGTTGTTCAAGAAGCCGATCAGCGGAGTGTTCGCCGACTCGTAGAGGTTGCTGATGCCCAGGTAGTCTTCGACCTTTTCGATGCCCGGCTCGAGCACTCCGACGGTGCGTTTTTTCTCATCCACTTCGTAGTCGTCCTCGACCTCGAGGCGCAAAACCACCTTCGCGAACTCGCTGTACCAGCGGTTGGCATCGCCGCTGGCCGGACCCGAGATGATCAACGGCGTCCTGGCTTCATCGATCAGGATCGAGTCGACTTCGTCGACGATCGCGAAGTGGTGTCCGCGCTGCACCAGCTCATCGGAGCTCCACGCCATATTGTCGCGCAGGTAGTCGAACCCGAACTCGTTGTTGGTGCCGTAGGTGACATCGGCGGCGTATTGTTCGCGGCGCGTCGGCGGCTCCTGCTGCGACAGGATGCACCCGCTGGTCAATCCCATGAATCGGTGCACCCGGCCCATCAGCTCGGATTGGTAGCTGGCCAGGTAGTCGTTGGTCGTGACGATGTGCACGCCTTTGCCGGAGAGCGCATTGAGGTACGCCGGCGCGGTGGCGACCAGGGTCTTGCCTTCACCGGTTTTCATTTCCGCGATGTTGCCCAGATGCAGCGCGGCACCGCCCATCAACTGCACATCGAATTGCCGCATGCCGAGCGTCCGCCGGGAACCCTCGCGGACCGCGGCAAAGGCCTCCGGCAGCAAATCGTCGAGCGACTCGCCGTCCGCATGGCGCGCTTTGAGCTTGTCCGTCTCCTCACGCAGCTCCGCGTCGGTGAAGGTCTGGAACGAGTCTTCCAAGGAATTGATCGCGTCAGCATAGACATGCAGCTTTTTGAGCGTCTTGCGGTCGCCGGTGCGAAGAATCTTTTCAAGCAGTGATGGCACGTTCCATGCTCCTGGGTTGCTACAGCCTAGTGATGGCCCGGTTCGGGCACCTGGACGGTTTCCAGCGTGATCAGTCTACGTGAGTCACGTCTCGGCGAGCATACTGGTTCCCGCTGAGCGAATTCTGATCGTGCCGAACCCGGATCACTGCGGCATGCGGCCAAGCCTTTACCCGGTTGGACGGCCCGTCACCGCCGCGCCAGAACCGCCGCCAACGGCACGGCGAGATCCCCCACCGGTTCCACCACGACGTCGGCCAAACCCAGCCATTGGGCCAGCAAACCCAACTCGGCGGCAAGCTCCACTGCGGTATCGGCCGGCGCTTCGGGCTCGGCGAATGCGGTGCGCACCAGGAGCCGGCCGGCGGACCGGTCAGCTTTGAGATCGGTCCGCGCCACGATGCGGTCCCGGAGCAGGAACGGCAACACGTAGTAGCCGTGGGTGCGCTTGTGCGCCGGGGTGTAGATACCGATCCGGTAATGCATGCCGAACAGGTCCAGCAACCTGCTGCGCTCGAAAACCAACGGGTCGAAAGGGCTCAGCAAAGCCCTGGCCCGGGACGTCCGCGGGCGTGCCGCTTCCCGGTGCACGAACAATTCCGATTCCCAGCCCCGCACTGCCACCGGCTCCAAAACGCCCTCGTCGACCAGACGCCGTACCGCGGCAACCGCCGGCTTCACCGGGAGCCGGAAATAGTCCGCAAAACAACGTGCGCTGCCGATGCCGTGCGCCCGGGCCGATGCCTCGATGAGCCGGTGGATGCTCGCTTCGCGGTCATCCGGCGCTACGGAGCGCTCGGCCGACCCCAGGATCCGTCCGGTCGGCGTGTACCGGCGCTCGAATTGCTCATTTCGACCGGCAACGCCGACTTCGCCGGCGATGAACAGCTTCTCCAAAATCTGCTTCACCGGATTCCAATTCCAGCCCCAGTTTTTGCGGTCGATCTCGAATTGCTGCCCGATCCGGCTGCTCACCTGCCGTGCGGTCATCGCCCGCCCGGCTTCGAGGGTGGCCAAGATCCGCTGGGCCAGTGCGGCTTCTTCTTCATCCGGCAAGGTGTCGCCGCCGAACCAATTCCGCCGCTGCCACAACCGGATGTCCGCGAAGTGCTTCGGCTGGATGAAGCTTGCCTCGTGCGCCCAGTACTCGACCATCTTGCGGGGATGCTTATTGCTGAGTTTGTTCAGCAGGTCGCGGTCGTAGTCGCCCAAACGGGCGAAAAAGGGCAGGTAATGGCTTCGGGAGAGCACATTGACCGAATCGATCTGGACCAATTGCATCTGTTCGAAACTTTTGGCCAGAGCCCTGCTGCTCACCGGTTTCCCCGGCTTCCCTTTGGCCAGCCCTTGGGCCCCGATGGCGATCCTCCGGGCTTGGGCGAGGGTCATCGGCGAAGCAGTCGTCATAGCCAAAGCCTAAGGGTTATTCCGGACAACGAGCGTCCGTAATAGGTGGTGCCCGCTGCACTCCGACGAACGCGGCGGCGGCACGGCCGGCACCACTCGTCGTCGTCGATTTCGGATAGCGGCAAGGCTTTGGGATAGCCGAATGACGTCCATCCGACTATCCCAAAGCCATTTCGCTATCTGAAAACCGGAAAGGTCAGGACGCCGTGGCCGCCCGGTCATCCGAACGGTAGGCCAAAATCTGATCCGCGGGAACCGAATCCGCATCGGCGCAATCAGCGTCCAAAGTGATCACTCCATAAGTCCAACCGCGACGCCGGTACACCACGGATGGGGCATTGGTCGCAGAGTCCACGAAAAGATAGAAATCGTGCCCGACCAGCTCCATGTTGTCCACCGCGTCGTCGACCCCCATCGCGGTCGCCGGGAAGGTTTTCCGCCTGATCAGCACTGGGGAATCCCCAGCCGGGATGTCATTGTCGATCTCGTATTGCGAGCGCGGCTCAGCCGACTCGGCGCTTTCCGGAGCGTTCAGCAACGCCAACGGATTGGTCGGTACCGGGTCCAAAGCGGCGGTCGCCTCGCTCACCGCGATCGGCGTGTGCCTTCCGCGGTGGATCTTCTTCCGGTCCTTGGCCCTTCGCAGCCGTTCCAGGAGCTTGTTGTAGGCCACATCGAAGGCCGCGAATTTATCCCCTGCATGCGCTTCCGCGCGGATCACCGGGCCACGTCCCTGTACCGTCAATTCCACCGTGAGTTGGGTATCCGCCAACTTCGCATTCGCCTGCTTCGATACCTTCGCATCAATACGCTGAACCTTTTCGGTGAGGTGCTCCAGCTTGGAAATCTTCTCGGTAGCGTATTCGCGGAACCGGTCTGAAACAGTGAGATTGCGGCCGCTGATCATGAATTCCATAGTGCCCTCCACATGACGAAAGTGACACGACGGTCGGCTTTCGGTTCTGTTGCCAGACCGCCGACGGGTCCTGATCCTCAATGAGGTACCCGTCCATTCACGTTAGTTCAAAGCCACCATTTATTCACCCTCTGTTCGCATATATTTTCTTGGAGTTGCCTGTTCATCACAGCCCAGCCTGTGCCGGGGCACAGGACCGACGACCGCGGCGAGCACCACGGCGCCGCGGACCGCTGCCCCGGCCCCGGCCAAGGCCCGCGCCGCTTCGGCCACGGTGGCCCCGGTGGTCAGCACGTCGTCGACGATCAGACACGGTTTCCCGGCCAGAACCCGGCGCAGCCGCTTCGGCACCCGCAGGCTGCCCGCGGTCTTGGCCCGCCGCGCGGCCCCGGACATCGCCTTTTGCGGCCCGCGCAGCCAACCCCAAGGCCCGCGGCGTACTCGGCGCAACGCCGGAACCACCGGGAAGGACCCGGCTACTCCCCGGCGCCCCGCCCGGAACAGTTCCGCGAGCGGATCGAATCCGCGTCGCCGAAATCCGGCCGGGCTGCACGGTACCGGGACCAGCACGGGGGCTTGCGCCGGTGCGCCGATCAGCACGGGAAGCCCGGGAGGATCGGCCAGAACCGCTGATTCCAGGGTCCGGTCGAGCACCCGGGACAATTCGCCGGCCAGCGGCACCGCGCCATGGTCCTTGAACGCCAGGATCACCCGGGCGAGTTCCTGTTCATAACGCCCGCCGGCCAGCACCGGCAGATTGACCGTGCCGTTCGCGCCGCACAGTGCCGCAGCGAACCGCGCGGCCGGAAACGGCAGCGCGGTTCGCCGGCGCAACCGACCCGCGCAGGCTGCGCACAACAACGCGTCAGTGGCAGCACAGACGGCGCAGCAGACCGGGAAAATCAGGCCGAAAAACTGTCCCACGGCCAACGCCGCGAACCCATAACAACGGTGCCACCGGGCCCCTGGCCGGGCCCGGTGCCGGCCGATTCCGGGCGCATCCGACAGTTGCCCATCCGACAATTGCCCACCCGGCGGTTGCCCATCCGATGGTTGCCCGCGCGGCGATTGGTTGATCCCCATGCCTCCAGGATCCCTCGGCAGAATCCAGCTCGCGCGAAAAATCCCGAATCCGCCCGCGAATGTGGGGACCGCCCCGTCGTTCAGCCCGCGAAGGCCAGGTCAGAGATGCCTTTGAGGTCCGGCCGCTCCTGCCACCCGGTATTCGACTGGACGAAAACCGATCCGCTGCTGGTCTGCGCGTAGATGTCCGAAACATCGCTCGTCACATTGCCCACGCTGAGCCGTTGCATGCCGGTCAGGGCCGGCAACGGCTTCGGATCCGCACTGAGCGAAAGCTTGGTCGCCACCACGTCCCCGGTGCCCGGTGCCATCACGATCATCTTGGTCTCATCGCCCCAATAGCCGAGCGTGAAGGTCACCGTGTCGAGGAACATCCCGATCGGCACGGTGAGATCACGCGGCGGGCTGGCCAGGGAGTTGTCCTGCCGGAGAATGCCGGTCAAATGGACCTGGCTTTGCCCGGCAGCGCTGGAAACCACCATGATCCGGGTGCCATCGCGGGAGACCCGGAGCGAACTGACGGTACGCCCTTTGAGCCACTCCATGGTCAAGGTGACCGTTTGCACGGTTGCCCCGTTGTTCTGTGCGGCGTTGCTCGCGAAGACCCGCCCGGAACCATCGGCGGCGGCACTCCAGACCCAGTTCGACGGCGAAAACGACGGCGGGGTCAGCGGCACCCCGGTCATCGCGACCGACTCGGCCTTGCCCGGCGCAATCGTATAGAGCGAGGTACGGTCGCCGTTCAGGAAAGCGACCGGTCCGTCTTTGGCGAACGACGAATAGGACTGGGCTGGGACCGCCGGCTGGAGCCGGGCCACCGAAGGCATGCCCGGGATTGCGGAAATCGCGCCGTTCTCCAGATAGACGAGTTCGTTCTGGGACACCCCGATCTGCCTGCTCGGAGTCTGCGGGGCGTGGATCTGGCTGGCCTGGCTCTGCCCGGTGTCGCCGACGTCGACCGGTACCTGATCAGCGCGCATCACCACGTTGGTCACCGTGTTCAGGCCGCGGCTCAGAGTTTCGGAGAGCTGCGCCTGCATCTGTTGCCTGGCCTGCAGGCTTGCAGCTTGCAAGGGCCCTGCTGACAAATCGACGGTCGCCGTGGACGAGCTGATCGGCACGGTATCCCGGGCGAGCCGGATGCCATCCGGGAAAGCACTCGCCACCGCTCCTTTGAGATAGGGGGCCGGCCCATTGACCAGATTCCGCACGATCATCGTGGCCACCGAGTTGGAACCGCCCGGGAACCACCTGACATCCGGCACGGTGTACGTGAACGTCGGATCATAGAAGTACAACGAATACGCATTGAAAATCGTCTGGAAGTAGGCCTTGGCCAAAATCACGCCGTCCGGCAAGGAATTGATCCGCCACTCGCCGTCGACTTTCATCAACCCGAACTGGATGGTCCCGGACGGGCCCGATTCGGCCGGCGTCCGGATGCCGTCGGCATCCAGCACCGAGTCCACGTCGAGCTCGACCTTGTAGTCGTTCTCGGTGCCGTTCCGGCTGATGTTCGGCTGCCCCCGGTAGACCACGGTCCGCTGGTCGTTCTTCCAGGCGTTCGCCGCAGCTGCGGTCAAATACTTCCGGGCCACCTGGAAATTGTCCGAAAACCCGGTGGCCGCATTGATGAAGCCGTTGATGATCGCGGTCTGATCGGCGCCCGCGCTGGGCGGAACCGGCTTGAAGTTGGTGTTCTGCTGCACCTCACCGGTGGTGCTGACTTCGGATTTGGACACCGGTCCGCCGGTCGGAATCGATGCGCAGCCGGCGATCGCGGCGAGGCAGAGCAGCATCGACATGAGCACCAGGGACCCTCGGTTCCGCCGGTTCATTCGTCCGCCTCCTTCAGCTTCCCGGGATGTTCTACCGGCCCAGTCTGGACCAGATCCGCCACCGGCGCATCAGTCAGCCGGTCGAGCAGCAAATCCGAACCCCCCGGGGGCAAGCCCAAGGGCGAGTGGGTCACGTTCTGTCCGCGCTTCCGAGGCAGCGTGAGCCGGAAGCAAGCACCGGCTCCGGGTTCGCTCCACACTTCCAGCTTTCCGTTGTGCAGCCGGCTGTCCTCGGTGGCAATCGCCAATCCCAGCCCGCTGCCGCCGGTCGTTCTGGCCCGGGCCGGGTCCGCCCGCCAGAAGCGGTCGAAAACCCGGGACAATGCCACCTCGTCCATGCCGATGCCGTGGTCCCGCACGGCCAGTGCGACCACGTCGGCGTCTGCCGCGATGTAGACTTCGATCGGTTTCTGCTCCCCGTGTTCTAGCGCGTTCACCACCAGATTGCGCAGAATCCGTTCGATCCGGCGCGGATCCATTTCGACGATGCAGCTGTTCCCGGGCACCGCGGAGACCAGCCGGACCGTCGATCCGATCCGATCCGCCAGGGGCGCACTGGCTTCCAGCACCTTGTCGATCACGGTGAAGATTTCCTGCGGTTCGGAGTCGAGGACCGCAGCGCCGGCGTCGAACCGGGAGATCTCCAACAAGTCCGCGAGCAGCGCCTGGAACCGCTCGACTTGGTGGTACATCAATTCCGCTGACCTCCGGTTCACCGGGTCGAAGCTTTCCCGCGCCTCGTAGAGCACTTCCGCGGCCATCCGGACGGTGGTCAACGGGGTCCGCAATTCGTGCGAAACGTCGGAGACGAAGTTCCGTTGCATGTGCGAGAGCGTGGCCAGCTGGGTGATCTGTTCCTGCAAGGCATTGGCCATCTTGTTGAACGAGTCGGACAGCCGGGCGACTTCGTCCTCGCCTTTGACGTCCATCCGTTCGTTCAGCTCTCCGGCCGCGAGCTTCTCCGCGACCAGCGCGGCCTGGCTGACCGGCTGGACTACGTTCCGGGTCACGAACCAGGCGATTCCGGCAATCAGCACGAGCAGCAGTGCGCCAGCGATCCAGAGCACCGATTGGATGTAATTCAAGGTCTCCTGGGAGGAGTTCAAATCGTAGACGAGATAGAGTTCGTAATCGTTGTCCGCCAAAGTCACCTGCGCACCGATCGCCACGCCGGGCCTGGTGCCGGAGCTGCCCACCGGCAACGGAATGGACTTCCAGAAAAGCCCGTCCGCCTGCTGCACCGCGGCGCGCAGGTCATCCGGGATGATCGAAGCGGTCAGCCCGCCGCTGTCCAGGCTGGAGATCGGCAAGGAATTCTTCTGTCCCGGGATCGGGATCAGAATGTATTTGCGGTTGTTGCCCGAATCGCCCAGCACGAGTTCGTTGAGCGTGTACCTGGCCTGCTGGCTCAGCACCGAAGCATCCGAAGCCGGGGTGCCGTTGAACCCGGCCTGGACCGTGGCGACGCCTCGAGCGGTCTCCGCCGTGGCCTGCAGCAAACGCTCCCGGAACAGACCGGCAGCGATCTGGTTGGACAGGAAAATCCCGACGCCGCCAATCGCCACGAAAGCGACCAGGGTGGTGATCAGCACCGTCCGGAACTGCAAGGAGCGCCGCAACCTGCCGACCAGCCAGTCGATTTCCCGCTTGACCAGCACCTTCACCGATTGCCAGAGTCCCCGGACAGCTCGGCGTTCCTCAGCCATGCTGCGTCACTTCATGGTTCGCCGGGACAAGCAACTACTGGCCTGCCTTGTATCCGACTCCGCGCACGGTCAGCACCACCTCGGGGGCCTCCGGATCACGTTCTATTTTCGATCGCAGGCGCTGCACATGGACGTTCACCAACCGGGTGTCCGCGGCATGCCGGTAACCCCACACCTGTTCCAGCAGGAGTTCCCGGGTAAAAACCTGCCACGGCTTCCGGGCCAGTGCCACCAACAGGTCGAACTCCAGCGGGGTGAGCGAAATCCGTTCGTTCGCCCGGGTCACCAGATGACCCGCCACGTCGATCGTCACATCCGCGATTTTGAGCGTCTCCGGCGTCTTCTGGTCGCCAGGGCGCAACCTGGCCCGGACCCTGGCCACCAGCTCAGCCGGTTTGAAAGGCTTGGGCACGTAATCATCGGCACCCGACTCCAATCCGCGGACCACGTCCGAAGTGTCGGCCTTTGCCGTGAGCATCACGATCGGCACATCGGACTCGGCCCGGATCAACCGGCAGACTTCAATCCCGTCGATTCCCGGCAGCATCAGATCCAACAGCACCAAGTCCGGTTTGCCGGCGCGGAAAATATCCAGGGCCTGAGTGCCGTCTGCGCAGAAAAACGGCTCGAATCCGTCATTGCGCAAGACGATGCCGATCATTTCTGCCAGTGCTTCGTCGTCGTCGATCACCAAAATGCGTGCCTTCATGTCTCTATATTCGCCTATTCTCTGGACTTGTGCCCCATCGACCTGCCCGCAAGCAACAAATATCCCCGGGCGGCGACGCTCCAGCACGGACTTTTCCGGAAGTTTTCTGGGTAGGCTAGTCGGGAATGTATTGGCAGCCGGCCACGGCGACCCGATGGAGAGGGATTCTTCGCGCATGTCGATGGGAAACAACTCGACGCCAGAACCCGCACCGGGTCCGCCGCCGGCCTGGGGCCAACCACCCGCCTGGGGCCAACCCGCCCAAGGCGGGCAACCGCCCCAATGGGGCCAGGGAACCCAATGGGGCCAACCGGCCCCAGGGTGGCAGCAACCGGCATGGGGCGGCCCCGGGCTGCCGCAACCCGGACCACAGCAATATTTGGCGCCGCCGAAGCCCGGAGTGATTCCGCTGCGTCCGCTCGGCTTGGGTGAGATCCTGGACGGCGCCTTCCAAACCGCACGGCGCAATGGCCGCGCGATGTTCGGTTCGGCCCTGCTGGTACAGGCAATTTCAACGGTCCTGACCATCCTGGTGCTCGCCTTGATCGGCGGCGCTTCGCTCTTCGCGCTGTTCGCCGACGGCACCTCCGGCAACCAGGTACCCGAGTCGGTTGCCGCCAGCCTGATCGTGACCTTGCTCGGCGCAGGCGGCGTTTCGGTGATCGTTTCGGTGATCGGCACGATGGTGATGCAAGGCGTCCTGGTGATTCCGGTGATGCGCGCGACCGTGAACCGGCAAACCGGTTTCCGGCAGATGTGGCGCCTGGCAAAACCGCGGATCTGGACCTTGGTCCTGCTCGCGCTGCTCTACTCGGTGGTGGCGATACTGATGATCACGCTGCTGGGCCTGACCGCCGTCGTGCTGTTTTTGTCGATCAGCTTCATCAGCATTCCGATCAGCTTCCTGATCCTGCTGGGGTTCGCCGCCCTGGCCGTCTGGATCGGCACCAAACTGATCCTGGCGCCCGCTGCGATCGTCGTCGAGGGGCACTCGGTTTTCTCCGCCATCGGGCGATCCTGGGATCTGACCGGAGGCAATTTCTGGCGGACGTTCGGCACCTACTTCCTCGCCCAACTCATCGTCGGAGCCATTTCGGCGGTGATCAGCGTTCCGGTCGGTTTGGTGATCGGGCTGCTCTCCCAGGTACTCAACCCCAACCCGAAGCCCAGTGAAGCAATTGCCATAGCGATCATCACCCAACTGATCTCCTACCTCGTCTCGGCCTTGATCGGCGCGGTCGCACTGGCCTTCCAAACCGGCGTCCTGGCCTTGCTCTACGTCGATCTCCGGATGCGCAAGGAAGGCTTCGACCTAGCCCTGCTCAAGGACCTGGAAAGCACCGATGCGGCCGCCCAGGACGGCATTCCCGGGGCTCCGGTGAACGCGGCGGCGCCGCCTCCTGCGAGTTGGCCCGGCACATGATTCCCAGCCCAGCCGTGGCTGTCCGCAGCCTGGACGTTCCGGTGGATCCCGACGCCGAGCAAGCCAGGCAGTGGGCGGTCGACGAGCTTTCCAAACAGCCCTATCAAGCTGCCAAGCCCGGCCTGTTCCAGCAAATCTGGCAGTCGATCGTCGATTTCTTCAACAATTTGGTCTCCGGACTGCAGAACTTCACCGGTGCCGACGGCGGCGTGATCGGCACAGTCCTGGTGCTCGTCGTCATTTCGTTCATTGCCGCGTTGATTTTCCTGCTCCGCCCCCGTTTGCTCCATCGGAACAAACCGGATGCTGACGTCTTCGAAGCCGAGCCGGCTTTGAGCGCAGCGGAACACCGGCAGCGTGCAGCGGCGGCAGCGGCTGCCGGAGACTATGACAATGCGGTCGCCGAACTCTTCCGCGCACTGGTCCGGGCCGCCGAGGAACGGGTGGTGATCGACCCGCAACCGGGCCGGACCGCTGACGAGGTGGTGCGCGGATTGGCCGCTGCCTTCGGTTCCGAGGCCGGCCGGTTGCGCCGGGCCGCCGCCTTGTTCAACCGGGTCCGCTATGCCGTGCACCAGCCCGGAACCGCGATGGCCGGGGCATCCGATTACCAGTGGATGCAGGGCCTCGACGAATCATTGCGCCAACTCCGCCCCGCCCACGACGAGGCACGGCTCGATTGGGTGGCCCCGCAATGAGCGCCCTGACCGAGCAACCGATCGGAAGCCAGGGGCCGTCCGATGCCGGCGGCACCCCGACAACCGCAGCCGGCCGATTCCGCAGCTGGCTGCGCCGATCGCGGTTCTGGCTGATCGTCGGCGGCGTCTTCTTGCTGGTTTGCGCTTTCGCACTGAGCAGCACCTTGGGCAATCCGGCGCGCTCCGCACTGGATCTCGCAGCCACGAATCCCGCCCCGAACGGCGCCATGGCCGCTGCCGAGATCCTCCAGCGCAACGGCGTCGGCCTGACTCGGACGGACAGCCTGAGCGACACGCTGAACACGCTCGCCGCCGCGGGAGCCGCTGAAACGACCGTGCTCGTCTATGACCCGAAAAGCTTCCTGAACGCGGACCAGGCCGGCCAGTTGCGCAGCTCCGGGGCGCGTTTGGTCGCCATCGCACCGGGACCATTGACGCTCGCTGCCCTGAACCCCCAGGTCAAATCGGCGGGCCGGCTACAGGCTGACCCGGCCCGGCCCCAGGTGCCGGCCGGCTGCGGCAATCCCGACGCGATGGCCGCCGGCAGCATCGATCCGGGATCGAGCAATCAGTTCACCGGCCCGACCTCCTGTTTCGGCGGAATCGTCGCGCAGAACCAGGACGGCCGGTTCACCGCCGTCGGCAGCACCGGATTGTTCCGCAACGATGGTTTGGCCAAATCCGGCAATGCCGCTCTGGCGCTCCGCCTGCTGGGCAAGGATCGGAACCTGGTCTGGTATTTGCCCAGCGTGAAAGACCTGGCCAGCAGTGATGGCCAACCTTCGCTGAGCGATCTGCAACCGGCTTGGTTGGCCCCGCTGGGAGTCTGGTTGCTGATCGTCGGGATCCTGGCGGTGCTCTGGCGCGGACGCCGCGACGGTCCGCTGGTCGAGGAACCGCTCCCGGTCTCGGTCAAGGCATCGGAAACCGTTCTGGGCCGGGCCCGGCTGTACCAGGACGGCCGCGCCCTGGCGCAAGCCGCGGACAATCTCCGCGCCGCGGCCCTGCAACGACTGGCGATCCGGTTCCGGATCGGTCGGGAGGCCAGCGCCGACGCCGTCGTGCTGGCTGTGCTGGAACACTCTGCGCTGCCCGAAGCGGAGGTGCGCAGAATCCTGCAACCGGCCAAGCCGGCTTCGGAGAGCCAATTTTTGATCTGGGCGCAACGACTGGAAACGCTCGAACGCGAAGTAGAAAGGGAACCCTAAAGCATGAGCGAACACCCGCTGCCGGAAACCGATGGAGCCGAACCGCTCGGCGCTGGGCTTGGTGAGGCAGGCCGGCGAAGCCAGCTCGCCGCCGACTCCGGCTCCAGCCCGCACCCGGAGTTGCAGGCCCTGCTCGCAGTGCGTGCCGAGGTCGCCAAGGCGGTCGTCGGCCAAGACGCCACCGTGACCGGAATGCTGATCGGCTTGCTCGCGCGCGGGCACGTCCTGCTCGAAGGCGTGCCCGGGGTCGCCAAAACGCTCCTGGTCCGGGCGCTCTCCACGGCGTTGAGCCTGGATACCAAACGGGTCCAGTTCACCCCCGACCTGATGCCCGGAGATGTCACCGGTTCCTTGGTTTACGACAACCACTCCGCAGCCTTCAGCTTCCGCGAAGGGCCGGTGTTCACCAACATCCTGCTCGCCGACGAAATCAACCGCACTCCCCCGAAAACCCAAGCTTCGCTGCTCGAGGCGATGGAAGAACACCAGGTCTCAGTCGATGGCGTGAGCCGTCCGCTGCCGACTCCGTTCATGGTGGCCGCCACGCAGAATCCGGTGGAGTACGAAGGCACCTACCCGCTCCCGGAAGCCCAGTTGGACCGGTTCCTGCTCAAACTCACCATGCCGCTGCCCGGCCGGGAGGAAGAAATCGAAGTGATCCGCCGGCACAGTGTGGGTTTCGACCCCCGGGACCTCAAAGCCGCGGGGATCCGGCCGGTGGCCGGAGCCGACGAGCTGGCCGCCGCGCGCGCTGCGGTCAATGCGGTGGGGATCTCGCCCGAGGTCACCGCCTACATCGTGGACCTGGTCCGGGCCACCCGGGCCGCGCCTTCCTTCCAACTCGGAGTTTCGCCGCGCGGCGCCACCGCGCTGCTGAACACCTCACGGGCTTGGGCTTGGCTGTCCGGACGCAACTTCGTCACTCCGGACGACGTCAAAGCGCTCACCCTGCCCGCACTCCGGCATCGAGTGGCGCTGCGTCCCGAAGCGCATATGGACGGCGTTCAGGTGGACGGCGTGCTGGCCAGCATTCTGGCCACTGTGCCGGTTCCCCGTTAGGCCGCAATGGCCATCACCGGACGATTCGTCCTGATCGCCCTGATCGGCGCCTTGCCGATCGTGTTGTTCCCGCAGCCCACGACACTGCTGGTCTGGGCCTTGCTCCTGCTGCTGGCATTGCTCGTGGATTTGTTCGCCGCCGCCTCCCCCCGGCGCTTGCGATTCGCGCGGCAGCTTCCGCAATCGGTGCGTTTGGATGAAACCTGTGATTCCGCATTGCTCGTGGCGAATGACGGGAACCGGACCTTGCGCGCCCGGATCAAAGACGGTTGGCAGCCTTCCGCCGGAGTGCAGCACGAACGGCACACCGTGTCGATTCCAGCGCACGAAAGACGTCGCTTGGCTGCCCCCTTGCGCCCGGTCCGGCGCGGCGATCTGCACACGGCAACCGTGACCGTACGTTCTTTCGGTCCGCTGGGCCTGGCCGCACGGCAGCTCACCGTGCCAGTCCCCGGCACTTTGCGGGTGCTACCGCCGTTCCGGGCGAAGCGGCATCTTCCCTCGAAGCTGCGCCGATTGCGCGAGCTCGACGGCCGGGCCGCGGTGCAGATCCGCGGCGCCGGAACCGAGTTCGATTCGCTGCGCGACTATGTGCGCGGCGACGACATCCGTTCCATCGATTGGCGGGCCACAGCCCGACGGCAGGCCATCGTGGTGCGCACCTGGCGGCCGGAACGCGACCGCCGGGTGGTCATCCTGATGGACACGTCCCGGACATCGGCCGCGCGGATCGCGGACGAACCGCGCTTGGACACCGAGATCGAAGCCGCGTTATTGCTCGCGGTCCTCGCCGAGCGCGGCGGCGACCGGGTGGACTTCCTGGCCTTCGACCGCAGAGCCCGGGCCCGGGTCGCCTCGAGCCAGAAAAGCAATCTGCTCGCGGCCCTGGTCCAGGCGATGGCACCGCTGCAATCCGAATTGATCGAACTCGACTGGTCTCAGATTCCGGCGCAGGTCAACGGCATCTCGGCACACCGCTCGCTGGTCGTGCTGCTGACCTCATTGGACTCCGGCTCTGCCGAGGCCGGTTTGTTGCCGACGGTCGGGCAGCTCGCCCAAAAACACGTCGTGGTAGTGGCCGCGGTGCTCGATCCGTTGCTTTCGACCATGCGCGCGCAACGCGATACCGGCACCGAGGCCTTTCGTGCTGCATCCGCGGAACGGGCCATCTTGGACCGCGCCGCAGTCAGCGCGCAGCTCAAACAGCTCGGCGCCGAAGTGGTCGACGCGGAACCGGCCGAACTGCCGCCGAGGCTGGCCGACATGTACATCAGGCTCAAAGCCGCCGGGCGGCTTTGAGCCGATCCGCTGAATCCGCGCCGCCTGAGCGTGCCGCATCGAATCTGCCCTGCTTCAAATCTGCTCTGCTTCAAATCTGCTCTGGGCGGATAACGTTTGCGCTCGCCGGGCTTCGCCCTAGGCTGGAGCCATGGTTGAACCACTTTTGCGCTCGGTGCACGGCGAGGCGCTGCGACGCGCGCGACGGCGACAAGGACGCACCCTCGACGAAGTCGCCGGGAGCGCCGGCATCTCGACCCAGTATTTGTCCGAAATCGAGCGTGGCCGCAAAGAGCCGTCGTCGGAAATCCTGGCTGCGGTCTGCCGGGCCCTGGGCTGGAACCTGTTGACTCTCACGCTTGCGGCACAGCGGCGGTACCTGGAACTCGGCCACATTGTCCAGAACCCGGAAACCCCGACGGCGCTTGGCGTTCTGCCGGGCCCGGCAGAAAGACCGGTCCGGGAAACCGCCCACAGTCCGGCGGCGTATCAGCTCCGGGCAGCCTGAGCCCGATTCTTGCGCGAGCCGATGATCGCATCGGCCAAGCCGTAATCCACGGCTTCCTGCGCCGTGAAGATCTTGTCCCGCAAAGTGTCTTTGCGCAGCACCTCCAAAGATTGCCCGGTGCGCTCGGCGAGCACCTCTTCCACTTGCGCCCGGACCCTGGCCATCTCCCGGGCATGCACGGACAGATCGGCCAACGTCCCACGGCCCTGTCCGGAAGGCTGGTGCAGCAGGACCCTGGCATGCGCCAACAAGCTCCGTTTGCCCTTCGCCCCGGCCGCGAGCAGAACCGCCGAGGCCGACGCCGCCTGCCCCATGCAGACCGTGGCCACTTCCGGCCGGATGAAGTCCATGGTGTCCAAAATCGCCATCAACGCAGTATGCGAACCGCCGGGCGAATTGATGTAGAGGTAGATGTCTTCATCCGGATTGTCCGATTCCAGGAAAATCAATTGCGCCATGATCACATTGGCCACGTCGTCGTCGATCTCGGACCCGATGAACACGATCCGGTCCCGCACCAGCCGGGAGAAGACGTCGTAACTGCGTTCCCCGAACGGGGTTTTCTCGACCACCGTGGGAATCGTGTAGTGGCTCATAGCCCGGCCTTCCGCTGCGGCACGCATTGCAGTTCTGTCGAACTGCCGATGATCTGGTCGACCATTCCGTAATCGAGGGCTTCCCGGGCGGAGAACCAATGGTCCCGGTCGCTGTCACGTTCGATTTCCGCCACGGTATGGCCGGTGTGGAACGCGAGCAGCCCATTGACCGTGTCTTCGATCTCCCGCAAATTCCGTTCTTGGATTTCCACGTCGGCGGTGGTTCCTTGGATCCCGGCCGAACCCTGGTGCATCAGAATCCTGGTGTGCGGCAGGCTGAACCGCTTGCCATGCGTGCCGGCACACAGCAGGATCTGCCCCATGCTCGCGGAAAGGCCCATCGCCAAGGTGCTGACATCATTGGGGATCATCGCCATGGTGTCGTAGATCGCCATGCCGGCCATCACCGAACCGCCCGGTGAGTTGATGAACAGACTGATGTCCGCCTTCGGGTCTTCGGCGGAAAGCAACAGCAGTTGCGAGACGATCCGATTGGCCACCGCATCGTCGACTTCGCTGCCGAGCAGGATGATCCGCTGATGCAACAGCCGCAAGGACAATTGCTCGTCGAGCGAGCCGGAAAGTGGAATTGTTTGTGCGCTCATGGCATCAGCGTGCCAGCCGGATGCCGGCCCAGGAAGGATTCGCTGCCCAGGGCAGATCTGCCCTGGGTTGATCGGCCGCCGCAGCAAGGGGCGCGATTACGATAGCCTCGAGAGATGCAGTTCGACTACGCCGCCACGGCGATGCGCCCCGCCTGGTCCGATCTGCCCGAGGCGGTCCGCGCCGGAATCGAAGGCAATATCGCTGCTCCGGTCAACCACAGCGCGATCGCGGCCGGTGGTTTCACCCCGGGGTTCGCCGCGGTGCTCAACCAGCACTGGTTCGTCAAAGCAGCACCGGCCACGGTGCCCTGGCTGTTCCGCGCCTACCGCCGGGAAGCCGAGGTTGCAGCAGTTTTGCCGACCGGCCTGCCCATGCCGGAATTCCGCGGTGCCGCGCAGCTGGACGATGGCGGCACAACCTGGCAGTTGTTGTTCTTCGCTGCGGAGTCCGGAACTGTTCCGGGCAATCCTTGGACCGATTCGGCGCTCGATGCGATCGAATCGGCGCTCCTCCTGGTCGATACCGAGTTGACTCCGGCACCCGTCGGGCTGGAACCCGAAGATTTGGCCAGGACCTGGCGGGAGCATCCTCGGCTCGACGAGGTATTCCCCGCTCCGATGCCGGACTTCGTGCCGGACCTCAGCGTAGCCGGGAGATCTGAATTGCAGACTCTGCTCTGCGGCGCGCCGACCGCTCTGGCCGGTGAAAGCCTGCTGCACAATGATCTGCGCCCGGACAATATCTTGCTGACCGAGCGTGGTGCTTTGTTCTGCGATTGGAACTATTTGGCCAGGGGCCCGCGCTGGGCGGATTGGGTCGTGATGCTGGCGTACGCCCGGTTCGACGGGCTTGACGTGGCGGACCGGCTCGTCGGATCGGCCTTGAGTCGGGATGCCGACCCAGAACACATCGATTCGTGGCTCGCCTTGCTCCTGGCCTACATGTTGCAGGCCGGAGGCCAAGCTGAGATCGCAGATTCCCCGGCACTGCGCGGGCATCAGAAGTTCAGCGCCGGGATGCTTCTGGATTGGTTGATCGAACGGCGGGACCTGTCATGAGCCGCCCGGCGCACCGACCTCGGCCGACCAGCGTATACCAGCAGGCCATGGGTGCGGATTTCCAAGCCTTGCAACCGGAGTTGCAGGAGTATTTTTCACTCACTCCAGGCTCGGGCTTTTACGGACTCGGAACCGGCCGCTTCGACGTCGTCGGCTGCCCGCAGCGTTGGCTCCGGCCGTTGCTGGCATTGAACGCCGCGGAAGAGGCGTTTTTCCCCGAGTACGGTGAAAACATCCCGTTCGAAGTGCAGAACCACGCCCATGCTGACCCCTTCGGCCGGGCCAGTCTGACCACGGTGCGGACGATCCAATTCCCTGCTGCCGACCGGATTTTCCAGGACACCACCAGCCTGACCCCGCGGGGCCTGGTCGATTACCTGGGCCGACGCCGAAGGCTCGCCACGGATCTGCATCCCGAGGTCGGTCCGGGCCGGAGCCTGCGCGCGATTTCGACGTCGAGCCGGTTCTTCGGCGGGAACCTCCGGTTAGGCCTGCCCGGCGGTTTGGACGCGACTGCCTATATGGAGCAGAAATGGGATCCGGCCAGCAACCAGCACCGGATCCAAGTCAAGGTCTTGCACCGGATGCTGGGCGTTCTGCTGGTCTATTCCGGCGGCTTCGATTACCGGCTGGTCCCCTATCCCAGGCACGAGGCCGCGGCCCACGGGGTACCGGACTCGCTCCCGCTGCAAGTCCGGCCGGACCGGTGGGAGCCCCGCGTCTAGCCGGAGCGCACTCAGCCGGCCTCGGCCAGTTCCTGCAACGCCTCGACAGTATCGGTCAGATCGGCCAGCACGCGTTTTGCCTGCTGCGACGACAGGGCGGAAAGCTCCTTGGCTTCGGTCAGCCGGAGGGCGTTCAGCCGCGCACCGGGCAATCCCACGTTCCGCCAGCCCCGCCAGATCTGTTGTGCGGCTGAACCCGCAGCACCCGGCGGAGCCGCCAGCTGGATGTTTTTGCCCGATTCGACCAGCGCCGCGACGGATTCCCAGTCCGCGGCACCCCAAGCTTCGGTGCCCGGGCCCAGTAGACCGACCGAATCGGCCGGCGCCAGAATCGTCGGCGCGGCTTCGGACACCGGTATTGCGAAGAGAAGTTCGTCGGCACCGGCGGCACGGGCGGCTTCGGCGATGGACTGCCATGCCGCCCGGACCTCGGTCGCGGCGATGGCGCGCACGGTGCGATAGCCGCTCGCCGTCGGCACCTTGCCGCCGAGCACCTCGGCGATCGCCGGCTCCTCGAGTTGTACCGAAACCAGCGCTCCCGGGACCGCCGCCCGCACCGCCGCAAGATGCCCGGCCAGTCCCGCAGCGAGCGACTCCGTCAGCTCCCGGCGGGCGCCGTGGTCGATGAGCAACTTTTCACCCAGTGGCAAATGCAGCGCGGCGGCCAGGCTGAGCGGTCCCAACAGCTGGGTCTTGATCCGTGGCACCGCAGCACCCAGGGTTCCGGCCGCATCGGCCAGCGCATTGACGTCGGAGGCCAAAAAGTTCCGGGCCCGGCGTGCATCCGCACCGGGTCGCTGCACCAAGCGCCAGCCGAAGGACTGCACGTCGACGGGCAGGTCCACCAGCATCGCAGCCGTCCGGCCGACCATTTCGGCTCCGGTACCGCGTCCGGGCAGCGCTGGAAGAACCGGAAGCTGTGGTGCGGCCAATTCACCGAGGATTACCCGGCAAGCCTCCAACGTGTCCTCGCCGGGCCAAAGCCCGGCAGCCGTGGCAGTCGGCTCAGTCATCTGAATTGTGCGTCTGGGATATCGCCTGGTGGTTGCGGATGACCTCGGAGATGATGAAATTCAGGAACTTCTCCGCAAAAGCCGGGTCGAGTTGCGCCTGGGCCGCGAGATCGCGCAAGCGGCCGATCTGCGCCAGTTCCCGGTCCGGGTCTCCGGCAGGCAGCTGATACCGGGCCTTGAGCACGCCGACCCGCTGGGTCGCTTTGAACCGCTCCGCGAGCAAATGCACCAACGCCGCGTCGAAATTGTCGATGCTGGAACGGACCGCCAGCAATTCCTGCATGACTTCCGGGGCCACCTGGCCGGACAGCGAACTGGCAGCTGGGTCGAATTCCTCGTAGTGCGCGCTCATGGTTCCAGTCTACGGATGCCGGCCCCCGAACTACGATCCGTGACGGGGAACCCCGCGCCGCTCAGGCGGCAACCGTGGCTTCGCGCCGGGAGCACGCCGGTTCGCCGGCGAAAATCCGGTCGAGTTCAGCCAGCCGGGCGGCACTCAAATCGTCGCCGGGGGTCACCATGACCATCCGGGTGTCGCGTTGCTGGTCGAGCCACAAGGTGGTGAATTGCATGCGCAGGATGCCGACATGCTGATTGTTGAACACCTTGATCAATCCGTCCGTACGCTGCACCTGACGCGATTCCCAGAGCTCGGCGAACAACGGCGACATCGCGGTCAACCGCTCGACCAGCTCATCCCATCCCGGCTCGCCGAGATGACGCGCCATGTTCGCCCGGAACCGGGCCACCATGCCCCGGCAGACCTCTTCGTAGCGCTCGCCGTAGGCCAGCCGCCAATCCGGTTCGCCGAATGCGGCAAGCAGGCAATTGCCGCGCAGCCCCGGCTGCGCCTCGATGTCCGAGATCAAAAAGCGATAGACCCGGTTCCACGCGAGAACATCGTACTTCCCGTTCTGGATCGCGCAGGGATAGGGCGACATCTTTTCGATCACGGCAAGATGGTGTTCGGTGACTTCTTGGCATTCCACCGGTTTCACGTCCTGGTGCAACCCCGCGAGGGTGAACACGTGCCGCTGCTCGTCGGAGTTCAACTGCAATGCCGAGGAGATTGCCGCGAGCACCTGTTCGGATGCATTGATGTTCCGGCCCTGCTCCAACCAGGTGTACCAAGTCACCCCGACGCTCGCCAGCTGGGCAACCTCCTCACGCCGCAGACCCGGCGTGCGGCGACGGTTGGAACCGGGCAGCCCGACGTCGAATGGGCGCAATCTGCTGCGCCGGTCGCGCAGGAACTGGCCCAGTTCCAGCCGGGCATGGTCGAGAGGGTTCTGATGGCTCATGATCGGCTCCTGTGAGGACAAACACAGCATTTTCAATACTAGGATAAACAGACTCCTAGTACCAGAATAAAACAAAGCGCATGCTTGAGCCATGGCAACTGCGACGATACAGATTCCGGCCGAGGACACCGCGGCGGTCAAGGCCCGGCTCGGCTACCCGGTGCTTTACCTGGCAGCATTCCTGGCAACCTTCACCTTCGGCTCGATGAACCTGCTGGCCCCGGTTTTCGGGACCGAACTCAAGGCCGACGGCCTGCAACAGAGTTTCATCCTCAGCAGCTACACCACGGTGCTCGCAGCGGTGCTGATCCTCGCTGGGCGTTTGGGCGACCGGTTCGGCCGCCGCAGGGTGTTGGCCTGGGGGCTGTTGGTCTTCGCAGTCGCATCGGTCGGAGCGGGGCTGAGCAACTCGGTGGCCTTGCTGATCGTCGCCCGGGTGCTGCAGGGCATCGGGATCGGTCTGGTGCTGCCGCAGATCCTCTCCACGATCCAAGCGACCTCGAGCGGCGAAAAACGTACCATCGCCCTGGCCAGGTACGCCGCCATCGCCGGCATCGGGACCGTCGTCGGCCAGATGGCCAGTGGAGCGCTGCTCACCGCCGACCTGTTCGGGCTGAGCTGGCGTCCGGTGATGTTCCTGGCCGCCGGCGTCGCGTCGATTTCCTTGGCCCTGATCCGGCTGGTCCGGCCGACCAGATCCGACGCCCCGCTGTCGATGGATCTCTGGGGGGCGATCCTGCTCGGCCTCGCGCTCGCCGCCTTCATCGTCTCGATGACGTTGTTTTCGGCCGGCGCTGCGATCTGGCTCGCCGTGGTCCTGCTCCTGGCGGCCGTGGTCGTCGGCGGACTCTTCGCCCGCCGGGAAAAATCCTTGGAATCCGCGGGCGCGATTCCGCTCGCGCCGCCGTCGTTGTTCCGAGTGCGCGCCTTGCGGATGGGCCTGGCGATGAACCTGTTGTTCTTCACCGGGTACGGCGCCTTCATGTTCGAGTTCTCCTCGTTGACCCAACGCGGCATGCACTACTCCGGCTTGGGTTCGGGATTGGCCATCGTGCTCTTCGCGTTGGCCTTCGTAGTCACCTCGGTCTATCTGCACCGGATCAGCCGCAGGTTGGGCAAACACACCATGCTGGTCGGCGCCGGGTTCCAGCTCCTGGCCCTCGCCGCGTTGGCCGTGGAATTGCTGCTCGAAGGCTCCCAGGTGCAGCAATGGCATCTGCAGATTGCCCTGGTGCTGCTCGGCGCAGCCCAGGCGGTCATGTTCGGCCCGTTGATCAACACCGTGATGAGCCAGATCCCGTCCTGGGCGGCCGGGTTGTCCGGCGGCTTGTTCAGCACGGTTCAGCAGCTGGCGTTCTCACTCGGCGTCGCGGTACTGGGCGGCCTCTATTTCACGCTGAGCCAGCTGCAGCAATTCGGCTTCTTCGGCGGATTCGTCTTCTGCCTGGCGGTGCAGATCCTGGTCACGGTGCTTTTCGGCCTGTTCTCCTGGCATCTGCACCGGCACCCGGCCACGGCCACCCCGGACGCTCTGCCCGCCTGATCTCTCCTCCGCCGCGCGAGTGCACACTTGGTGCACTCGCGCGGCGTCTAGCCGCACCAAGTGTGCGTTCGGCCTGGGAAATCAGCCGAGGAGCGCCTGATGCGCTTCGCGGCGTTTGGCCTGCTCGGTCGGATCCGGCACCGGCAGCGAGGCGATCAGCCGTTTGGTGTAATCGTCCTGCGGCTGGCTCATCACCCGCGAACCGATCCCCTGCTCGACCAGCTTGCCCTTGTAGAGCACGCCGACCCATTCGGCGAGCATGTCCACCACGGCCAAGTCGTGGCTGATGAACAACGCCGCGAATCCGAACTCGGCTTGGATCTCACGGAACAGCTGCAAGACCTTGGCCTGCACCGAAACGTCGAGCGCCGAGGTCGGCTCGTCGGCGATCAGCAGCTTCGGATTGAGTGCCAACGCCCGGGCCAGGGAGGCCCGCTGCCGTTGCCCGCCGGAGAGCTCATGCGGGTAACGCGCCGCGTACGACGCCGGCAACTGGACTGCTTCGAGCAGCTCGCCGACCCGCTTCGAGCACTCCGCTTTCGACGCCTGGGTGTGGATGAGCAGCGGCTCAGCCACGCAATCCCCGATGGTCAGTTGCGGGTTGAAAGAGGCTGCCGGGTCCTGGAAGACGAAGCCGATGTCCTTGCGCAAGGGCTTGAAACTGCGTTCCTTGAAGTCGAGCATTTCGTAGCCGAGCACCTTGAGCGATCCCGAGGTGGTGCGGTTGAGCCCGGCGATCGCGCGGCTGATCGTGGTCTTGCCGGAACCCGACTCGCCGACCAGGCCGAAGACTTCGCCGGCCGAGATGGTGAAATTCACCTCGTCGACCGCCCGGAACCCGCTGCGCCCGAACCTGCCCGGATACTCGATCACCAGATTCCTGGCATCCACCAGCAGCTCAGCATCCTGATGCGCGCGTTCGGTCAGGCCCGCCGACGCCGAATTCCGGCCCAGGTGCGGCACCGCGGCCAAGAGATCCCTGGTGTATTGCTGCTTCGGCTCCGCGAACAAGGCCTTGACCGGCGCTTCTTCCACGATGTCGCCGCGGTACATCACCACGACGCGATCGGCCAGATCCGCCACCACGCCCATATTGTGCGTGATCAGCACGATCGAGGTGCCGAACTTGTCCCGCACGTCGCGGAGCAGTTCGAGGATCTCGGCCTGCACAGTCACGTCCAACGCCGTCGTCGGCTCATCCGCCACGATCAGCGAAGGATTCAGCGCCAGGGCCGCGGCAATCACCACGCGTTGTTTCTGCCCGCCGGAGAACTGATGCGGGTAGTAATCCACCCGCTTCTCCGGCTCCGGCATGCCGACCTTGCGCAGCGCTTCGATCGCGGCGGCTTTGGCTTCCTTGCGGGAGACCTTCCTGCCGTTTTTGGCCGCATGCGAACATAGGCCTTCGGCGATCTGCCAGCCTACCGTGAACACCGGATTCAACGCGGTCGACGGCTCTTGGAACACCATTGAGACATCCCGGCCACGGACGGCTCGCAGTTCCGCGCCGGAGATGCTCAACACGTCGTGCCCGCTGACCACGACGGCGCCGGAGCTGACCGCAGTCTCCGGCAACAGCCCCAGGATGGTTTTCGCGGTGACCGTTTTCCCGGAACCGGACTCGCCGACGATCGCCAGCACCTCGCCCGGTGCCACCGAGAGCCCGATGTCGTTGACCGCTTTCACATCGCCGCCATCGGTGGCGAACGTGACTTTCAGATGCTCGATCTGCAGGACGTTCTCGCTCATGCCGAAGCCTCCGGGTTCTGCGTCGCTGCGATGGCCGCTGCGCCGCGCTTGGTGCCGGCATTTTTCTTGCCCGCAGTTCGGCGGCCGCGCAATCGCGGATCGTTCAGATCGTTCATGCTTTCACCCACCAGGGTCAGCCCCAAGACCGTGAGCACGATGGCCAAGCCCGGGAAGATGCCGGTCCACCAGATGCCGCTGGTCGCGTCGGCCAAGGCCTTGTTCAGGTCGAAGCCCCATTCCGCGGCCGCCGTCGGTTCGATGCCGAAGCCCAAAAAGCCCAACCCGGCCAGGGTCAGAATGGCTTCCGAGGAATTCAAGGTGAAGATCAACGGCAGAGTCCGGGTGGCGTTCTTGAAGATATGCCGGCCCATGATCCGCCACGTCGAGGCACCGACCACCTTGGCCGATTCGACGAACGGTTCGGCTTTGAGCCGGATGGTCTCCGCCCGGACCACCCGGAAATACTGCGGCACGAAGACCACCGTGATCGAAATCGCCGCGGCGAAGATGCCGGACCAGAGGTTCGACTTTCCGCCGGAGATGATGATCGACATCACGATCGCCAGCAGCAAGGACGGGAAGGCGTAGATCGCATCCGCCAGGACCACCAGGACCCGATCGAGCCAACCGCCGAGGTAGCCGGAGACCAAGCCCAGGATCACGCCGATGAAAATCGACAGGATCACCGCGATGATGATCACCGAAATCGCGGTTTGCGCACCCCAGAGTGTCCGGGACAGCACGTCGTAACCGCCCACCGTGGTACCCCACAAATGCTGGGCCGACGGCGGCGACTGGGTCGGGAAGCTGTTGCCGTTCGCGTCGCTGATCTGGTTGTAGCCGTAAGGCGCGATCAACGGCGCGAAGATCGCGGTCAGCACGAACAACGCAGTCAGCACGGTGCCGGCGATAAGCATGCCGCGTTGCAGTCCGACGCTGATCTGGAGATGCGAAACGATGGGCAGCCGGCTCAGCCAGCTCTTCTTCCGCAACGGCAATTGCGGGGTCGAAAGTGCAGACATCTCAGTACCTCACTCGAGGATCGATCAAGGCGGCGATGACGTCGACCAGGAAATTGGTCACCGCGACCACCACGGCCAGGAATGCCACGATGCCCTGCACCGCCACGAAGTCGCGCGCGCCCAGGTATTGGGCCAGTTGGAAGCCGAGGCCTTTCCACTCGAAAGTGGTTTCGGTCAGCACCGCACCGCCGAGCAACATTGCGATTTGCAGGCCCATCACCGTGATGATCGGGATCAGCGCCGGCTTGTAAGCGTGCTTGGTGACCAGACGGAATTCGCTGACGCCGCGGGAACGCCCTGCCTCGACGTAGTCTTTGCCCAAGGTGCCGATCACGTTGGTCCGGACCAACCGCAGGAAAACCCCTCCGGTAAGCAAGCCCAAGGCGATTGCCGGCAACACCGCGTGCTGCAGCACATCCCCCAGGGCGGCGAAATTGCCGCTGCGGATCGCATCGATGAAATAGATCCCGGTCGGTGCGCCCAAGCTCTGCAGCGCCAGCGCATTCTCGGTATTCGCCCGGCCGGAGACCGGGAACCAACCCAGCCAGACCGAGAACACCAGCTTCAGCAGCAAACCGGCGAAGAACACCGGCGTGGCATAGCCCAGGATCGCCAGGATCCGCAACACCGCGTCCGGCCATTTGTCCCGGAACTTCGCGGCCAACATGCCGAGCGGAATGCCCAGCAGCAAAGCCACGATCAAGGCGAAGAACGCCAGTTCCAACGTGGCCGAACCGTAGGTCGCCAGGACCTGGGTCACCGGTTGATTGGTCAAGGTGGTGCCGAAGTTGCCGGTGAACACCTGGCCCAGGTATTCGAAGTACTGGATCAGGATCGGCCGGTCGTACCCGGCTTCGTGGATTTTCGCCTGCAGTTGCTCCTGCGGCAGCCGGCCGCCGAGCGCAGCCGTGATCGGGTCGCCGATGACCCGCATCAGGAAGAACACCATGCTGACCAGGATGAAGATCGTGGGGATGATCAGCAGAAAGCGGATCAGAAGATATTTGCCCAGTCCGCCGCCGGAGCCCCGCGCCTTCTTCAGGCTCGGGGGTTCGGCGCCGACCGGGGAGTCTATGAGCGCAGTCATTTTTGCCTTTGTTAGAGTCCTGCGGCACACGTCGCAGGACAGGACTCAGGGCGGGGTCCACGGTGGAACCCCGCCCTGAGTGTCCTCAGTTTTTGGAAACTACCGCTGCGCGGAACTTGAAGGCCGCGTCGAGGGTCTGTTCAACCCCGTTCACGTTCTTGCCCGCAACCGCGATCTGCTCGCCCTGCAGGATCGGCAGCGTGGAGAGGTCCTTCGCTTCCAATTCCTGGATTTGCGCGATCAGCTCGGCCCGCTTGGCCTTGTCGTCGGTGCCCTGCTGCTGTGCGATCAAGCTCTGCACTTCAGGATTGTCGTAACGGTTCGCCAGGAAGTTGTCCTTGACGAAGAACGGGGTCAAGTAGTTGTCCGCGTCCGAGTAATCCGGGAACCAACCCAGCTGGTATACCGGGTACAGGTCCTGGGTGCGGTCCTTGGAGTACTGGACCCATTCCGTCGACTGCAGGTTGACCGTGAACAAGCCGGACTTCTCCAACTGATCCTTCACCTTGGCGTATTCGTCGCCGGATCCGGGGCCGTAGTGGTCCGGGTTGTACTGCAAGTTGATGGTGACCGGGCCGGTGACTCCGGCGTCCGCGAAGCGCTGCTTGGCTTTGTCCAGGCTGGGCCCGCCGTTGCCGTCGCCGTAAAGCGACTTGAGCGGCTCGGTGGCATTGGCCAGGCCCGAGGGGACCGGCGAATACACCGGGCTGTAGGTGCCTTTGTAGACATCCTCGGCGATCGACTTGCGGTCGATCACATCGGCCATCGCCTGGCGGACGGCAAGCGCCTTCTTCGGATCCGCTTCCGCGGTCTTGGCACCGAACGGCATGGTGTCGAAGTTGAAGACCATGTAACGCAATTCGCCGCCCGGACCGGTCAAGACTTTGACATTGTCCTTGGTCTTGAGGTCGCCGATGTCGGTTGCGCTCAAGCTGCGCCAGGCCACGTCGATCTTGTTGGTCTGGATATCGAGCTTGAGGTTGTTCGCGTCCGCGTAGTACTTGATGTTGACGACGTCGCTCTTCGGCTTGTCGATCAGGCCCACATAACTCGGGTTGGCCTTGAGGCTCACCAATTCGTTCTTCTTGTAGCTGGTGATGTCGTACGGGCCGGCGAACGGGCGCGCCTTGGCGATGTCCTCATCAGACATGATCTTGTCCGCCGGGAAGACTTCATCGTCCACGATCGGGCCGGCCACCGTGGTCAGCACCCCGGGGAACGTCTGGTCATTGGGCTGCTTGAGCTTGAAGACCGCGGTATCCGCATCCGGCGTGGTGATGCTGTCCAAGTTGGTGAGCAGCGATGCCGGGCCCTGCGGGTCGTTGATTTTGACGATCCGGTCGAAGCTGAACTTGACGTCCTTGGAGTCGAGCGTGTGGCCGTTCGCGAATTTGAGGTTGGGCCGCAGCTTCACAGTGAACTCGGTCGGCGACGTGAACGACGCCGATTGGGCCAGATCCGGCTCGATTTCCTTGCCGCCGGGCTTGATGTTCATCAGCAGCGGGTAGACCTGGGTCTCCATGAACTGCGATCCATTGTCGTAGGAACCCGCGGGATCCAACGCAACGACCTTGTCAGTGGTGCCGATCGTGTAACTGCCGCTGCCGCCAGAAGCACCGGTGTCTCCGGTGTTGCCTGCCGGGCCGGTGCAAGCCGTGAGCGCAAGCGCGGACACGCCCGCAAAAGCCGCGAAATAGCGCAGCTTGTGTGTGTTCTTGGACATCTGCGAACTTTCTTTCGAAGAGTGATTTGCGCTGCCAATGCCCCCCAGCAAACTACCAATCGGTGTGAGTCAGCGCACAATCGTGATGCACTGTTTCTACCAGAGATTGACGCACTTTTCTCCTCGAGGGCAAAAGTTGCAATCAGTTAGTTATCACGCAAAGCCTGTGCCTGGTCTGAAAATTGGCCAAAAATTTGCCCCGCGACACGCTGCCGCAAACTGTTCTGCCGGGCGAAGTCGAGCAGCAGGCTTCCTTCGGTCCGCGGGGCCAGCTCGGCGGACATCCCGCTGTCCAGCCAGGCTGCGAGCAACGCTTCGTCCAGTTCGAGGTGGAACTGCACGCCAAGGGCGCTGCCGAACCGGAATGCCTGGTTCGGACAGCCCGCGGTGTGGGCCAACAACTCTGCCCCTTCGGGCAGCCCGGCATTGTCGGTATGCCAGTGCAGCACATCGATTCCGGTCAGGCAGGCCAGCTCGCCGGCGGCCTGGACCGGCCCGACGCCGATCTCCCGGGTAGCGCCGTAGTCCACCGCCGCGCCCAAAGCGAGCGCAATGATCTGATGCCCCAGGCAGACACCCAATACCGGAACCTGCGCCGCTATCGCATCCCGGACCAGTTGCTGCTCCAGAGCCAGCGCGGGATGCGCTTCGACGTCTCCGGCATCCATCGGTCCGCCCATCAGAACCAGGCCGCAGAGGTCCGCCACCGGCGGCAACTGCGAAGCGGATTCGGTGAGCAGGTTGCGGATCCGGTATTCGACGCCGGAAGCATCCAGTGCGGCCGCGATGAGTCCGGGGCCTTCGACCGGGACGTGCTGCAGGATCAGAACGTAAGCCATACCGGCAATGCTAGGCCGCGAAGCTCCACGGCCCGGCACATCTGCGGAACTCCGGCCGCAATTCGGGCCAGTTCTTCGGCGTTGGTCCGGTCTGCCGGTTCCGCGCCGCGGCGGACCAGCAGCCGGCGGCGGCCACTAGTCCACCGACGCCAGCGAACGTGCTGCGTCGATCGTGGCCTGTCCGAGCACCCGGGTTCCCTGGTAGAGCACCACGGTCTGCCCGGGCGCGACGCCGCGCAACGGGTCGATCAGGTTGACCACGAGCAATGGCGCGCCCTCGTCGTCGGTGATCATATGGGCCCGCGCCGGGACCGGGTCGCCGTGCGCCCGGACCTGCGCCATGCAATCAAATTCGGCGCCCGAATGCACCTCCGCGATCGGCTCGCCGGCCCAGGAGACCTTGATCCCGCGGATTTCGTCCATTGCGAGCAGCTGCTCCGGCCCGACGACCACGGTGTTCTCCTTGGGCCGGATTTCCAACACGAAGCGCGGCTTTCCATCGGCCGCCGGAGTGCCCAGTTTGAGCCCGCGGCGCTGACCGACAGTAAACGCATTGGCGCCCTCGTGGGTGCCCACCTTGGCCCCGCTCTGATCCACGATCTCGCCCGGGGTCATCTCGATTTTCTCGGCGAGCCAGCCCCGGGTGTCGCCGTCGGAAATGAAACAGATGTCGTGGCTGTCCGGTTTCTTGGCCACCGAGAGGCCGCGGCGCTCGGCCTCGGCGCGCACCTCGGCTTTGGTCTGCGCATCCGCGAGCGGGAACATCGAATGCTTGAGCTGCTCATGAGTGAGCACGCCCAGCACGTACGACTGGTCTTTGGCCCAGTCGTTGGCCCGGTGCAATTCGTAATTGCCGTCCGCATCCTGGTCCACTCGGGCGTAGTGCCCGGTGCAGACCGCGTCGAAACCCAGCGCCAGGGCCTTTTCCAGCAGCGCCGCGAACTTGATCCGCTCATTGCAGCGCATGCACGGGTTGGGGGTGCGCCCGGCCGCGTATTCCGCGATGAAGTCGTCCACCACGTCTTCTTTGAAGCGTTCCGAGAAGTCCCAGACGTAATACGGGATGCCGAGCTTCTCGCAGGCCTTCCAGGCGTCCGTGGAGTCCTCGATCGTGCAGCAGCCCCGGCTGCCGGTACGCAGCGTGCCGGGCATCCTGGACAGGGCCAAGTGCACGCCAACTACCTCGTGCCCGGCCTCGACGGCCCGGGCAGCGGCGACTGCTGAGTCCACTCCCCCGCTCATGGCGGCTAAAACCTTCATACTGCTACAACTTCCCTACTGGTTTCCGCTGCACATCCTGAGTTGCTGCGGTTTGAATACTCGATACATGCCCGGCCATACCCGCTTGTTTAGCTTGAGCATGAGCGGCCGGCAATGCGGCAACAAGAGCGTCAACGTCGTTTTTGGTCGAAGTATGCCCCAAGCTGAATCGCTGCGCACCGCGAGCAGTGTCTTCGTCTAAGCCCATCGACAACAACACCTGCGAAGGCCTGGGCACCCCGGCGGTACACGCCGAACCGGTCGACGTCTCGATGCCGGCCATATCCAAAAGGAACAGCAGCGAATCGCCTTCGCAACCGGGGAAAGTGAAATGCGCGTTTCCAGGCAGCCGGTGCTCCATTGACCCGCGAAGGACGGCATCGGGGATCTCGCTCCGTACGCGTGCGATCAAATCGTCGCGCAATCCGGACAACCGCGCCATCTCTTCCGGCAATTGCCCGACGGCGGCATCGGCAGCCGCCGCGAACGCCGCGATCGACGGCGTGTCCAAAGTTCCGGAACGGACATCCCGTTCCTGGCCGCCGCCATGTTGCACCGGCGTGAGTTTGACCGCCCGGCCGAGCAGCAAGGCGCCGACGCCCACCGGGCCGCCGATCTTGTGCCCGCTGATCGACATCGCAGCAAGCCCGGAGGCAGCGAAATCGACCGGAATCGAGCCGAAAGCCTGAACTGCATCGGAGTGCACCGGAATGCCGTGGCCTGCGGCGAGCGCGACGATTTCTGCTATCGGCTGTACCGTGCCGACCTCGTTGTTCGCCCACATCACGGTGACCAGGGCGATCGACTCCGGATCGTCGTCGAGCGCGTTCCGGTACGCCACCAGGTCCAGAACGCCGTCGGCGTCGACCGGCAGCCAGACCGCTTCCGCACCCTCGTGGGCCACAAGCCACTCCACGGTGTCTTGCACTGCGGGATGCTCGATCGTGGAGACCAGAATTCGCTTCCGGTGCTTATCAGCTGAGTTTCGAGACCAGTAAAGCCCCTTGACCGCCAGATTGTCAGCTTCAGTGCCGCCGGAGACGAAAATCACTTCGGAAAAGTGCGCACCGGCCGCTTTTGCCAGCGTCTCGCGCGACTGCTCGACCACCAAACGGGCACGACGGCCCGAGCCGTGCAGCGACGATGGGTTGCCGCTACGGCTGAGTTCTTGGGTGAGTGCGGCCAACGCCGGCCCGGAAATGGGGGTAGTTGCCGCATGATCTAAGTACACGGGCACCTGGCAATTCTACCGTGAACCGTCATTGAGCGTGAATTCTTGCCCGCTGCATTCACGCCCGCACAAATGGCGGGACCAGCGTGATTCAAGTTGCTAGTGTGCAGACTTTTCGTGCCGGGATCCGAGCTATCTGTGCAGAAGTAATGTGCCGATTCCAGGATTCGGACCGAGTAGCCTTTGCCTGAAGCAACTGCCTATGCTCAGGACACCCAATATACGAGACACCTATCTCACCAATTGAGACGACTAATGACTGAACACGATATCGGCTGGCGGCGGTGGTACATGCTGGGTTTGGCCGTGGCGGCGCAAGCCACCAGTTCGATCGTGGTCAACGGGATGGCCTTCCTGATCCCGAGCCTGAACCGGCAATGGGGGCTGAACCTGGTCCAGGCCGGATTCCTGGTCGGCATGCCGCTGGCCGGCACGATGCTGGTGCTGATCGCCTGGGGCGCCGTCATCGACCGGATCGGCGAACGGCGGTCGCTGGGCATCGGACTGGCCCTGACCGCGCTGACCATGAGCGCAGCCGCGCTCAGCAGCAACCCGGTACAGCTCGGCCTCTGGCTGTTCTTCGCAGGCGCGGCCACCGCGTGCACCAACTCGGCCGGCGGCCGGATCGTGGTCGGCTGGTTCCCGGCCCGGCAGCGCGGTTTGGCCATGGGCATCCGGCAGATGGCGCAACCGATCGGCGTCGCCATCGCCTCGGTGATGCTGCCGTTGCTGGCCGAATCGGGCTCCCTGCAAGGCTCACTCTGGTCCGTCGTGGCAATCTCCGTTCTGGTCACCGGACTGTGCTGGATCGGCATCAGCAATCCGCCGCGCCGGGCCAAACGCGAAGCGCCCGGTGCAGAGAACCCCTACCGGCAGAACAATTTCCTGTTCCGAATCCATCTGGTCTCGGCGATCTTGGTGATTCCGCAGTTCACACTGTGGACATTTTCCCTGGTGTGGCTGCTCGGCGAACGGCAGTTGGCCCCAGCGCTCGCCGGCGCGATCATCGCCTTCGCGCAGATCGCCGGCGCGCTGGGCCGGATCGCCGCTGGGGTCTGGTCGGACCGCGCCGGCTCCCGGGTCCGTCCGCTACGGTTGATCGCGCTCGCGGCCGCCGCCGGAATGCTGCTGCTGGCGCTGAGCGACTGCCTGGACTCCCCCGCTTCGATTGCGCTGCTGGTCATCGCCTCGGTGATCACCGTGGCGGACAACGGCTTGGCCTTCACCTCGGTCGCCGAGGCTGCCGGTCCGTATTGGTCCGGTCGGGCGCTCGGGGCGCAGAACACCGGCCAGTTCCTGGTCGCCGCGATCGTGCCGCCGGCCATCGGCGCGTTGATCGGCGTCGTCGGCTATCCGCTCGCCTTCGCCCTGATCGGTGCGGCTCCGCTGCTGGCCGCACCGCTGGTGCCGAACCAGGCTGCCGAAAAGGCCGCGGTCCAGGCTGCCGGCTGATCTGCTGCCCCGGAACAACGGCGGCTATTGGGCCGGTGGCTGCACGGTCAATTCGTCCCGCAGCGCCGCCAGGGTCGGATCGATCAGGGCCTCGGCCGGGCAGGCCAGGGAGAGCACCAGGCCCACGCCGGCGTGGTTGAGCATCCGGGCACTGAAGATGCTGGCCGGGACCCCGGCGACGGCCGGCTTCCGGGCACTGAGGAATTGGATCACCGGGCCGGGTTTGCCGGCATCACCGGTCCATGGCCAATCGGCATCCCGCAACGCCTCGGCGGCGAGCTCCGGAACCAGGTATTTGAACAGGGCCAGCGTCGAGGATCGGTCGTCTTCAGTGACCATGAGTGCTTGCTGGTCCACGGTCTGCCAATAGTCCAGCAGGCAGCCATTGGCATTTTGGTATCTGGTGAGCCCGGCCCGTTTGTCGATCAGCTTGGTCCAGGCCGGAGCCGTCCCGGAACTCCGGCCGATCTGGTCGTTCCAGCCCACCGGTACGCCGACGGAGAGCGTGTTCCCGGCTTGCCAATCCAGGTTTTTGGCAGCAACCGCAGCAGCATCATGGCCGGGCGTGACCACCGGTCCCGGGTACGACGGCGGCGCGCTGCTCACCCGGTCGGAACTCGTTTCAGGCGCGGCCACGGTGAGCTGGCAGGCGGCGAGGCCGACAACCACGGCCAGAGCGCAGACCAGGCCCAAAGTCCGTCTCGGCGAGCGACGGCCGGAGTCGGCTCGGCAGCGCAATGGGTCCTCCTTCGTCGGTATTCCTCCCAGCACATACAGTAACCGGTGAACCGCCCGGCCCGATCGGACAAACCTACGTTGGCGTAACCGGGTGCCTCAGGCGCAGGATAGGAAGGTGATGAATCAGCACTGCCCGGCCGGACATGCCGGACCCCCTTCCGAAACCGATCTGCACCCCTGGATGCGCTACGTGGCCATGGGCGATTCCTTCACTGAGGGAATCGGCGACCCCGAGCCCGGAAACCCGGGCGGCACCCGGGGCTGGGCGGATCGCGTGGCCGAAGAGCTGAACAAAGGCCACCACGACTTCGCCTACGCGAACCTCGCCATCCGAGGACGCCTGCTGCAGCAGATCTTGGACGAGCAACTCGAACCCGCGCTCGCGCTCAAACCTGATCTGATCTCGATCTCCGCGGGCGGCAACGACTTGATCCGGCCTGGTTCGGATCCCGATGCGCTGGCCGAAACCCTGGATTCCGCGGTCGGCAAGATGTCGGCCTCCGGGGCCACCGTGCTGCTGTTCAATGGCCCGGACATCCGGGACACCCCGGTGCTGGGCCTGGTCCGGGGGCGGGTCGCGGTCTACAACGAGAATCTGCGGACCGTGGCGGCCCGCCATGATGCCGTGATTGCCGACATGTGGTCGCTCCGTGAGCTTTCGGACCCGCAGATGTGGGATGACGACCGCTTGCACTTTTCGCCCTTGGGCCATCACCGGATCGCGATCATGGCCTTGGACTCGCTCAATGTGCCGCACCAACTGGAGCCGTTGCACCCCGCCGCGGCACCGCACCGAACCTGGCGCGAAGCCCGCAGCGAAGACCTGGTCTGGGCCCGGGAATTCTTGGTGCCCTGGGTGCTGCGTCGGATCCGCCATCAGTCCTCCGGCGACGGGATCACCGCCAAACGGCCGACGCCGGGCCCGGTTTTCGGCCCGGTGGACCGGAGTGGCCACTAGCGGAAATCCGCCGAGGTTTTCTTCAGCCGGCTTCCGTCGGGCCACCGAGCACGAACTCGGACCCCGGCGGGTTGCTGCTGAGCCGGGCCGAAATCCCGTCCAGCAGCAAAGCCCGTTTGCGCAGCCACCAGGCCTTGCCGTCGGTGTCGAAGGCGAGGCTGAGCAACTTCTCCAGGCCGTCCGGGTTCTTCACGTTCAGCGGCCCGGGCGGGTTCTGCGCGAACCTGGTCTGGGAGACCGCCTCGGGCTTGAGCGGCTTCATCCGGCTGATCCGCAAGCGGTAGGCGTTCATGTAGCTGTCGATGGTCAGGTCCGAGATCGTGTCCACGATCAGCACTGCGGATTCCGGGTCGAAGCCGAAGTCGATCAACGCTTCGGTGCTGGCCGCGAAGATGTAGACCACACTGGATGGCGGTGCCGGCAGCCGCTGCAGTTCCGGGGCCACACCCGGGAACTCTTCGTACATGGTCCACATCACGTCGGTGAACTTTTCCAGGTATTCCCGCCAGTCCGCACCCGGAGTCGGCCATTTCGCTTCCGAAGCCATGAGATCGATGGCCATCGACACCAAGTCGTCGCGAGAGCCGACATGCCGGTACAGCGAGGAGTGCTTGACCCCCAAAGAAGCCGCCACCGTGGACATGGTCAGATCTTCGAAGCCCAAGCCGATGGCGGCTCGGGCCACTGACTCCCGGGAGATGGTGGGCACCCGGCCGCGGCGGCGCACTTGTAGGTTGGTCACCGGATCATCATATCTGTCAGGGGTGTTCGTCAGTACGGTGCTGAGCCGTGGCGGCGGAACTTTGCCCCAAAGGACTCGGATCAGGTGAAAATCTCGCCTAGAAGTGCAGAAATCTGCGCGATTTCGAGCAAGAAAGCGTCGTGGCCGACGTCGGATGCAATCCGGTGCACCGGCGTCGGCTCCGGCAGCGCAGCGGCCAGTTCCTCGCTCTGTGCCGGCAAATACAACCGGTCGGAACTGACCGCGGCAACGGTGAATCCGACTCCGGCCGCCCTGGCCAGAGCGGAATGCAGATCGCCCCGGCCGCGTCGCACGTCGTGGCTCATCAGGGCCTCGGTCAGGACGATGTAGCTGTTCGCATCGAAACGTTGCACCAGTTTGGCGGCCTGGTGGTCCAAATAGCCCTCCACTTGATAGCGTTGCGCGCCGCGGCCGGGCCCGCGCCGGCTGGATACCGGGGCTTCGCCGGGCTGTGCCGATCGGCCGAACCGCTGGCCGAGCTCCGCCTCCGAACGGTAGGAGATATGCGCAATCCGCCGGGCCAACCCCAACCCGGCCGCTGGAATCGGTCCGTCGTAGTAGTCGCCGCCCCGGAAATCCGGGTCTTGCTCGATGGCCAAAACTTGCGCCTGGGCCAAGGCGATCTGCTCCGCGGTGCTGGCCGCACACGAGGCCAGCACTACGGCGTGCCGCACCCGCTCCGGATACGACACCGCCCATTCGAGTGCCCGGGCCCCGCCCATCGATCCGCCGACCACGGCGTGCCAGTGCCCGATGCCCAGCTCATCGGCCAACCGGGCCTCCGCCCGGACACTGTCCCGCAGCGTGACGAAGGGGAATCTGGAACCCCAGGGAGCGCCGTCGGGCGCGATCGAGGACGGCCCGGTACTGCCGTAACAGCCGCCCAGGAGGTTGGCGGCCACGACGAAATAGCGTTCCGTGTCGATCGCCTGCCCCGGACCGACCAAGCCGTCCCACCAACCGGCTTCGTCGCTGTCGCCGCGTGCCACGTGCGTGCTTCCGGTGAGTGCGTGCTGGATCAGCACCGCATTGGAAGCATCCGGGTTCAGCCGCCCCCAGCTTTCATAGGCGATCCGCACCCCGGGGAGCTCAAGGCCGCTCTCCAGCCCGAGGTTGCCGATCTGCCGGTCGCGCAGTAGCCCGTCGCCGCGCGCGACGGCGGGTTGCCGTGCCGGCAGCTCCGGCACCGCTGCGGTCTCCAGATCCGATGTCACCATGCGTTTCAACCCTTCGCCGCGCGGAAGCCGGCCTCCAGATCGGCCAGGATGTCCACGATGTTCTCCAGACCCACGGAAAGCCGCACCAGCCCCGGGTTCACCCCGGCGGCCAGCTGTTGTTCCGGGGTCAGCTGCGAGTGCGTGGTCGACGCGGGATGGATCACCAGGGAACGGACGTCGCCGATGTTGGCCACATGCGAATGCAGTTCGAGGCCGTCCACGAATTTCTTGCCGGCCTCCGCGCCGCCGCTGATCTGGAAAGCCAGCACCGCACCGGTGCCGTTCGGACCGTATTTGCGGCCCCGCTGGTACCACGGGCTGGACGGCAGCCCGGCGTAGGCCACCGACTCCACCGCAGGATGCTCGCTGAGCCATTGTGCGACCTGGACCGCATTGGCCACATGCCGTTCGACCCGCAAGCTCAAGGTCTCCAGGCCCTGCGCGATCAGGAAGGCATTGAACGGCGACACTGCCGAACCCAAATCGCGCAACAGCTGCACCCGGGCCTTCAAGATGTACGCGAGGTTGGCGCCCAAGGCGCTGCCCACGCCCAGGTCCCGGGCGAACACCAGACCGTGGTACGACTCGTCTGGGGTATTCAGCCCCGGGAATTTCGCCGGGTCCTTGCCGAAGTCGAAACGTCCGCCGTCCACGATCACACCGGCGATCGCGGCGCCGTGGCCGCCCAGGTACTTGGTCGCCGAATGCACCACGATGTCCGCGCCCCACTCGAGCGGCCGGATCAGATAAGGCGTGGCCAGGGTGTTGTCCACGATCAGCGGCACCCCGGCTTCGTGCGCGACCGCGCTGACCCCTTCCAGATCCAGGATGTCCTGCCTCGGGTTGGAAACCACTTCGCCGAAGAACAGCTTGGTATTGGGCCGCACCGCGGCACGCCAGTGTTCCAGGTCGTCCGGATCGTCGACGAAGGACACCTCGACGCCGAACTTCTTCAGCGTGTGGGCGAACAGGTTGTAGGTGCCGCCGTAGAGGCTCGGGCTGGAGACGATGTGGTCGCCGGCTTCGGCGATGTTCAGCACCGCGAGCGTCGCGGCGGCCTGCCCGGACGCCAGGAGCAAGGCCCCGACGCCGCCTTCCAGGCTGGCGATCCGCTGCTCGACGGCGTCTTGGGTGGGATTGCCGATCCTGGTGTAGATCGGCTCGAGTTCAGCCAGGGCGAAGCGGTCCGCGGCGCTTTGCGCGCTCGGGAAGACGAACGACGTGGTCTGGTAGATCGGCAGCGCCCGTGCTCCAGTCGCTGCATCAGGCGTTTGGCCGACGTGGATCTGCCGGGTTTCGAATGACCAACCATTGCTCACAAGGCACTCCTCAATCTGAAGGGGCCCGATGTTCGGCGTCGGCCGTACGGTCGGCAAGCTCCGCCCGGACAGCCGGGTACGATGCATCGACCCGCGTTTGCCTTGGCCGGATGGCCAGGGCCTGGTCTTCACCCGGGGCACCCCGCCGCGGTGGAGGGTTGCCGTCCAGCAAGCCGGGGCAGGCGTCTGGTCAAGACATTGCTGGCACTCGTGACCTGGATCCAGTTTGCGCAGGCGTCCGGGGCCAGTTCAAGTCCGTGACGGGGTGTGACGATTCCGCTTGCGGGACGCTGCTGACCCGCGACCTTCGCAGACTTGTTGCTTAGGTCACCCTAAGTCGAGACGGATGTCACAAAGTGCAAGGATATGAGCATGCGCATGGACCACGTTTCTTACGCTTGTGACCCCGACGGACTGACTGCCACCACCGAGCGGATTGCCGCTGCGCTGGGCGTCAAAGCAGTACGCGGAGGCATCCATCCGCGCTTCGGCACCAGGAACATGATCATTCCGTTGACGGCCCGCCATTACATCGAAGTGGTCGAGGTCCTGGATCATCCGGCTTCGGACAAAGCACCCTTCGGCCAAGCGGTCCGTGCCCGGTCGAGCGCCGGTGGCGGATGGATGGGCTGGTGCGTGGAAGTCGAAGACCTCTCCCCGTTCGAAGCCCGGCTGGGCCGATCCGCAGTGCCCGGGAACCGCAAGTTCCCGGACGGCCGGGAACTCGTCTGGCAGCAGATCGGCATCAAAGGCCTGATCGCCGATCCGCAGGTCCCCTACTTGCTCAAATGGGAAGGCGATCCCGCCTTGCACCCTTCGCAGGCAGAACCCGGGACGGTCTCGCTGGCCAGCCTGACCATCGCCGGTTCCGCGGAGCGGGTGACCGAATGGCTCGGCGAGTGCGTGGACAAGCCGCTCGAGGACGTGGCCGTGGAATGGATTGCACCGCACGGCACGCCCGGCATCATGAGCGTCACTTTCGACACGGCCCGGGGCCCGGTCACGGTCTGAACCCGGCCGATCGGCCCGGGGCTCAGCCGAAGCCGAGTTGCCGGCTGAAGGTGAAGGCTGCGATGTCCAGCAGGCTGTGCGCGATGACCAAGGGCATCACCCGTTTGGTTTTGGAGTAGAGCCAGCCGAAAATCAGCCCCATCAGGACATTGCCCAAAAATGGTCCGAAGCCCTGGTAGAGGTGGTAGCTGCCGCGCAGCAATGCGCTGACCACGATCGCCGGCCAGATCCGCCAGCCCAATCCGGACAGCCGGTCCAGCAAGTAACCGACCACGATGACCTCCTCGACCACCGCGTTGCGCAGCGCCGAGATGATCAGCACCGGCACGGTCCACCAATAGTCCTGGAGCGAATTGGGCACGATTTGCGCGGTCACGCCCAAACCACGGCCCGCCGCGTAGAGCAACAACGACGGCGCCCCGATCAGAACCAGCAGCCCGAAGCCCCACAGCAGGTCCCGCCCCGGCTTGGCGAAATCGAAGCCGAGCCGTTCGAAGCTGCTGCGCCCGGGCTGCCAGAGCAGATAGAGCACCAGGGCCACCGGCACCAAGGCGAAGAAGTTGCCGAGCAGCTGGTAGGTGAGATCGAAATATTCGCGGCTGTTCCGGCTGGTGTTCAAGGTCGCGGTGGCTTCCGCGATCGGACCCCGGCTGAGGTTGTCGATCAGGTTCACCACCGCGTTCACCGCGGACTGCCCCAAGGAGAGCCCCAGCACGATCAGGATCTCCACGTGCCATCGCCGGCGTTGCGCGGGCCGGGGTGCCGCGCCCGACCGCATCGGAGTCTGAGGATTCGCCATTCCCCCATCCTGCCCCGGAGCCGGCGATTCGACCACTCCGGCCGACCGGGCCGGCGCAATGGTTAGACTCGGTGCATGACCGCGCCCCGCCAGATCCTGATGTTGCGCCACGGCCAGTCCGCGGCCAATGTGGACCAGACGATTTACGACCGGGTGCCGGATTACCGGATTCCGTTGACCGATGTGGGCCTGGCCCAGGCCGAGGCGGCCGGGGAAAGCATCCGGCAACGGCTCGACGGCGAAAAGGTCTGCGTCTATGTCTCGCCGTATCTGCGCGCCTACCAGACCTTGGCCGCACTCAATCTCGGCGACAGCGTGCAACGGGTCCTGGAGGAGCCGAGGCTGCGGGAACAGGACTGGGCGAACTTCCAGAACCCGGCGGAGATCGCGGCGCAAAAAGAGCTCCGGAACGCCTATGGGCATTTTTTCTACCGCTTCCGGGAAGGCGAGTCGGGCTCCGACGTCTACGATCGGGTCTCCTCTTTCCTGGATACCCTCTACCGGCATTGGAGCGCCCCGGACTATCCCCCGAACACACTCCTGGTCACCCACGGTTTGACCATGCGGCTCTTCTGCATGCGCTGGTTCCACTGGTCGGTGGAGTACTTCGAATCGCTCAACAATCCGGAGAACGCCGAAGTCCGGGCGTTGGTCCGCAATAATGGGCATTTCGCACTCGAGCCGCCGTTCCAGCAGTGGAGCCAGGTCGATCCCGGGCAAACGGTTCTGGACCGCCCCGGCCGGCCGTTGGCCTAGCCCGACGGCCCCGGAGGGGCAGACCTGATCCTGGACTAGCGCCCCGACCCGTGCGAGGATCAACAGATGGGCGCAACGAATCCGATCGTCCCGATCTGGTGGGATCCGGGCTTGGTCCTGCTCGCCGTGGCGACGCTGCTCTGGTTCGTGGTCACGCTGGTTTCCATTGCACGCAGCCGGCTCACGGTTCCGCTGAAACTCGTTTGCGCACTGTTGGCCCTGGCCATGCCGATCATCGGCGGCATCGTCTGGTTCGCGAGCCGGAAATCCCTGGAACGGTCCGTCAGCCGAACCGGTTGAACGCTCTACGGACCCTTTATTGATCGCCCGGAGATCCGTCCAGATCCGGGGTCAGCCGGTCCAGATCCAGGACCGCACGGGCGGTGCCGAAGTCCGTGATCAACGTGGACAGGTGACCGGCCCGCAAAGCGGCAAGAATCGCGCGGACCTTTTTCTGCCCGTAGGCTACCGCGATCACTTCTTTGATCTGTGCCAGTTTGTCCGGCGAGACCGAAATCAACCGGCGGCATAGCGCACTGTCCACATGCTTCCCGGAAATGTCGAAATGATGACCCACGAGGTGGCCCACGGCACCGTCCCGCCATAATCCGGCTGAAATTTCCGGCGTCATCCAGCCTTCGAAGATCTGCCCCGATCCGTGCCGGTCAGTGGCTCCGATGCCCACCAAAGCAATATCGGCATGCGCCGCCAAGGCCAGGGCCGTGGCAATCGGTGATTCCCGACGCATTGCCACGGCGAGCTCTGCGCTTTCCAAGATCAAAGGCACCGGCATCGTCTGATAGCTTCCGCCGAACGATGCCGCGACCTTCCGGCACAATTCGGGGCTGTCCAGCATCGGGTTGTGCTTGCCCAAAGCGCCGATCATCTGAACCACGTGGACGTCGCTGCTGCGCTGGCGTTTTTCCGGCAGCTCTGCCACCACTGCGGCTAAAGCGGATCCGTTCGAAACTGCGATCACGGAGTCCTTCCGCACCGTTCGTTGAATCAGTTCGGCTGCACTGCGGGCAACCTGTCCCGGAAGCGAACGCGGATTCGAAGAATCCACGACGCGGGCCTGGCGGAGACCGAAGGCCTCGCAAAGCTCGCGCTCTATGCCCAGGACTCCGCCCATCGGATGGGTCACTTCGAACTTCACCACACCGCGTTCCCGGGCCTCGGCCAACAACCGGGAGACCGTTGCCCGGGAGAAATTCAGCTCCTGGGCGATCCGAACTTGGCTCTGCTGCTCCAGGTAGTAACGCCGCGACGCGTCAAAAAGCAACTCCAAATGCTGCCGCTCGGCATCGGTTGACATCGCCATCTCCTGAAATTCGATTCATCTTGCATCAAACCGTTGTCTGAAAGTTCCGTGATAAGGGCCATGCCAGCCGTGAATGATCCAGTCGCGCATTTCATGCCTTGAAATTAATTTCATGCTTGCCATTCCTTTGCTGCACTCGGTTGGACAGCATGGAATCACGGGGGCCGCAGATTGATCCGGCCGCCAAGAAAGCCCGATCACGGTCCATTTCTAGGAGTATCCATGTCTTTCGCCCGAACCATCTTCGGCGACGTCCCAACGGATGTCCTCGGCGTCGTCAATTGCCACGACCACCTGATCCGGGTGGGTGCCGGAGAAGTCTACTTGGACCCGGACCATTCCCTGGCCGACGTCGGCAAGGCGACCGAGGAAGCCTCCTACTTCGTCAAAGCCGCCAAGGCCTGGGCGGCGAGCGGCACCGTAGTCGACATGTGTCCGGCGAATTGCGGTCGGGACATCCGAAAGCTCGTCGAAGTCAACCGGGCCACTCCTGACCTGCACGTCATCGCAGCCACCGGTTTCCACCGCGAACATGTCTATTTGGAAACCACCTCGCACTGGGTCAACCGCTACTCGGTGAACCAGATCGCCGATTTGCTCATCGAAGACATCGAGTCGGGCATCGACGCCCATGATTACTCCGGCCCACTCGTCGAGCGCACCCAGTACCGCGCCGGAGTGATCAAATTCGCCTCCGCTTACGGGAAGATCACCGATTGGGAGGAGAAGACTCTGCGGGCAGCGGCCATCGCATCGATCAAAACCGGTTGCCCGATCAACACCCACACCACAGCCGGCACGGTAGCCCTGGAACAGGCCGAGCGGCTGATTTCCCTAGGTGTGCCGGCCGGACGCATCGCGATCGGACACGTGCAGCGCAATGCGGACGTCTGGTATCTGTCGCAGATCACTCGCCTGGGCTGCTACCTCGAGCTCGACGGCACCTACCGAATCAAGTACTTGCCGGACAGCTCACGCGTTCATCTGGTCCGGGAACTGGGCAAGCTGGGCTTCGGCCAACAGCTCCTCCTCGGCACCGACTCGGGCAAGAAGTCATACCAGAAGGCCTACGGCTCGGTCAACGGTGTCGACTTCGATCCTGCGGTCTTCGCCCCGCGCCTACTGGCCGAAGGCTTCGAACGGGATTACGTCGAAGATTTGCTGATGTACAACGCTCAGCGTTTCTTCGCTTTCGGAGACCCGAAGTGACAACGGCTACTCCCCGCCTGCAAATCGCTTTGGACACCTTCACCCTGGATGACGCCTATCGGGCGCTCCAGCCGGCCGCCGCTTCCGTGGACATCATCGAAGTCGGCACCATTCTTTGCCTCTCCGAAGGCATGCGTGCGGTCCGCGAAATCCACGCGCTGTTTCCCGAGAAGGACCTTTTGGCCGATGTGCGGATCGCCGAAGCCGGCAGCATCATCTCCCGGCTTGCCTTCGATTCCGGCGCCAATCTGGTGTCCGTGGTGGCCGGTGCCAGCCTGACCACCGTTGGCCAAGTATGCAAAGTCGCCGAGGAGTACGGCGCCGAAGTCCAGATCGAGCTGGACGAAGCTAACCGCACCGATGCCGCCGTGCATTGGCGTGCCGCAGGTGTGAAGCACGTGATCGTACACCGGTCCCGGGATGCCGAAGCCGCCGGTTCGCTGCGCTGGAAACGCTCCGACATCGACAGCATCCGACTCCTCGACCAGTTGGGTTTCACGGTCACCATCACCGGCGGGATCACCGCGTCGGAACTCCCGCAACTCAGTACCGAGCCGGTGGGCATCGTGATTGCCGGGCGCTCGATAGTTCAAGCCGCAGACCCTGCCAAGGCAGCGGCCGATTTCCGTACTGCTTTGGGGGCAGTATGGCCATGAACTCATTGAGCGCCCAGTGGCTCAGCCGCCCCGGTATCGAGCTGGGTGTCTATGAAAAGGCACTGCGCGATCCCGGCAATGATTGGAATGCTTTTTTCGCTTCCGCGGTCCAAGCAGGATATTCCTTCGTGGATTTGTCCATCGACGAGACTCCTGGGCGTTTGTCCCGGCTCGCTTGGACCGGCCCGGAACGACGCACGGTGGTCGCAGCAGCAGAACGGGAAGGCAGCCGGATCGCAGGGCTCTGCCTTTCCGCACATCGCCGGATCGCTTTGGCCAGCAAGGAACCGCAGCGCCGTGACCAGGCGCTCTCGATCCTCCTTGCGGGCATCGACCTCTGCGTCGACCTGGGCGTACCGGTGTTGCAGATCGCCGGCTATTTCGCCTTCTACGAGCAGCCGGACCCGCAAGCCCGCAGCCGTTATCTGGCGGGGTTGGCCGCCGGCACGAATTACGCGGCCCGGCGCGGCATCCAGCTGGGCATTGAAAACGTCGACGGCGAAGATGTGACCTCGATCAGTGCCGCCTTGGAGATCGCGGACCGGATCGGATCTCCCTGGTTGCAGAGCTACCCGGACATCGGAAACCTCAGCGAACAAGGACTCGACGTTGTCGCGGAACTGCGCCGGGGCCAGGGCCGGATGCTCGCGCTGCACGTGAAAGACACTCTGCCCGGACAACCGCGCAGAGTACCGATGGGCAGCGGAGCAGTGCCTTGGGATTCGGCATTCGCCGAATTGAAACGGCAGAACTGGTCCGGTCGGATCATGGTCGAAATGTGGAATGACAATGCTCCGGATGCCAACCGGGCGGCAACCGAAGCCGGAGCATTCATCAGCAGGAAATTGGCGGACGCCGGGCTTCCGGTGATTCCGGCACCCGGCAGGCAAACCACCGAGGGGGCAACAGGATGATCTTGGCAGAACTCCGCGCACAGGTCTGCGCCGGCAACCAGCAGTTGTTCGAGGCCGGCCTCGTGGTCTGGACCGGCGGGAACCTTTCCGCCCGGGACCCGGAAACCGGCTTGGTCGCGATCAAACCCTCCGGAATGCAATACGGGCAGATGCGCGCCGAAGACATGGTGGTTCTGGACCTCGACGGCAATATCGTCGACGGAGTCCGCGGACCTTCTTCGGATACCGCGTCACACTTGAGGATCTATCGCTTGCGTCCCGAGCTGCGCAGTATCGTGCATACCCATTCGAACTATGCGAGCGCGTTCGCAGCTGCCGGAATGGCGATTCCCTGCTGTCTGACCGCCATCGCCGACGAATTCGGCGGGCCGGTGCCCTGCGGCGATTACGCACCGATCGGCGGCACCGCGATCGGCGACGAAGTGGTACGCCAACTGGGACGCTCACCTGCTATCTTGATGAAACAACACGGGGTCTTCACGGTTGGCGCAACCATAGAGAAAGCAATCAAGGCAGCGGTCATGGTAGAGGATGTGGCGAAAACCGTCTCGATAGCCATGGGGATCGGCCGCGTGGAATCGCTGCCGGCCGAGGAGATTGCCGCCAACTTCGAGCGCTACCAGCAGCGTTATGGGACCGGCTCCGCCAGCGTTGGGGTCCGGTCATGACCCGCTACGATGTTTCGACCTTCGGCGAGGGCCAACTCCGCCTGACTGTGCCACGCGGCGACCGGCTGCTGACCGCACGGAGCCTTTCCATGACCGCAGCCGGTTCCGAGGCCAACGTCGCCGGTTTACTCGCCCAGTTGGGCCATCAGACCATGTGGGGGTCTCTGGTTCCGGTCGGCGAACTCGGCGACCGGATCCTCAACGAATACCGTGCCGTCGGAGTGGACCTGAGCCACGTCAAACGCACCCAAGAAGGCAGAGTCGCCTTGTACTTCCTCGAATCAGGGGAAGCTCCGATGCCCGGAAGGGTCACCTACGACCGCGAGCACACGCCGTTCCGGGACATCGAACCGGCATCCTTCGAGTGGGACGCGGTGCTGGACACCAGAGTTCTTTTCGTCACCGGGATCACCACCGCATTGACGGAGAAAACCAGTGCCTTCATCCGCTATGCGGTGACCGAGGCGCACCGACGAGGCATTGAAGTGGCCTTGGACGTCAACTACCGTTCGCTGCTCTGGAGTCCGGAGGACGCCCGGAACACGCTCCGACGGCTATTGGGCTACGTCGATATCCTGTTCTGTTCCCGGCAGGACGGGCAACGGGTCTTCGGTATCGTCGGAGACAATGGCGAGCAGGTTGTGCAGGCACTTCGCGAGAGCACTGGAGTCGAAACCGTGATCAGCACGGACCGGGTGAATGGCGTGTACTACGCGGGGCCGGAAGGCAGCAAAAATTACGAGGTTGCAGTGGTGCCGGTGACCGATCGGCCCGGAGCCGGAGACGCATTCGTTGCCGGAACCCTTGACGGGCATCTCAATGGAGACATCCTCGCCGGGATCGGGCACGGTCTGCGCACCGCCAGTTACGCCTTGACCCACCATGGCGATTTGACCCATATCGACCGCGCGGATCTCACCGCACCTGCCTCCAGCGACATCGTCCGCTGAAGCATGAGGCCCCCGTTACTTCGGGCGGCAAAAATATTCTTGCGGCGCCCGTGGGTTCCGCTCAGCAGCAAAGGAACGGCAATGGCGTCTTCCAAGGCAACCGCAGAAACCCCCGCTTTCACCCGACCCAACGGACTCACTCGCTACCGATACGTGATTTTGGCGTTCCTCTTTGCCGCCACTTTCATCAATTACCTGGACCGGGCCACACTGTCCGTGGTCAAAGGCGATATCCAAAACGAGATCGGCGCGAGCGAAACCCAGATGGGGTTCATCCTCTCTGCTTTCGCCTGGTCAATCACCCTGGTCATCCTGGTTTTCGGCGTCTTGATGCAGAAATTCGGCGCTCGGACGATCGGCACTGCCAGCATCGGCGGTTTCTCCCTGATGACTTTGCTGACTGCCACTGCCACGACTTTCCCGATGCTTGCGGTGTTCCGGTTCGGACTCGGCGTCTTTGAAGCACCGACTTTCCCGTTGAACTCGAATTTGGCCCGGAACTGGTTCCCGCGCAGTGCCAGGGCCAAAGCCGTCAGCATCTACATGACCGGTTCATTCTTTGGCCTGGCTTTCGCGGTCCCGCTGCTCGGCTGGATTTTGGGGATTTTCAACAGTTGGCATTCGGTCTTCATCTTCGCCGGCGTCTTGGGGCTGATGATCACGGTGCTGTGGTGGGTCTTCGTGCGCAGTGTGCCCAACCAGTCGAAAAGAGTTTCGCAGGCTGAGATCGACCTGATCAACAGCGAACCGGAAGCGCCGGTCGTCGTCGATCCTCCGAAGCCCGACCGCCGGGACTGGCGCTCGGTGTTTTTCGAACGGCGTCTGGTCGGAATCTACTTGGGTGCCTTCGGTACGTCGACGGTGGTCTTCTTCTTCATCACCTGGTTCCCCGACTACCTGGCTTCGCAGCTGGGCTTCAATTTCAAGACCGGTGGTGCGTTCGTGGCCGCGCTGCCCTTCATCTGCGGCATGATCGGAATGCTGACCAGCGGATGGCTGTCCGACCGGTTGGTCAAGACCGGCAAGAAACCTGGCGAAGCTCGACGGGTCAGCGTGACCATCGGCCTCAGCGGCGTAGTGCTCATCGCGGTCATCCCGCTTCTGGGCCGCGACAATACCGCGGCGATCATGGCGATACTGTGCATCTCATTCTTCTTCGCCGGCATGGCGAACACCGCCTGGCTGTTGGCTGCGGAGATTTCAAAGCCCCGGTTGCTCGGACTGACCACGGGAGTCTACGGCTTTTGGGTCAATCTCTTCGGTGCGTTGACGCCGATCGTCGTCGGCGTGATCCTCGATGCCACCGGAAAGAACTACAGCATGGTCTTCGGTTACGTTGGCGGAACCGCACTGCTCGGCGCACTCGCCTACATCTTCATCGTGGACAAAGTGGAACCGTCGGCCGATCGGAGATTCCCGGACGGCGTCCCCAGCTGACCGCGCCAGTTCGTGTTGGATTGATCCGCCGCAGTTGGTGGCTCCGGAACATCAGCTGTTTGGGGCCACCAGGACGTCGATGCCGTTCTCCGCGAACGCTTCTACCTGGTCCGGGGTGATCCCGGAATCGGTGATCAACCGTTGGAAGTGGTAGCCCTCCATGGTGGCGAAAGCCCGCTGGCCGATCTTCGAGGAATCCGCCAGCATGTAGGCGTCCGCGGCCCGGCGGGCCATCAGCGAATTGACCGTCGCTTCGCCTTCGTCGGTGACCGTCGGCCCCACCAAAGGCTCGATCCCGTTGACCCCGATGAACGCGAAATCCAAGGCCACCTTCTGCAAGATGATGTCGGTGTACGGTCCGACCAGTTCATAGGAGCGCGGGTTGACGATGCCGCCGCAGACCATGATCTTGAAATTCGGCCGCACCGCGAGCTGGGCGGCGATATTGATCGCATTCGTGACCACGGTCAAGGTGGGTTTGTTCGACGGCTCGGCCAAGTCTTCCCGGGTGGAGAGCACTTGGGCCAAAGCCGTGGACGTGGTTCCGCCGCACAACCCGATCACCGCCCCGCGCGGAATCAGTTCGCTGGCCGCCAACGCGATCTGGTGCTTCTGCGCCGCATGGTCGTCGCGGTTGTAGCGGCCCGGCAAATCGTAAGCCACCGATCCGGCGACAGCGCCGCCCCGGGTCCTGCTGAGCAGGCGTTCATTGGCCAGGGAATCCAAATCCCGACGTGCCGTGGCCGGCGAAATCGCGAGCTTGCTGACCAAATCCTCGACTTCGACTTGGCCGGACTGCGCCAATAGATCAAGGATCGCAGTCAGCCGCTCAGTACGGTTCATCAGATGGCCCTTCCGTCAGGGTTTTTGCCCGAATAATCTCAATAGCCGCGAAACTTCCGGCACCAAAGCGGATCTGCCCGCTGCCAAATACTTCCGCGAATCCACTACATCAGAGTTTTCGGCCAAAAACTCGCGCACCGCGCGGGTGAAGAAACCATTCAAATGCGTGGAAACATTGATCTTACGCATTCCGGCCGCGATTCCGCGCACCAGGGCCGCATCCGGCACGCCGGAGGAACCGTGCAAAACCAAGGGAACGTCAAGCCGCTGCCGGAGCTCCGCGATCCGTTCCAGGTTCAGCTCCGCACTGCGCTCGGTCATCGCGTGCGAGGAACCGACCGCCACGGCCAGCGCATCGACTCCGGTCGCCGCAACGAAATCCGCCGCCTCGCCCGGGTCGGTCAGCACCCCGGGAGCGTGTGCCCCGTCTTTTCCGCCGACTTCGCCCAATTCCGCTTCGACGTACACGCCACGCGCGTGCGCGTAGTCGGCGACCCGCCGGGTCACCTCGACATTTTGCGCGTACGGCAAGTGCGCGCCGTCGTACATCACCGAACCGAAGCCCAAATCGACGGCGGCCAACGCCAGTGCCTCATCCTGGGCATGGTCCAGATGGACCGCGATCGGCACCGCAGCAGCCTCCGCCGCGGCCAGCGTGGCCCGGGCGATCGGCTCGAGTCCGCCGTGGTAGGCGACGCAGTTCTCCGAGATCTGCAGGATCAACGGCAGGCCCGCAGCCTCCGCACCGGCGATCAGCCCTTCCACCGTTTCCAGATGCAGCACGTTGAACGCGCCTTGGCCGGATTCGCCGGCCACCGCGGCCGCCATCAAGTCACGGGTAGGGGTCAAAGGCATTAGGAAAGCTCCTCCACGATCAAATCCGATTCCAATTCTTGCCAGTCCGGCGAAATTTCCCCGGCTCCCGGCATCAGCACGGCAGCCGAGCCCCAGGCCGCAGCCCGGCACAGCAGCACCCGCAAGTCCAGTTCACCGGCGGCCAACACCGATGCGGCACCGGCTACTGCGGCATCGCCGGCCCCGGTCGGGTTGCCGACCAGCGGTTGCGGCAGCCGAGCACTCAGCTGCCCGGGCCGGCCGGATTCGAAGCCCAGCATGCCCTCGGCGCCGTTGCTGACCAGGACCCGGTGCGCGCCGAGCCGCAGCAGCATCCGCGCTCCGGCAGCCAAGTCGCGTTCCCCGGTCGCTTCGAGGAGTTCGGCCCGATTGGGTTTGAGCAAATCCGCCCCGGCGCTCGCCGCGGAAAGCAGCCCGCCGCCCGAAGCATCCACCACTGCGGGGATTCCGGCATGCCGGGCCAAAGCCACCAGTCCCGGATAGAAATCCGCCGGCGCTCCTTCCGGCAACGAACCCGACCCCACCAGCACCGCCGCCCCCGGCAACTCATCGGCTACCGCCGCGGCCAAGGCCTGCCATTCGGCGGGCAGCAGCGACGCGCCGAACTCATTGAAGATGCTGGTTTCGCCGTCCGTTTGGTCCACCAGGGCAATGGTCCGCCGGGTTGCCGCGCCGACCGGGACCAGGCGGTGTTCGATCCCGCCCAGTCCGGCGGCGAGTTCCGTACCGGTGTCGCCGCCGGCCGTGGCGACTGCGCGCACCGGGACACCCTGGCCGTGCAGCACCCGGGCCACATTGATCCCTTTGCCGCCGGCCCGCAGCAAGGGCGGGCGCACCCGATGCGATCCACCGGGGACGATGCCGGCCACTTGGTAGGTCAGATCGATTGCCGGATTAGGGGTCACCGTCACGATCATCGGGTTGCCCCGGAAGCTGCGAGCCACTCGGCCCGCCGTTGGTGGGCTTTCAGCGCCGATCCGATCAGACCGGCATTCTGGCCCAATGCCGCCCGAAGCAGCTCGGGCCTCGGCTGGAAGCTCAGCAGCTCATCGATCCGGCGACTCAGCGGGAGCATCAGGTCGTCCCCCGATTCGGCCAATCCGCCGCCCAGCACCACTTTGCTGGTGCCGATCATGGCAACCGCCTGAGCGATCGAAAAGGCCAAGGTCTGCACGGCGTCGGCCCAGACTTCTCCGGCCGTGGCGTCGCCCTGTTTGGCCAAGGCCAGGACCTCCCGGGCTCCGCCGTCGAATCCCGGCGTCCGGGCCGCATAGCGTTTGGCGATCGCGCCGGCCGAACCGGTGCCCTCCACGATGCCGAGCCCGCCGTCCGGGTGCGGCGCCAAGGCATGGCCCACCTCGCCGGCATAACCGCCGGCTTTGAGCCGTTGCCCGTCGACGTAGAGCGCGGCCGCGATTCCGGTGCCCACGACCAGGATCATCGCGTTGTCCGCGTGCCGCGCGGCGCCGAGCGCCACCTCGGCGTCGCCCGCGGTCCCGACGTCGTGGCCGAAGGCGACCGGCAGGCCGAGCCGGTCTTCCAGTACCGCCCGGAACGGGAATTCCCGCCAGCCGAGATTCGCCGCATAGACCCCGACGCCGCGCACTTCGTCTACCAGACCGGGCACAGTCAGCCCGACCGCTTCGATCCGGACTTCCGGATGCTGCGATTGGTAGCGCTGCACCAGCTCGGCGAGGAAATCGACCAGGACCTCCCCCGGGCGTCCGGGGTCCAATGCCGTACGGAAGCGCTGGATGTCGACGATCTCCGGGATCTGCCCCGGATCGGCTCCCAGCACCAGGCCGGCCTTGGTATCAGTGCCGCCGACGTCGAAAGCCAGTACGGCGGATGTGTTCTCCATACGAAAAGTCTAGGTGCGGCTCAGTCGTCCAGGATCACCGAGCGGCTCAGATGACGCGGCAGATCAGGGTCCAAGCCGCGGACCCGGGCGCGCTCCAGGGTCAGCTGGTGCACCTTGACCAATTCCGCCAAAGGGTGCAGCTCGCCGCCGAGGAACTCGGCCCCGGTGCGGGCCACTTCCTCGGCCAACCCGACCGGCGCCGGGCCGAAGATCCAGGTCGCCCGGCCCGGTGCGGCGATCGAGATCGGACCGTGCCGGTACTCCATCGCCGGGTAGGACTCGGTCCAGCCTTGGACGGCTTCGCGCATTTTCAGCCCGGCTTCGTGCGCCAGACCGATGGTCCAGCCGCGGCCGAGGAAGGTGAACTGTTCCGCCGCGATCAAGGATTCCGCGAGCTCTTCGTCCAGTACCTGCCGGGCTTGCGCCACGGCGAGCGTCAGGTCCAGGCCGAGGCTGCTCAACAGGTAGCTCAAGGCGGCGGTCGCGAACCGGGTCTGCACCACCGACTTCTCGTCCGCGTAGGAAAGCCCGATCACGGTATCCGCGAGTTCAACCGCCGGCGACGAGGTATCCCCGACGATCAGCGTGGTCGGTACCTTGCCGCGGAAATCGCGCAGGATTTCCAGTACCTCGGTCGTGGTGCCGGAACGGGTCAGCGCGATGATCGCGTCGTAATCCCGGTCCAGGTTCGCCTCCGAAGCGGCGTAGGCATCGGTCAGACCCAGCCCCGCAGCTTCCCGGGCAGCCGCATAGCTCTGCGCCATGAACCAGGACGTGCCACAGCCGACGACGGCGACTTTGGCGCCGTGCGGCGGCAGCAGGTCCTCCCGTGCGGACTGGGCAATGGCCTGCTCCCAGACATCCGGCTGGCTGCGAAGTTCTGCCTCCATGAAGGCACCGGTACGGACAAGGTAATCAGTCATAGGAACATTCTCCTGGTTCGGCTAGCAAAAGCTACTGCGAAGATATCACGCGATGATGTTTCCTGACGCAATCATCTACATTGCGATCATCTCAATACCTTAATTCAATCATTTTTTTGATTGAAACCTCTTGTCGCGCCATCGCTACTACGGCAAGATAGACGCAACCCCGGATCTGCATAGTGCCTGCACATCCGGTTCACACGGTTGGCAAAGCAGCCGCTGGACGCACACTCGACGAGGAGAGCAAGATGCCATTGGGGTCAGCAGAGCGCAGATTGAATCCGCACAGTCCACATCAGCACCGTCCACATCAGCACCGTCCAGCCGCGGTATCCAGAAGCCGCAGGCTGGTCGCCGCATCCGCCGCCGGTGCCCTGGCCCTGGGCGGGCTCGCCGCCGGCGGCCTGGCCTCGGCCGCTCCGGCCACCGCCCAGGATCCGGCCGGAGCCGAAACCATCAGTTCCGATGTGCTCAGCGTCCAGGTCTCCACCGCATTCCCGCAGGCACTCAAGTACACCCAATCGGCTACCGGCAAGAGCCTGACCGGGGCCACCTCGGTGGCATCCTCGCTCACCATCAACGGAACCGATCAGCCGGTCCAGGTGACCGCCACGGAATCCGATCCGAAGACCATGTCCTACGTTTTGACGCCGGGCAACCTCAGCGGTGTCTCGCTGGAGGCCAAGCTCGCGGTGGACGGCTCGGTGGTGACCTTTTCAGTCACCAAAATCACTGACACCGCGCAGAACCGGGTCAATAACCTGCAGATCAAGAACCAGGATCTGGTCACGGTTTCCTCGACCGAGCCCGGAGCAACCGTCGCGTCGGCTGTGATCTCAGTGGACCGCGCGGTTTCCGGAGACACGATCACCCCGATCACCGCTGGCACTCCGGTCGATGCGGCGGCCAAGAAGGCGAATCTCTCGTTGGCCAGCACGGATCAGCTGGCCGCCGCCTTCGATACCAATTCGCTCTATGATTCGAACAGCCCGAATGCCAGTTCGGAAGGCGGCCGATTCTGGCGGCAAGCCGTCTCGGACGCCGCCGGCGGAGTCAAAATGGGCGTTTCCTCCGGCGCTTGGCTCTACCGGGCTGCCGGTTCCAGCCAAACCGAGGAGCTGCCCTGGAGCAGGGTGGTGATCGGAGCCGATGCCAATGCCGACGGCACCGTAGATTGGCAGGATGCCGCCATTGCCTACCGGAGCATCGAGCGGAAGCCCTTGGGCAGCGCCGATGTGAAGAACCGGGTGATCACGCATATCCCGTTCAATTTCGCCAGCCAAGCCACCAATCCGTTCCTGCGCACCCTGGACAATGTGAAACGGATTGCCGCGGCAACCGACGGCTTGGGCCAGATGGCGCTCCTGAAGGGCTACACCTCGGAAGGCCATGATTCGGCGAATTCCGACTTCGGCGGCAACTACAACGAGCGGGCCGGCGGCTTGGCCGATATGAACAGCCTGCTCAAAGACGGCGCAGCCTATGGTGCGACCTTCGGCGTGCACATCAATGCCACCGAAGTTTATCCGGAGGCGAATTCGTTCAACGAAAACATCACCAGGCAACCGCTTCAGCGCAACTGGAACTGGTTGGACCAGGCCTACTTCATCAACCAGAACTGGGATATCGGCTCGGGGAGTTTGGAAAACCGGGTCAAGCAATTGCGCAGCGAAGCCGGACCGAACCTGACCATGACGTATGTGGACACTTACTACACCCCGGGTTGGGCCGCGTACCGGACCCAGAAGGCGCTCAATGACTCCGGGTTCAGCGTGACCTCGGAATGGTCGAACAGCTTGGCCACGAACACCACCTGGTCGCACTGGTCCGCCGATGAGAATTACGGCGGCAGCGGCAACAAGGGCATCAATTCGCAGATCCTGCGCTTCGTGGGCAACAGCACCAAAGACACCTGGAACCCGGACCCCCGGTTGGGCAATGCGCAGGTCAAGGAGTTCGAAGGCTGGACTGGCCAGAACGACTACAACGCCTTCAGCAAGAACATCTGGACCACCAACCTGCCCACCAAGTTCCTGCAGCAGCAGGAGATCACCAAATGGACCCCGGACCGGATCGACTTCACCGGCGGGCTCAGCGTCACGGGCAGCAACGCCGGCAACCGGGTGATCAGCCAGGACGGCAAAACCGTGCTGAACGGCAGCAATTATCTGCTGCCCTGGTCCGCCGATCCAGCGCAGTTCGGACCGGGCGCCGCGAACGATCCGGGCCAGGAAAAGCTTTACCATTACAGCGCCAACGGCGGCACGAGCACCTGGCAGCTCACCGGGGACTTCGCCAAAGCCAGCTCGCTGACCATGTACCGGCTCACCGACAACGGGCGGGAATCGCCGCTCGTGGTTCCGGTGGTCAACGGCTCGGTCAGCCTGGTGGCACTGCCGAACCAGCCGTATGTGTTGGTCCCGGTCCCGGCGACTACCACCGTACCGGCCGCGAACTACGGTGCGGGCACGCCGTTCCAGGACCCGGGCTTCAATGCCGGGAACCTGCAGGCGTGGAACCCCACCGGGGGCGCCTCGATTGAGCGGATGGACAAGGGCCAGCTCGTCGCCAAGCTGGGACCGCTCGGCTCCAGCATCTCGCAGCAGCTGGCGCCGCTGCAGGCCGGCACCTACTCGGTGAGCGCCTGGGTGGAGATCCAGCCTGGCCAGAAACGCCCGACGACGTTGAGCGTCACCGGAGTCGGAGCTGCGCCGGCCAGCGTGACCGTGGATCAGTCCGGTGCCCGGAACCAGGTCGGGGCGGATGAGAAGCGGGACAGCTACTTCCAGCGGCTCCGGGTCTTGATCGATGCCAAAGCTGGCGACACTCCGCAGCTGGCCATCTCTGCGCCCCCAGGCGCAGCCAGTGTCCGGATCGACGACGTCCGCGCGGTGCGCACCGAGCGGGTGCCCAGCACCGGGGTGCTCTCGGAAGATTTCGAGAACACCGACCAGGGCTGGGGGCCGTTCGTCAAGGGCGACGCCGGTGGCGTCAACGATCCACGCACACATATCGCCAAACGCAATGAGCCGTACACCCAGGCCGGTTGGAACAACAAGACCACCTCGGATGTGCTCGGCGGAGATTTCTCCTTGCACAGCCATCAGGAGAACGCGGGTCTGGTCTACCGGACCAGCAACTACACGGTGCCGATGCAGCCCGGCCGGCAGTACAAAGTGTCCTTCGACTACCAGGCCTCGGAAGCCGGCACCTACCAATGGGTCTCCGGTTACGACAACACCGGCCGGACGGTACAGACCAGCGCTACGCCAATCGGTGTGGCTACCCAGACGACCCGTTGGACGCAAACCATCAACGCGAGTTCCTGTGGTGCGAGCTGGGTCGGCTTGCGGAACGTCAATGCGGGCAAGGGTGAGTTCTCCCTGGACAACCTGCTGGTCGAAGACCTGGGCCCGTCCACCGAGACCCCGGCCTGCGCGTCCTTGGCCGTGGTTTCCGGCCAAGACGTGATCGAGCCTGGTGCCGTGAACCGGTTCACGAGCACCTTCACCAGCACCGAGTCGGCGCCGATCAGCAATCTGGCCGTCTCGCTTGGCCTGCCCGAAGGCTGGAAGGCCACCGCGAAAACCCCGGCGACCGCGGCGACTCTGCCGGCAAACGGCAGCCTACGGACCGACTGGGAGGTCGAGGTGCCGGCCAGCTCCGAGGGTGATTTCACGGTCACCTCGAAAGCCGACTACCGCACTACCGCAGACCCCATCGGGGACCGCACAACAACCGCCCAGGTCGACGTCAACACCTTGCCCGCCCCACCCAACAAGGACACCTACGCTTCGGACATGAAGTGGATCGGCACTCCGGCCAATGGCTGGGGACCGGTGGAACGGGACCAGGCGAATGGCGAGCAGGGCCAGGGCGACGGGCCGCCGTTGACCCTCGGCGGCAAGGTGTACACCAAAGGACTCGGTGCGCACGCCGCCTCGAACATCCGTTATTACGTCGGTTCCCAGTGCTCGGCGTTCACTGCGGTGATCGGCATCGACGACATCCAGAAGCCCCGCGGCCAAGCGGTTTTCTCGGTGGTCGGCGACGGCAGCACGTTGTACACCTCGCCGGTGATGAAAGGCGGTGCGGCCCCGGCAACCATTTCGGTGCCGCTCAACGGGGCGAAATACGTCGAGCTCAAGGCCGATGTGGTCGGCGGAAACAACGGGAATGCCTGGGCGGATTGGGCCGATGCGAAGTTCTTGTGCAGCGCGCCGGTGGCCCCGCTGAACTTGCAACCGGAGCTTTCAGTCGATCCGAGCACCCTGCTCCCCGGCACCGGGCTCACGGTGCGGGTAGCGGATCTGGCCCCGGGCAGCGAACTGAAAACCGAGCTGCGCTCCGATCCGGTGGATCTGGGCAGCGCCACCGCGGGTCCGGACGGCGTGGCCAGCTTGCCGGTGACCATACCGCTGGGCACCGCCGTAGGCGAGCACCGGATCGTGGTCAGCGGCACTGACAAGAACGGCCTCGCAGCAACCGGGGCGCGGTCGGTGAAAGTCATCGCGGCACCCACCGGCAGCGATGCGGCCGGCACCAGCAATACCGCAGGCAACAGCAGCGGAAGCAGCAATGGCACTTCCGGCGCCGGTGCCAACGGTGCCGGAACCAACGGAATTGGAAACAGTGACGCTGGAACCAATGGCGCCGGGACGGCGGGCAGCAACGGCAATACCGTGGCCGAGATCAAGTCCGGAGCCGATCCGGCCGGCGGCGAATTGGCGCTGACCGGCGTCGGCGCCTGGCTGGCGCCTCTGGGCGTGGCCCTGCTGCTCGTACTCAGCGGCGTGGCCGCTCTGGCGGTCCGCCAGCATCGCGGCCGCCCGTGATCGGTTGACGCACTGAGCATGCTCAAGGCGGCGCAGTCCCTTCCGGGCTGCGCCGCTTTTCGCGTCGGGTGCCGCGGTTGGCTGCCGGAGGCGGAGACTCCCTAGGATGGTGGCATGGCACGGCCCAGGAAACTCGACCACGACGCGACGCTCGATGCCATTGTCGACGAATTCTGGGGCAGCAGCTACGCCGCGACGTCCACCGAAGACCTCTGTGCCCGCACCGGACTGTCCCGGAGCAGCCTCTACAACGCCTTCCCGAGCAAGCCGGCAAGCTATCGGCTGGCTCTGGCCCGCTATGGCGACGCCAAAGCGGCGCAGCGGCAGCACTATGCGCAGCTGCCGGGCACCGGCCGCGACGTGCTGCGGCATCTGATGTCCGAGGTCGTCGCGGAACAACAAGGCCAAAGCGATCGCCGGTCCTGCCTGGTAGTGAACGCCTGCGTGGAACTGGTCGCCGCGGACCCGGCCGAATCGGCCCGGGTGATCAGCACGGTGCTGGCTCTGGTTTAAGCCCCCGCAGCCGCCGCGCGGCCGCCGACGACTTGCCGGCCGGCCCGCCAGACCGCTCTGGTCAACGGCACCCCCGGCCGGTAGGCCAGGTGGGTCGCACTGGGTGCCGCCAACAGCTGCAGATCGGCCCGGTGCCCGACCGCGATCGAGCCGACCGCGCGGTGCCCGTCGAGGTCTTCACCCACATGCCGCCGCAAGGCCAATGCGCCGCCCCAAGTAGCCGCCCGGACCGCTTCATGCACGCTGAGCCCCATCTGGAGCACCGCCGTGGTCACGCAATACGGCATCGAGGTGGTGAACGAGGTGCCCGGATTGCAGTTCGCGGCGAGCGCCACCGGAACGCCGGCGTCCAACAACCTCCGGGCCGGCGCGAGCGGTTGCCGGGTGGACAAATCGCAGGCCGGCAAGCAGGTGGCCACGGTGCCCAACCCCGTTCCCGGGAGCTCTCCGGCCGGCGCACCCGCACCCCAGGTCCCAGCGAGCGCAGCGACGTCGCCGTCCTCGAGGTAATTGAGATGGTCCACGCTGGCCGCGCCGAACTCCACGGCGAGCCGCACCCCGGGCCCCGGCCCGAGCTGGTTGCCGTGCACCCGCAAGCCCAGGCCGGCCGCTTGGCATGCGGCCAGCACCCTGCGGGATTGCGCCTCGTCGAAGGCTCCGCGTTCGCAGAACACATCGGCCCAGGAGACCCAGGGCCGGACTGCCGCGAGCATCGGGCCGCAGACCAAGTCGGTGTACTCATCCGCGTCCCAACCCGCAGGTACCAGATGCGCACCCAGGAAGGTCACTTCATCGGCGACCCGGGCCGCAATCCGGGCGCTCCGCCGTTCGTGCTCGACGTCGAGCCCGTAACCGGTCTTCGACTCCAGATAGGTGGTGCCCTGGGAAACCGCTTCGACGACCCGTTGCCGGGCCAGGGATTCGAGCTGCGCATCGGAGCTCTCCCGGGTCGCCCCGACGGTGACCGCTATGCCGCCGGCGGCATAGCTCTGGCCTGACATCCGGGCTTCGAACTCCGCGGTCCGGTCTCCGCCGAACACCAGATGATTGTGCGAGTCGACCCAACCGGGCAGCACCGCCTGGCCGGCCGCATCGGTGACCGCATCGGCCGCGGGCGCCTGGGCCGCTGGTCCGATCCAACTGATCCGCTCGCCTTCCAGGACCAGTGCGGCGTCCCGGAGCACCCGGTGCTCCGGATCTTGGGTCATCAATTCGCCGATATTGGTGATCAGTTCACTGGTCTTAATTGGTTCACTGGGCATGGCATCTCCGGTCATCAGAGTACTTCGAGTTCCGCGAACGCTTCGGACAGCAATTTCGCCGGATCGCCGAGCTCGGCGTGCAGCCCGGCGGCCGCGATCTCCCGGCCGGAGACCTGCACGCTGAGCACGTCGGCAGCGGTCGCGGTCATCGGCAACTGGTCGCCGGCCGATCCGACGGTCCGCACCGAATCCAGGTCCAGTTCGACCCGGTCCCCGTACTCCGGCAGGCCCAGGCTGCGCAGACCGCCGTCGTGCGCGAACCCGAGCAATTGCTCCGGGCCGAATCGGCCGCGGATTCCGCTGCGCAGCCGCTCGCCGTATTCCAGCGAGCGCATTTCCAGCCAGGGATCGACGACGGCGTGCTGGTCGCTGCCCAGTGCCAGCTGCACCCCCGCAGCCAGGAGTTCGTGCGCCGGGCCGATCCCGTCGGCCAAATCGGCCTCCGTAGTCGGGCAGAAGACCGCAGTGGCCCGGGCCGCGCCGAGCAAGCCGATGTCCTCGGCACTCAGGTGGGTGGCATGCACCGCGGAGAGCCGGGAGCCGAGCAACCCCGAGTCGGCCAGCAATCCGGTGGGCGTCATTCCGGTAGCCGCCAGGCAATCGGCATTTTCCCTGGGTTGCTCGGACAGGTGGATGTGCAAGGCCAGTTCAGGATCCAATTCCGCGGCGATGATCCGCAGCTGCTCCGGCGGCACGGCACGCACCGAGTGGATCGCGGCGGCCACCTGGACCTGCTCCGGATCGAACTCCCCGGCCACCGCGGCGCGCAGCGCGGCGAGCCGCGCCAGCCAGCTTGCGGCATCGCCGTCGCTGAATCGCCGCTGGGTCGGATTGGCCGGGATCCGGCCGTCCCGGCGTTGCAGGTCGAAGCCGCCGTCGAGGTAGCAGGTGTCCAGCAGCACCAGCCGGATGCCGGCCTTCCGGGCGGCCCGGGCCAGCGCGAACTCCATCTCGTGCTGCGGATACCGCGAACCATCCGGCCGATGGTGCAGGTAGTGGAATTCGCCCACCGCGGTGTACCCGGCAACCACCATTTCCGCGTACACCGCGGTGGCCAGCTGCTCGTAGAGCTCCGGAGTCAGCCGATCGGCTGCGCCGTACATCTGGTCCCGCCAACTCCAGAAATTTCCGGATCCGGCATGCGTGCGGCCGCGCAGCACCCGGTGGAAAGCGTGCGAATGCGCGTTGACCGCGGCCGGGAAAACGGCCGTCACAGCAAGCCCTCCAGGACATCGGCCAGCGCCGTGGCGGCGTAATCTGCGTCGGCTTCCTCGACCTGTTCCTGCGGCGAATGCGAAATTCCAGTGGGGTTCCGGATGAAAAGCATCCCGGACGGTACCACCGAAGCCAGGATTCCGGCGTCATGCCCGGCACCGGTGTCCAGCACCGGGGCGCCCGGCAATAGCGCCTGCAACCGCCGCTGCAGACCCATGTCGAAACCGACCGTCGGGCTCAGCGACTCTTCGGCGAGGCTCACCGTGCAGCCTTCGTTGGCCGCCGCGATCTGGGCCTGGCCGTGGATCTTCTGCACGATCGCAGCAGTGACCGCGTCGTCCGGATGCCGGACGTCCAACCAGAGCTCCACCTTCGATGCGATCACATTCGTGCCACCGGGAATCGGCAGGATCCGGCCGACCGTGGCCCGGGCCCCGTCCCGGGCCGCAGCGGTCTTCTGCACAGCCAGGATGATCTGCGCCGCAGCCACCAGTGGATCGGCCCGGTCCGCCATCAGCGTGGTGCCGGCGTGGTTTCCCTGGCCGGAGATGCTGAATTTCCAACGTCCGTGGCCCAGGATCGCACCGCCCACGGCAACCGGGAAGCCGGTTCCGGCAGCTCCCCCACTGATCGGGTCCGCATCGATCAGGCCGCGGCCCTGTTCCACGTGGAGTTCGACGAACTGCCCGATCCGGGACAGCGCCTCCGGATCGGCGCCCAGGCCCCGGGGATCCACGCCGTTGCGGGCAGACAGTTCGGCATAGCTGTTGCCTTCCGCGTCCTTGAGATTGCGGGCCTTGTCCGCGTCGATCGCCCCGGTCAACAAGCGCGAGCCCAGACAAGCGATGCCGAACCTTGAGCCTTCTTCCTCGGGGAAAACCGTCACCGCAAGCGATCGGCGGCCCTGGCCGGCGGTCACGCCGCGGGCTTTGAGCACATCGACCGCGGCCAATGCGGCGGCCACGCCCAACGGCCCGTCGAAGGCTCCGCCGCCGGGGACCGAGTCGAGGTGGCTTCCGGTGACCAACGAATCCTGTGCCTCTGGCCCCCACCAGGCCCACAACACGCCATTGCGGTCGGTGCGGACCTCGAGCCCGCGCCGTTGCGCTTCGTCCCGGAACCAACTGCGCAGGTCCAGTTCGGCGGTCGAATAGACCGGGCGGCTGTAACCGCCCCGGGCCGCATCCCGGCCGACGTCGGAAATCGAGCCGAGCAACGAGCTGACCGTTGCCGGGCGCTCGGTGGAACTCATGGTGCGACTTTCCCCGGCTCGGCCGTTGCCGATGCCGCAGCGGCCATCGGGATCCGGACCCCGCGTTCGGCGGCGACCTCGCTGGCCCGGTCGTAGCCGGCGTCGACGTGCCGGATCACTCCCATACCGGGGTCATTGGTGAGCAGCCGCTCCAACTTCTGCGCCGCCAACTCGGTGCCGTCCGCAACGGACACCTGTCCGGCGTGGATCGAGCGGCCGATGCCCACCCCGCCACCGTGGTGGATGGACACCCAGGTGGCACCCGAAGACGTGTTCAGCAAGGCATTGAGCAGCGGCCAGTCCGCAATCGCGTCGGAACCGTCCGCCATGGCTTCGGTTTCCCGGTACGGCGAAGCCACCGAGCCGGAATCCAGGTGGTCCCGGCCGATCACGATCGGGGCGGAGACTTTGCCTTCGGCGACCAGCCGGTTGAAGAGCAGGCCGGCCTTCGCCCGGTCGCCGTAGCCCAACCAGCAGATCCGGGCCGGCAGGCCTTCGAATTCCACATGTTCGGCGGCCGCATCCAGCCAGCGGTGCAAGTGCTGGTTGTCCGGGAACAGTTCCTTCAGCGCGGCGTCGGTCACCGCGATGTCCGCCGGATCGCCGGAGAGCGCCACCCAGCGGAACGGGCCGAGCCCTTCGCAGAACAAGGGCCGGATGTAGGCGGGCACGAAACCCGGGAACTCGAAGGCGCGCTCGAAACCGCCCTTGCGCGCCTCGTCGCGGATCGAATTGCCGTAATCGAAGACTTCAGCCCCGGCATCCTGGAATCCGACCATCGCTTCGACCTGACGGGCCATCGACACCTGGGACTTCTTGGTGAAGCCGTCCGGATCACCGGTGGCTTCACGCTGCCATTCCTCGAGCGAAACCCCCTCCGGCAGGTAACTGAGCGGATCGTGCGCACTGGTCTGGTCGGTGACGATGTCGATGCTGATCTCGCCCGCCAGGTGCCGGGCCAACAAGTCCGGGAAGACCTCGGCGGCGTTCCCGACGTAGCCCACCGACAACGCCCGCTTTTCCGCCTTGGCGGCCAGCACTTTGGCCAGCGCCGCGTCCAGATCGGTTTCCACTTCGTCCAGATAGCGCTTGCCCACCCGGCGCCGCATCCGGCTCTCGTCGACGTCGATGATCAGGCAGGCGCCGCCGTTGAGCGTCACGGCGAGCGGCTGCGCACCGCCCATCCCGCCGCAGCCGCCGGTCAGGGTCAGCGTGCCGGCGAGCGTGGGCGCATCGATCCGCTGCTCGGCGAAGAGCTTCGCCGCGATCGCGGCGAAAGTCTCGAAGGTGCCCTGCAGAATGCCCTGGGTGCCAATGTAGATCCAGGACCCCGCGGTCATCTGCCCGTACATCATCAGCCCTTCGGCTTCGAGCTTGCGGAACTCCGGCCAGGTGGCCCAGTCGCCGACCAGATTGGAATTGGCCAACAGCACCCGCGGCGCCCACTCATTGGTCCGGAAGACGCCCACCGGCTTGCCGGACTGCACCAGCAGGGTTTCGTCCGACTCCAGCGTGGTGAGGCTCTGCACAATGGCATCGTAGGCTTCCCAGCTGCGTGCTGCCCGGCCGGTGCCGCCATAGACCACCAGGTCCTCCGGGCGTTCGGCCACCTCCGGATCCAAGTTGTTCATCAGCATCCGCAGGGGTGCTTCGGTTTGCCAGGACTTGGCGCTGAGGCCGCTCCCCCGGGCGGCGCGGATGCTGCGGCCGTCCTGGTACCGGCTCGGGTCGTGCTGGGTAAACGATGCCATCGGTGGACTCCTGTGTCGTGTTCTTGTGGCTGGTCGAAGGTTGGTGCCGCCCGGACGCCGCCGGTCAGCTCGAGGCGGCCGTTCCGGGCCGGAGATCCGCGGACGGCGGTGCGTGCAGCACCGATTTCGCCTCGGCCACCACCAGGGCACCGATCCGCTCGGCTTCAGCAGGACTCATCCGGTAGCTGGGTGCGACCACGCTCAAGGCGCCGACGGTGCGGCCGCCGACTGTGATCGGCGCCGCTACCGCAGTGACATCGGCCTCCACTCCGTCGTTGACCACGACGTATCCGGCCGGGCCGAGTTCGCCGCGCAGCACCGCTCCCGCGGCCGTGCCGTCCAGCGGGATGCTCCGGCCGACCCAGCTGGAATGCCGCACCGAGTGCGTGCCTTCGCGGACCGCGATGTAGATGCCGTGGTCGGAGCCTTGGTCCGACCTGACGTTGAGGTAGGTGGATTCTCCAGTGGCCGCCACCAGGCGGGTCATCGAGGCCTCGGCCAAGGAGACCAGGGACTCGTTGGCGAGCGCTTGCGCGCCGAGCTGGACCAGCCGCATCCCAGGCCGGTAGCCGTCGTCGTCCTTGCGGACGAAGCCTTCGGTTTCCATGGTGCGCAGCAAGCGCAGCGCGGTCGAAGCAGAAAGCCCGGTTTCCCTGGCCGATTCGGCCAAACTCAGACTCCCGGCATCGCAGACCGCGGCGAGCAGGTTCAATGCGCGCTCGACCGTGCGGGTGGACGGGTCCGCCACCTGGGCCTCCTTTTTCGTGGTGCAGAGCTCGGGGCTATTGCAATCTGCCGAGCAATGTATTTCACTTATTGAAACGCGTATTTCATTGATTGGCAAGATGCTGCTGATCAGACGTCAGAAAACGAGGAACAGATGAAGACCGAAGTGGAGATCGGCGTCGGAGCGCTCAGCCCGGACGACGTCGTGGCAGTCGCCCGGCACGGCGCGAAGGTCCAGTTGACTGAGGCCTCGCTGTCCGCAATCGCCGACTCCCGGGCGGTCATCGACGCCCTGGTCGACGACGAAATGCCGCATTACGGCGTGTCCACCGGTTTCGGCGCACTCGCCACGAAGCAGATCCCGGTCGAGCTGCGCAGCCAGCTGCAGCGTTCGCTGATCCGCTCGCATGCCGCCTCCTCGGGCGCCGAAGTGGACCGCGAAGTGGTCCGCGGTTTGATGCTCAACCGGATCTCCACCTTGGCCACCGGGCGGACCGGAGTCCGGCCCGGCACCGTGCAGGCCTATCTCAGCATGCTCAATGCCGGGATCACGCCGGTGGTGGGCGAATACGGCTCGCTGGGCTGCTCCGGCGATCTGGCGCCGCTTTCGCACTGCGCACTCGCGCTGATGGGCGAAGGCCAGGTGCGCAACCAGGACGGCGAGCTGCTGCCGGCCGCCGAAGCACTCGCCGCCGCCGGACTGGAACCGGTGGAACTGCGCGAAAAAGAAGGCTTGGCCCTGATCAACGGCACCGACGGGATGCTCGGCATGCTGATCCTGGCCGCGCACGATCTGCACCGGCTGCTGGCACTCGCCGACCTCGCCGCAGGGATGAGCGTCGAAGGGCTGCTGGGCACGGACTCGGTCTTCGCCGAGGACCTGCACGCGCTCCGGCCGCATCCGGGGCAACAGGTTTCCGCCGCGAACCTCCGGCGGATCCTGGCCGGCTCGGCGCTGATCGCAGAACACCGCTCGGAAGGCTCCTTCACCCGGGTGCAAGACGCCTATTCGCTGCGTTGCGCCCCGCAGGTCCACGGCGCCGCCCGGGCCACGTTGAGCCACGTCGAGTCGGTAGCCGGCTACGAACTCGCCTCTGCGGTGGACAATCCGGTGGTCACCCTCGACGGCCGGGTCGAATCCAACGGCAACTTCCACGGTGCCCCGGTGGGCTACGCCCTGGATTTCCTGGCCATCGCGGTGGCCGATGTCGCCTCGATGAGCGAACGCCGTACCGACCGATTCCTGGACACCTCGCGCAACCACGGCCTGAACGCCTTCCTCGCCGACGATCCCGGGGTCGATTCCGGGCACATGATCGCCCAATACACCCAGGCCGGAATCGTTTCCGAGCTCAAACGGTTGGCCGCCCCGGCCTCAGTGGACTCGATTCCCTCTTCGGCGATGCAGGAAGACCACGTCTCGATGGGTTGGGCCGCGGGCCTGAAACTCCGCCGGGCGCTCGACGGGCTGACCCGGGTGCTGGCGATCGAAATCCTCACCGCAGCCCGGGCCATGGACTTCCGGGATGGCGGCGTAGCGCAGTCCAAAGGCTCGGCCGCCACCACTGCGGCGCGCGCGCTGATCCGCGAGCAGGTGCCCGGCCCGGGCACCGATCGTTACCTGGCTCCGGAAATCGAGGCGGTGCGCCGGCTCGTGGACGATGGTTCGTTGCTCGATGCGGTGAACGCCGCACTCGCCGAGCCGCTGCTTTAGCCCGGATCGGCCCAGACGCCGATTCAGCCAGACGCCGGCTCAGCCCAGTTCCTGCAGCCAATGCCGCAGCAATGCGGTCTCACGCGGATGCAATGGAAGCTGCTCCGGCTGGGCGATTTCCAGTGCTGCGGCCAAATCCGCGGCTTCTTTCGCGATGACCGACCGCCACGGCTGAGCAGCATCGGCGGCTTCGGGATCAGCGGCTCTGGAGATGGCGCCGAGCAGCAAGTCCCGGACGCTTTCCGAAACCCGCAGGTCCGGAAGCTCGGTAGCCTCGGTGATCAGAGCCAAGGTGACGCCGATATTGGTGGAGAGGATCTGCGCCGCGGCGAGTTCCGCGTGCACCTTCAGCCGCCCCGCGGCAAAGGCTTCCTGGGTGCGCAGCAGGAGCAACCGCTCCACCTCGCGCGCGGCGCTCGGCCGCCCGCCCGGGTGCGTCCGGCCGTACATGAGCGCGTAGAGCTGCGGGTTCTGCAAGCCGAACTCCACGTGGTTGTCCCAGCCGCGGCGCAACACCTCGATCGGGTCCGCCAGTCGCGGCTGGTCCGATTTCGCGTTCAGATAGCTTTCGAAAGCGAAGCTCACCAGGGCGTCCATCAGCCCGTCCTTGCTGCCGAAATAGTGGTACAGCGTCGGCAGCTGCACGCCCGCGCGTTCGCAAATCGCGCGGATTGGGACGTCTTGGTTGGGCGAGCCGCTGACCAGCTCCGCCGCGGCGTCGAGCAACCGTTGTTTGGTCGGGCTTTCAGCATGCTGTTTCACGTTGATATATTAACTCATGTATCAGCGATACAGGACTATTCCTAACAGTTTCAGCAGACGAAGGGGATCGACATGACTGAACGAACTTTGACCGGAAAAACCGCAGTGGTCGCGGCTGGGGCGAAAAACCTCGGCGGGCTGATCAGCCGCCAATTGGCAGATCTGGGTGCCAATGTCGTGGTGCATTACCACTCGGCCGGCAGCGAAGCCGCCGCCCGGGAAACCCTCGCCGCGATCCAGCAGGCCGGCGCGGCAGGCCTCGTCGTGGACGGCGATTTGAGTAAACCGGCCGATGTCGAACAGCTTTTCAGTCAGGCCAAAACCGCCTTCGGCGGCATCGACATCGCGGTGAACACCGCGGGCATGGTGCTGCGCAAACCGATCGTGGAGATCAGCGAAGCCGAATACGACGCGATGTTCGACGTCAACGCCAAGGCGGCGTTCTTCTTCATCAAGGAGGCTGCCAAGCAGCTCAACGACGGCGGCCGGATCGTGACCATCGTGACCTCGTTGCTCGCGGCGTTCACCGACGGCTACTCGACCTATGCCGGGGCGAAGGCTCCGGTGGAGCATTTCACCCGCGCCGCGGCCAAGGAATTGGCCGGCCGGAAGATCTCGGTCAACAACATCGCCCCCGGCCCGATGGACACTCCGTTCTTTTACGGGCAGGAGACTCCGGAGCGGGTGGCTTTCCACAAATCGCAGGCCATGGGCGACGATTTGACCAAAATCGAGCAGATCGCGCCGATCGTGACCTTCCTGGCCACGGACGGCGGCTGGATCACCGGCCAAACCCTCTTCGCCAACGGCGGTTACACCACCCGGTGACCCGTTCGAATTCAGTTGCCTGGGCGGAGGATGCGGGCGTTACACTCAGGTGTGACGCTCGCATCCTTCTTCGCATTCCTGGGTCTGTGCACGCTTCTGGTGATCACGCCCGGGCCGGATTCCTTCCTAGTGCTCCGCTTTTCGCTCGCCCGGATCGGCTCTGGATTGGCGGCCGCCCTGGGCTGTTCGATCAGCACCCTGGTCTGGGCCTTGCTGGCCGGCGTCGGCCTGACCGCGCTGCTGGAGCAGTCCGCCGAAATCTACCGCGGAATCAAGCTGCTCGGTGCGGCCTATCTGATCTATCTGGGCGTTTCTTCTTTCCTGAAGTCCCGCAAAGCGGCAAAGCTGCCGGAACTCCCCGAGGCCCGCAAGGTCAGCCTCCGCTCCGGCTTCACCGCCGGCGCCCTCTCCACCATGCTGAACCCGAAGGTCGGCTTGTTCTACCTCGCGGTGGTGCCGCAGTTCCTGCCGCACGACGGCGCCGCGCTGCCGATCGCGTTGCTGCTCGGCGGGATCAACGGAGCGGTCGGCATGGCCTACTTGGCGATCCTGGCTTTCGCCGCGGCCAGGATGGTCGGATGGTTCAAAAAGCCCAAGGTCAGCCAGATGATTGAGCGCAGCACCAGCGGGATCCTCGCCGCCTTGGGCGTCGGCATCGCGGTCAGCACCGTCGCCGAGTCCTGACCCCGGGCGGCCCGGCCAGTCAGCGCTCGAAGTCGCCCTGCAGGATCCGCTGCACGATGCCGGCGAGCAGCGCGGTGCGTTCGGCGATCGCACCGACCAGCATGTATTCCTCGGTCGAGTGAGCCCCGCCGCCCACCGCACCCAGGCCGTCCAGGGTCGGCACTCCGATCCCGGCGGTGAAATTGCCGTCCGAAGCACCGCCCACCGCGGCGGACCCGGGCGGATCGATGGCCAGTCCCGCAGCGACTTCCTGGCTGAGCGCGTAGAGTCCCGCCGATGCCGCGGGTTCCAGCGGGGGCCGGTTGATTCCGCCGTCGAGCCGTAGCCGGATGCCGGGCAGGTTCGGCAGCAAAGCGCGCAGTGCGGCATCCACCCGTTCCAGCTCCGGAACCGTCCAGGCCCGCACATCCAGATCGAGCAAGGCCCGGGCCGGGACAGTATTGGTGGTGGTCCCGGAACGCAGAACCGTCGGCGTCACCGAGGTCCCCGCAACCGGATCCGCCAAGGCGCTCACGGCCAACACCTGATGTGCTGCTTCGACCGTGGCATTGACCCCCTTGTCCAGGTCCAACCCGGTATGCGAGGCCAGGCCCTGAATTTCCAGGCGGTAGATCGAAATGCCTTTTCTGGCGGTTTTGAGCGTTCCGCCATCGGCGGAAGCTTCGAGCACCAGAACCGCGTCCATGCCCTTGGCCAGCGCCTCGATCGGTCCGCGCGAGGTCCCGGAGCCGACCTCTTCGTCCCCGGTCACCAGGACCCGGACGCCGGCCAGCGATTGGCCGGCCTCGCGCAACAGCCGCAGCGCCCGGAAACCCTGCAGGATCCCGGCCTTCATATCGAAAGCCCCGGGACCCCGGATCACCCCGGCATCGTTGCTGAACAAGTCCTGCCGCCAGGCGCCTTGCTCCCACACCGTGTCGTAGTGGCACAGGATCAGCACGCCGCGCCCCTGCGGGTGCGCGCCGAAGTCGAACAGGATCCGGGGCACGCCTTCATCAATCTCGATCTGCGGTGAGATCCCCAGGTTGACCTCGCCCAGGGCGGAAATCAAACCGGCGCAACGTTCCAGCAAAAGGTGGTCCCGGCTCGGCGACTCGGCGTGCACCAGCACTTTGAGTTCGCCGATCAGCGATTCGACTGACCGAGCGGCCTGCGGTACGGAAATCAGCAGTTCTGCCAAGCCTGGCACCCCCATGAAAATGAACATTCCGGCATGTATTGCGCGCCCGGTCCCTTCCGGGATGAGGCACTAGGCCGGAATGCTATCAGCCCAAGCTGGTTCCGACAGCCTCCCGGCTGGCGATGAACGCCTGCACACAGGCTTCGACATCCGCCGCCGAATGCGATGCGGAAAGCTGCACCCGGATCCGCGCCGCGCCGCGTGGCACCACCGGGAAGCTGAAAGCGGTGACATAGACGCCGTGCGCCAGCATCGCGTCAGCGATCTGCGCCGCCAGCGCGGCGTCGCCGAACATCACCGGAATGATCGCGTGCTCGCCGTCGAGCAGTTCGAAGCCCTCCTCGGTCATCCGACGGCGGAACAATGCGGCGTTTTCGAAAAGCCGCTCGCGCAGTTGCGCCGAGTTCTGCACCAACTCCAACGCGGTCAGCGTGGCGGCGACGATGGCCGGCGCCAGCGAGTTCGAGAACAGGTACGGCCGGGCCTTCTGCCGCAGCATCGCCACGATTTCGCCGCGCCCGGAAACATAGCCGCCGGAGGCTCCGCCGAGCGCTTTGCCGAACGTCCCGGTGTAGATGTCCACCCGGTCCGAAACTCCGGCATGTTCCGGGGTTCCGGCTCCGCTGTCGCCCATGAAACCGACCGCATGCGAATCGTCGACCATCACCAAGGCGCCGTATTCGTCGGCCAAGTCGCAGATTTCGGCAAGCGGCGCCAGATAGCCGTCCATCGAGAACACGCCGTCGGTGACGATGATCGTGCGCCGGGCCCCGGTGCCGCCGTCCGGCCGGACTTGCTGGCCGGCCTCGATCAATTTCGCCTCCAGATCCGCCATGTCCTGGTTCGCATAACGGTAGCGGGCTGCCTTGGAAAGCCGGATGCCGTCGATGATCGAGGCGTGGTTGAGCGCGTCCGAAATGATCGCGTCCTCCGGTCCGAACAACGACTCGAAAACCCCGCCGTTGGCGTCGAAACACGAGGAGAACAAGATCGTGTCTTCAGTGCCCAAAAAGGCGGACATCCGCTGCTCGAGTTCCAAGTGCAAGTCCTGGGTGCCGCAGATGAAGCGGACGCTGGCCATGCCGAATCCGCGCTGATCCAGTGCCTGCTTCGCCGCCGCGATCAGGTCCGGGTGATCGGCCAGGCCCAAGTAGTTGTTGGCACAGAAGTTCAGCACGGATTTGATGCTGCCCGCGGCCGCGCTGCCGTCCAACGGACCGGCTTGGATGTGCGAACTCTGCGCCGAGGCGATTTTGCGCTCGGTCTTGAACAAGCCGGCCGCGCGAATCTCGTCGAGCTCGCCGGCCAACTGGTCTTTGATGCTTGAATACATGGGATTCTCCTAGAAAACTGTCCAGTCGAGCACAACTTTGCCACCGACGCCGGACTTGGCTTCGGCGAATCCGGCTTCCCACTCGGTCGCCGGCAGTACATCCGTGATGATCGAGGATATGCCCTCGCGCAGCACCGGGTTCGAGGCGAGCATCGCACTCATCGCGTACCAGGTCTCATACATTTCGCGCCCGTAGATGCCCTTGAGCGTGAGCATATGGGTCACGACCTTGGCCCAATCGATGTCGATCGGCGCAGCGGGCAGGCCCAGCATCGCGATCCGTCCGCCGTGGTTCATGTTCCCGATCATTTCCGGCAAGGCGGTCGGGTGGCCGGACATCTCCAGTCCGACGTCGAACCCCTCCCGCATGCCCAATGCAGCCTGGGCGTCTTTGACCCGCATGCTGGAGACATCGACGGCGAGGTCCACACCGAGTTTGCGGGCGAGTTCCAGACGCGGCAGGGAGACATCCGTGATCGCGATCTTCCGGGCTCCGGCATGCCGGGCGACGGCGATCGCCATCAGGCCGATCGGCCCGGCGCCGGTGATCAGCACATCCTCGCCGAGCACCGGGAAAGCCAAGGCGGTGTGCGTCGCATTGCCGAACGGGTCGAAGACCGCGCCGAGCTCCGGGGTGATCGATTCATCGTGGTGCACCCAGACATTGGTTTCCGGAATCACCACGTATTCGGCAAACGCACCGTCGCGCTGCACGCCGACGCTCTGCGTCCGGATGCACATCTGGCGCCGCCCCGCGCGGCAGTTCCGGCAAGTACCGCACACGATGTGGCCTTCGCCGGAGACCCGGTCGCCGACTTTGACGTCTTTGACTTCACCGCCGACCTCGACCACTTCGCCGTAGAATTCGTGCCCGGCGATCAACGGCGCGTTGATCGTGGACGCCGCCCAGGCGTCCCAGGCCAGAATGTGCAGATCGGTACCGCAAATACCGGTGGTCATCACCTTGATCTTCACATCGAACTCGCCGGTCTCCGGTTCCGGACGTTCCACGAGCTCGAATCCGGCCTGCGGGCCCGGCTTGAACAATGCTTTCATGCGAACTGCGCCTTCAATCTCTGCTACGCCTCATCGGCTGGTCTGCAATGACCTCTCGGATCCATTAGATGACCTGGATCCCATTAGCACAATCCCGGAAATGTGAAACTTCCCTTTAGCATTGGCTACATGGAAATCCATCAGTTGCAGCTGTTGCGTGAGCTCGGCGAGTTGGGCAGCGTCACCGCGGTGGCTGAGACCCTGAAAGTCACCCCGTCCGCGGTGTCCCAGCAGTTGGCGCAACTGCAACGGGGCATCGACGTCCCGCTGACCCGGAAAGAAGGCCGCACCCTGGTTTTGACCGAGGCCGGGAAGGTGCTCGCCGAAGCCGGCGGCAAGGTGATTCAAGCCATGGCCCAGGCCGAGGCCGCGATCGGCGAACATCTCGAGGATCCCCGCGGCACGGTCAGCGTCTGCGCCTTCCACAGTGCCGGCCAAACGCTCTTCGGCCCGTTGATCGAAAAACTCAAGGCCGGGCACGGTCCGTCGCTGGCGCTCGCCGACGAAGACGTCTCAGAACACGATTTCCCGGCGCTCACCGGGCGCTACGACTTGGTGCTGGCGCATCGGATGTCGCACAGCGGGCAATGGGATTCCAGCGGAGTCACCGCCACCACGCTGGCCGAGGAACCGTTCGACGTGGTGCTGCCGACCGGTCACCCCTTGGCCGGACGTGCTGCCTTGCGCCCGCAGGACCTGGCCGGCGAACGTTGGGCCACTTCACGTGCCGGCTACTCCCCCGCGGATGTGCTCAATGCGATTTCGATGGTCACCAGTGCGGAACCGCAGGTGGCGCACCGGGTGAACGACTACAGCACGGTGGCTTCGATCGTGGCCGGCGGCGGGGTCTTGGGACTGCTGCCCCGCTATTTGGCCACTGCGGCCCTGCCGCCCGGAGTCCTGCTCAAGCCGTTGGACGGCATCCGGACCAGGCGGAAAATCGATCTGCTGAGCCGTCCGGAGAACCTGGCCCGGCAATCGGTGCGCGCCGTCGCCGATGCGCTGCACGCCGTGGTCAGCGAATTGGTCGCCGCCCATTGACCTCTCCGAGTGGCCAGATCTGCAGGTCAATCCCGGCGTTCAACCTGCTGATCTGGCCACTCGAGGCTTGCCACCCAGTCCCGACGCCGGCGCTGCAAGTCTTCGACGATATCCGGCCGGGACGCCTGCACGTCGTGCTGCTCGCCCAGATCTTCGGCCAGGTTGTGCAGCCGGTATCCGCTGCCGGGATCGGCATGCTCGATCAGGCGGACCATCTTCGCGGCTTCGGAGTCCGGATCGGTCCAGGTGAGTTTCCAATCGCCGCAACGCACCGCCCAGGTCCAACCGCAGTCCCAATGAAATTCGCGCCCGGGCGGCAACGGCTCGGCCAAGTCGACGCCGTCGAGCACTCCGCTGCCCGGCACCCCCGCGGCCCGCAGCACCGTAGGCGCAATGTCCAGACTGCTGACGGTTCCGGATTCGGTCCGCCCGCCGCTGAACCCGCCGCCGGGCCAGCGCGCCAGGAACGGCACCCGGATCCCACCTTCGTACAAGGTGTACTTAGTGCCGCGCAACGGAGCGTTGTCCCCGTAGTTGCAGGTCGATCCGCCGTTGTCGGTCAGGTAGAACACCAAGGTGTCCTCGGCGATGCCCGCCTCGTCCAGCTGGTCCAGGATCAAGCCGATCTGCCGGTCCATGAGTTCGAGCTGCGCCAGGTAATAGGCCCGGCCGTTCGCCAAATTGGGATTGATCGCCTCTTCGTACCAATCGAGATAGCTGCCCGCGGTCTCGGACCAATCCGCCAGCGCAGGCAAGCCCCGGGCCGCCAATTCGTCGTCGGGAAGCTGCCAGCAGAAGTTGTGCACTGCATTGAATGCGAGCATCGCGAAGAACGGCTGCGCTTCCGGCTGCCCGTCCCCGGCGATGAATTCCCGGGTGCGCCGGCCGAGCTCCTCGGTCAGGAATCCTTCGAGTTCGCTTTCCTGGACGGCACCGCCGGCTCCCTCGAACATCGGCTGCACGGCCATCCGCCAGGACGCCTCGGGGCCGTAATCGGCGACTGCTTGCGCCGAATGCCGCAGATAATTGAGCCGGCCCATCTGCCCTGCGGCCAAGCCGTAGTAGACCTCTTGGAAACCATGCTGCTCCGGGCAGGCCCGGTCTCCCGGTTCCTCGTGGCCGTAATGCACCTTGCCGAAATAGCCGGTGCGGTAACCGTCCTCGACAAGCCGCTCGGGCAGCGTCTGGAAGGTTTCGGGCGCCATCGCGGAATCGTTGAACCAATGCCCGCCCCAGCGTTTCTGATGCACCCCGACGATGAGGCTGGACCGGGAGGGCGAACAGATCGGCGCGGTGACGTAGGCGTCCGAGTAGTCCACACCGTCGGCAGCCAAACGATCCAGCGCCGGAGTGCTGACATCGGGGCACAGCCCGGTCGCGGACCGGTCCCCATAGCCATGGTCGTCGGAGATGATCAGCAGGACATTGGGTTTCCGGGTGCCGGGCATGCGGGTGGACTCCTTGCGAAGGACGGCGTCGAAGTGCGGCGGAGTGTTGCTCCGATGCTACGTCACCCGACCCCGAATTTTGACACGCTGCGATTTTTTCATTGACATTTTGATCATGATCAGTCAGATTTACGCCAAGGCGTCTACCTATTCTGGAGATAACATGGCTTTCGCACTGCGCGCTACCAGCACCGCCGTCCTTTCCATGGGCCTGGCCGTCGGGCTGGTCGCCGGGCCGGCGATCGCGGCACCGGCGATCGCGGCACCGGCGGCCGCGGCTTCGGCCGTCGTCGGCGACCAGTACTTCGTCGACTGTTCCGCGGCCGCGTCCGGTAATGGCCGCAGCACGCAGTCTCCGTTCAACTCGCTGGACTCGGTCAATGCGCTGCTGCTCGCCCCCGGAGCCACCGTGTCGCTCAAACGGGGCAGCAGTTGCCGGGGCACTCTGGCCCCACAGGGTTCAGGAACCGCGGAGTCTCCGATTTCGATCGGCGCTTACGGCCCCGGCAGCGCCCGGCCGGTGATCGACGGCAATGGCGCCACCGACACCGTGCTGTTGAAGAACATCCAGGGCATCGAAATCCGGGACCTCGAAGTCACGAATGCGAAGCTGCCGGCCAGCAAGCGACGCGGGGTCTTCGTCAATCTGGAGAACTTCGGCACGGCCAACCACGTCGTGGTCCAAAACCTCTACGTGCATGACATCGCCGGCGACGACAGCAAGGACACCAACGGCAGCGGCGGGATCCTGGCCAGCGTGACCGGCACCGCCAAACCCAGCAATTTCGATGATTTGCGGATCCTCGGCAACACCGTGGACACAGTGGACCGCAGCGGCATCAGCGCGGTCGCCTCGGTCTGGGCGGAACGGGCCGCGGTCGGCAGCAGCACGATCAGCTATCCCTGGACGCCGAGCACCGGTGTGGTGATCAGCGGCAATACGGTCAAGAACACCGGTGGCGACGGCATCGTCGCGCAAACCGCGAAGAATGCGCTGATCGAGCGCAATACCGTGGCCGGCTTCCAGAAACGCTCGGCCGGCTACAACGCCGGGATCTGGCCCTGGAATTCCGATGGCACGGTGTTCCGGTACAACGAAGCCTCCGGTGGGCAGACCACCCGGGACGGCATGGCCTTCGACGTCGACCAGGGCACCGACGGGACGGTTTTCGAGTACAACTACAGCCACGACAATGCCGGCGGCTTTTTCCTGCTCTGCAACGCGACCGGCGTGGTGAAGAACGCAGTGATCCGTTACAACATCAGCCAGAACGACAGCTACCGCGGCTTCGAGAACTGTAGCGGCGGGATCGAAAGTGCCAGCATTTACAACAACACCATCTACATCGGCCCCGGGATCTCGCAGACCGTGATCAATGAGAACAACGGAAACGCCCGGAACGTCGTTTTCCGGAACAATCTGGTGCTCAAAGAGGGCAGCGGCAGCGCCAGCTTCAAGCTGGCCTCCGGAAGCAAATACGTGCTCGGCAACAACGCCGTGTTCAACGTCGCTTCCGTGCCGGCCAATCCGGGCGGCATCGGCGCGGATCCGCGGCTGATGGGCCGCGGCACCGGGAGTTCGATCCAGGCTCTGGACGGCTATCGGCTGCACGACAGTTCACCTGCGCTGGCTGCCGGGGCGGTGATTCCGGACAACGGCGGACAGGACGCCTTCGGCAATCCGGTGGCCGCGGATACCGCGCCCAATATCGGCGCCGACAATGGAGCCGGGGTGGCCGGCCCCGCTCCGGCCCCGGTGCTGGCCAACAGCGCGCCTTCCCTGGCCAACCCGGGCTTCGAAAGCGGCAGCCTGTCGCCCTGGGCCGCGAGCCGGGCCAGCATCAGCAGCGCGGCGCGCAGCGGGGCTTACGCGCTCAGCCTCAACGCCACCGCCTCGAAATTCGCCACGGCCGAACAAACTGTGAGCGGGATGACGCCCGGGATGAAATACCGGTTGACCGCCTGGATCGCCTCCGACGGCCAGCCGACCGTGTTGGGCATGAAGAACAACGGAAACCAGCAGAGTTCATCCTCCAGCAGCACCGGTTGGACCCAGGTCTCGGTCGATTTCACCGCGAACGGCAGCAGCGCCACGGCGTTCTGCTACCGGCCCACGGCAGGCACCGCCCGATGCGATGATTTCTCGATCAGTCCGCTCTGAGCTGCGCCTTTGTGGCGGCCGGGCGCTTCGCCCCGTTGCGCAGCACCACGGCGATTCCGACCACACAGAGCACTAGCCCGATCGTCTCGGCCGGGTTGGGCCAGGGTTTGCCGAACCAGAAGATCTCCGCTGCCCGGACCAGAAACGGCACGGCCAGCGAGACCGTGGCGGTGAAAACCGCGCCCTTGTCATGGATCAACCGGTGTTGGATCAGATATACCGGAACGTAGACTGCTACACCCAAAACCAGAAACCAGAGCCAATCCAGCGGCGCAATCGCGAAGAATCCGGCGAATGAGCCGGTCGCCGCCAGCAGCAAAAACAGCAGCACCGTGCCGAACAGGAAAATGCCCAGCAGCAAGTCCCCGGGATCGTACCCCCGGGAGATCCGGGCATAGTGCTGGCCGTAGAGCGCGATCGAACTCACTGCGATCACCGCGGCGGCAATACCGGCGAGCCGGACCGGGCCGTCAGCCGTAGTGGCATGGAACGAGCCCAACACATAGACGGCGGCGCCCACGACTGCCAACAGCACGGCCAATGCGGCAAGCCGGCCGGATCGCTGTTGGAAGAAAAGCACGCCGAAAACCAGAGACAGGCCAGGCGCCATCGCAATGACCAGATTGGTCACTGACGTCCCCACCACCGAGATCGCGAAGACCGAGCACAGCGCGTAGACCGCCACGCCGAGCACCCCCGAGACCAGCAACGGAGCCGGCTTGCGCACGATCAACTGGAGGGATCGCACGAGCGCACCCCGGCTGCGCAGCGCGATCAAAAGCAAACCCAAACAGCTGAACAGCGACCGCCCGGCCGCTACGGTCTGCGGATCGTTGCGTTCCAACAAAACCCCGGAGAGGACCCAGGTCGCGGCCAACAGCACCGCGAGCGCCGTGCACAGCAACCAGGTCCTGGCCGGGCTCACCGCCCCGCTGCCACATCCGGCACCGTTGCCGCGCGGACCGCACCCCCGGAGTCCGGCTGTCCGGCCTCGAAGTACTCGCGCAGTTCGGCCGGCAGCTCCGGAACGCGCCGGGCCCCGCCGTCGCTGCGCAAGGACTGCGCGGCGAGCACCCCTGCTGCGACGGCTTCCCGGGCTGCGACCGGGTTGGTCGCCGTCGGGCCTCCGGACACCGCGAAGCGCAGGAACTCGGCAATCAAGGACGGGTCCGCACCGCCGTGCCCCTCGTCGTCGCCGGCGATCACCAGGGTCTCATCGGGTTCGGGCAGGCTGTGCGTGTGCCGGCTGGTCCAGATCTTGATCAACTCCCCCGGGCCGTCGCCGTAGTTCTCAATCCGGCCCTCGGTACCGATCACCGTGTAATTCCGCCAATAGTCAGGC